>CAYOSS010000006.1:0-37991 GCA_964406705.1 uncultured Eubacteriales bacterium
CCCCCTGCGGGGGCAGCTTGACGGCACGACTCCGTCCCGGCGGCAACTGATTTTATGGGCGCGGCGCGTCCCGGCGGCAGGCAAGCTCGCGGCGGGCAACCTGCCAGAAGGCTGCTCGACCGATAGGACGAGCCACACCGAAGCAACCAGCCAGAGGGCTACCGAGGCGGCAAGGCAAGCCGCGTGGGGCGACCCGCCGGGCATAAACCGCCCCGGGCGGCGGGGCAAACCCGCGAGGACAGCCTCTCCGAGAGGCGAACAGCTTCCCCGAAAGGCGGCGCGTCGGGCAAAGGCTCGCCTAAAGGCAAGCCGCGCGGGGCAACCCCCCCTGCGGGGGCAGCTTGACGGCACGACTCCGTCCCGGCGGCAACTGATTTTACGGATACGGCATATCCCGGTAGTGGTGGCAAGCTCGCGGCTTGCAACCTGCCGGAAGGCTGCTCGACCGATAGGACGAGCCACACCGAAGCAACCAGCCAGAGGACTGCCGGGGCGGCAAGATAAGCCGCGCGGGGCAACCCGCCGGGCATAAACCGCCCCGGGCGGCGGGACAAACCCGCGAGGACAGCCTCTCCGAGAGGCGAACAGCTTCCCCGAAAGGCGGCGCGTCGGGCAAAGGCTCGCCTAAAGGCAAGCCGCGCGGAGCAACCCGCCACAAAAAGCCAACTTAGCGGCAGCAATCCCCGATACGCCGGGCGGGGCGGGAACGGCAACCAATCGCGGCGGAAACTCCCGGCGCGGGAACAGAGGTGTTCTATGGAAATATATGGCAAGACCGACAGGGGGCGAGTGAGGTCCGCGAACCAGGACTCCTACCTCTTCGGGGATCTCCCGGGCGGCGGGGGATACGCCGTGGTCTGCGACGGAATGGGCGGCTACAACGCCGGCAACGTCGCGGGGGAAATAGGCGTCCGCGTCGCGGCGGAGACTATAGCGCGGGGCTACGGGGACTGCGCCGACGCGCGTCACCTGTTGGCCTCCTCCCTCGAGGCGGCGAACGACGCCATACTCTCCTCCGCCGAGAGCAACCCTTCCTACAGCGGAATGGGGGCCACGGTGGTCGCCGTCTTGGTGGAGTATGACGCGGCGGACGCGAACGGCGGCGCGGTCGACTCAGGCGGAGACATTACTGGCGCGAACGGCGGCGCGGCTGGCTCAAACGGCGGCATTGCGGGCGCCGACTTTGGCGCGGCTGGCTCGGGTGACAAAATTACGGGCGCGGACCGCGGCGCGGCATCCCCGAATGACGGCGCGGCGACCTTGACCGACAATACGGCAAGCTTAAACGGCAACGGAGCAAACGCGGGTAGTATCGCGGGTGCGAACGGCGACGCGGCTGGCTCAGGCGGCGGCATTACGGGCGCCGACTTTGGCGCGGCTGGCTCAAGCGGCGTGACAAGCCCAAATGGCAACACTGCGGGCGCGGACCGCGACGCGGCTGGCTCAACCGGCGTTACGGGTACGGGCGGCGCAACGGACCCCGGCGGCGTCACAGCTGACGCAAGTACCGGCGCGGCAAATGCAGACTGCGGCGCGGCGAGCCCTACCGGCTACATGGTGGGTACAACCGGCGCCGGGGGCCCCGGCAACATCCCTTTCGGCTACTCCTCCCCTCCCGTCGCGACTGCGACCATAGCGCATATGGGGGACAGCCGGGCCTACCTCTTCTCGGGCGGGAGGCTCACCGCCGTTACCCGCGACCACTCGCTGGTGCAGTCAATGGTGGATAACGGGCAGCTGACCGAGTCGGAGGCAATGCGTCACCCGCGAAAAAATATGGTCACGAGGGCTCTCGGGGCGGAGGCCACCGCCGAGGGGGATTACGACGAGGTCGCGCTCTACGAGGGAGACATCATTCTCCTCTGCACGGACGGGCTTACAAACTTTGTGGAGCGGGACGACATCGCCCGTATTTTAAGCGGGACCCCCGTTCCCGACGCTCCTGCCGCCTTAGTGGACGCCGCGAACAACGCCGGCGGCGGGGACAACGTTACCGCGGTTTTGCTGAAGGTAATACCTCCGGGCGGCCCGGTGTCAGACGCGGGGAAAACGGCGCGCGAAACCGTCAGGTGACCGGCGGCGTCAGCTAAAGTTAGGGAGTATGGAAAATGGATAAATTTGTAGGCAAAAGGCTGGACGGTCGCTACGAGATCCGCGAGCTTATCGGCGTGGGGGGAATGGCGACGGTCTACAAGGCGTACGACAACGTGGAGAACAGAACCGTCGCCGTCAAGATCTTGAAAGAGGAATTCTCCTCCAACGAGGAGTTCCTGCGCAGGTTCAAAAACGAGTCCAAAGCTATAGCGGTACTCTCCCACCCCAACATAGTGAAGGTCTACGACGTCAGCTTCGGGGACCTGCTCCAGTACATTGTTATGGAGTACATCGACGGGGTCACGTTAAAGGAGTTTATCGACCAGCAGGGGGCGCTGCGCTGGAAAGACGCGGTGCACTTCACCGTACAGATCCTGCGCGCCCTCCAGCACGCCCACGATAAGGGGATAGTCCACCGGGACGTGAAGCCGCAGAACATTATGCTCCTGCCGGACGGCAAGATCAAGGTTACGGATTTCGGCATAGCGCGCTTCGCCCGCAGCGAGCACGAGACGCTGACCAACAAGACCATCGGCTCTGTGCACTACATAAGCCCGGAGCAGGCGAGGGGCGACGAGACGGACGAGAAGAGCGACATCTACTCGGTGGGCATAATCCTCTACGAGATGCTCACCGGGCAGCTGCCCTTCGAGGCTGACGCCGCCGTCTCCGTCGCGATAATGCAGCTGCAGTCGACCCCCAAGAACCCGAGGGAAATCAACCCGGAAATCCCGGTGGGCTTGGAGCAAATCACCCTCAAAGCTATGGAGAAGGACAGCCTCAAGCGTTACCAGACCGCCGCCGAGATGCTCTGCGACTTGGAGGAGTTCCGCAGGGACCCGTCCATACGCTTCGACCGCAACATCTTTGTGGAGGATAAGCCCGCCGAGGCGGCGGACGAGGACGGCGCAGACGGGGGAGAGGAACAGGTCGCCCCCCGCCCGCCTCTGATCCCCATCCTCGTGGGGATTGCCATAGCGCTGCTGTTAGTCTTGGGGGTCTTGGGGGCGCTCTTTATACCCCGGCTCTTCGGCAAATCGTCGGACAGCTTCCCCTGCCCCGATTTGGTGGGGGTTAAGTACAACGACCTCGCCACGGGAGAAGAGTATAAGGGGCTCAACTTCAAAGTAATTCAGCAGTACAGCGACAAACAGGAAGCGGGCTACATCATAGAACAGGACCCGAAGCCCGGGCGCAGCATTAAAGAATCCACCACCATAACCGTAACAGTCAGCATGGGCCCCAAGAGGATAACCCTGCCCGACGTCTACGAGCAAACGGAAGCGCAGGCGAGGACGATTTTAGAGTCGAAGCACTTCGTCGTGGGGCAGATAGTGGAAATTCCCGACGAGAACATAGCGGCGGGGCTGATAGTCCGCACGGAGCCCGCGAGGGGCGAGAGCGTCCCGGAAGGGGCGAAGATCACCCTCTACATCAGCACCGGGAAAGAGGTCATTATGCAGGACCTCCCCAACTGGGTCAACCAGACGCTCGACTCCGACGTACGCGAAGAGGTAGCTAAGAAGGGCTTTGTAGTGGGCGAAGTCACCCGAGTGAACAGCTACGCCCCGGAGGGGACCATCGTGAAGCAAACCCCCGCCGGCGGCAGCGGCAAGCAGGCTCCCCGCGGCTCCGAGATAGCCTTCCAGGTGAGCAACGGGGTCCCGCCGGAGTTCGAGTTCACCGTGCAATTCAACGACGGATACCTCGGCGAGCATTACGGCAAAACAGGCAAGGTGGAAATAGAGTTTTACCGTAACGGCAAGACCCTCAAGGACAACGTCGACATCAGCGAGAATGGCGTCCTCCTCAGCGGCTCGCGGGACTTCTCCGCGAAACTTCCCAAGTATTCAAACATTACCGCCGAGGTGTACGTCACCGTGGGCGGAAAGCGCCACCTCTACGCCACAATCACCATTGACGTGGAGCGCGGCCGCGTCACCCACACATCCTACACCAACATTGCCGACGAGAAATAGCGGGGCCGGGCAAGACCCTCCCAGAGAATGTTGACGGGAGCCGGGTGAGTGTTTCTTAAAAGTGTCAGTGAGAACAGGTTGTTGCCCGCTTCGAGAACAGATTGACGGGGTCGGGTGAGCGCCCCCGAGACGGTTTAGCGGGGGCCGAGCGGGCGCTCATAGGGAAGTGTCAGTAGGGCCGGGCAACCGCGCTCAAAAAGCGCCAACGGAGGGTTGAGCGGCCGCTCCCGAAAGAGTTAACGGAGATTTACCGCTCTCTGAGCAAATATCGGGCGTGCGACCGCTTCCCGCGTCACAAATCAAAACCCCGGTGTCCGTGGCGGCACCGGGGCTTATTTATAAACATCGCGGCTTACGGGCGCGCGGAGCCGGGGAACCCCCCGTGGCCCCCACGCTATGACCTGCCGCGGCTAATCCGGCTCGCCGGAGGGGGCTGGGAGAACAGAACCGTTCGGCAGCGGCCGGGCGGGGACGGGGTACCCCTCCCCGTCAAACTCCACCTTTTGCAGGTGGAGAAGGCGGGGCGCCAAATGCTCGTCGTAATTGTGCTCGTGGAGCCCGTGGTAGGCGCACCAGAGCTCGGAGCCGTCCGGCGAGCGGAAAAACGACGCGTGCCCCGGTCCGTACACCCCGTTTCCCTGCGTAAGGAAGGGCTTCGGGAGCTTACGCCAGGCGCCGCTCGAGAGTATGTCCCCGCCGGTGTACTCCAGCGCCCCCAAACAGTAGTCATCGAAGTACGCCCCGTTGCCGGAGTAGAATATAAAGAGCCGCCCGCCGTTTTCCGCGAAGAACGGGCCCTCATTTATGGATTTGCTCCCGCAAAACGGGGGCAGGGTCTCCCAGGGGTACTCGGGCGAGGCGATGACGGTCCGCTTTTCGCCCAGAGTGTAGGGGTTTACCATTTCGGCTATTTCCAGCACCTGCCCCGCGTAGGTGTAGAGCACCCGGGAGTAGCACATCACCTGCCGACCGTCGGGCAGAGTGAGCACCGTGGGGTCGATAGCGTAGAGATCCTTATCCAATAAGCCGATAAAGCGGAACCCGTCGAACGGGTCGGCGCTCTTCGACTGCAGGACGAACAGCCGCAGGCTCTTGCGGTCTCCGGGATCGGTAAGCCCGCTCGTGTAAATGTACCACTTCCCGTCCGGGGCCTTGTGCATTTCCGGGGCCCAAACCGCGCCGAATATCCCGTTTTCCTCACCGTTTGCCCGGAACACCACCGCGCTCTCGGCGTCGCCGAGGATATTCCCCGCGTGGCGGGAGCGGAATATCTCCAGCCGGTCGCTCTTTGTGGGAAGGAGATAGTAGTAGCCCGTCCCGCCGTCGTAGGTCATAAAGGGGTCGGCGGCGGTGTAATCCGACAGGGGTTCGCGCACGTTTACCATAAAAACGCCTTCTTTTTAGCGGCGCCGCGCGACCGTCTCGCGGTCTCGCGGGGGTGCCGCCTTTGATATATAATGCGGAGAGCAAGCCCCCGCGCCGGGAATACGCCACACGCCAGGAGCCGTCCCCTCGCCGGGGGGAAATGCGCTGCCCGGGACAGTCCCCCTCGCCAAGGCAATCCCACTTACCGGGAACATTCAACCCGCACCGGGGGTAATACACTGTGCCGGGACAATCTCCCACGCCGGGGTGATCCGATTCGCCGGGGGAAATGCGCTGTCCGGGACAGTCCCCCACGCCGGGATAACCCAACTTGCCGGGCCAGTCCCCCTTCGCCGAGATAACCCAACTTACCGGGAACATTCCGCCCTCACCGGGGGAAGGCTACTTCCTGTCGCCGCCCACAAAATCGGTGTAGCGGCGGGGCTCCTTCTCCGGCAGCCCGTACTTCTCCTTACCGAGGGCGATGCTTTTAATCAGGAACGCCATATTCCGCGCCAGGGTCCTCGCGGTCTGCAGACCCTCGGAATCCGCCTCCGCCTCGCCCGGCAGCCTCCCGTGGACGCTGTTCCAGTATATGCTGGACGCCACCGGCATCCCGGATATGGTGAAGTACTTGTTAAGCTCGTCGAACGTGGCGGAGCAGCCCCCGCGTCTCGCACAGACGAGCGACGCGCCCACCTTCATAGTCTTATCGAAGCGGCTGCTGCAGAACAGCCTGTCCGCGAAGGCCACCAAGGTCGCGTTCGCCGAAGCGTAGTACACCGGGGACGCGAGGACAAGCCCGTCCGCGGCCTCGAAAAGCGCCGCCGCCTCGTTCACGATGTCGTCCACCGCGCACCTGCCCGTCTTGGCGCAGGAGCCGCAGGCGAGGCAGCCCCGTATATCCATCGCCCCCACCCGGAGGGTCTCGGTCTCTATGCCCTCCCCGGCGAAAACGCTCTCCATTTCCCGGAGCGCCAAACTCGTGTTACCGTTCGCCCTGGGACTCCCGTTTACCATCAGAACCGTCATACCGGCGACCTCCTTCTCCGGCAGTACCGCCGGAGCCGCGAACGGCACCCGGCGGCGTTACTCCCGCTACGCGGATATTTTACCGCAAAGCGAGTGATTTGGCAAGTCGAATTTTACTATTTTTCAGTTTCCCCCTGTTAAACGCGGCCGAAGTATGCTATACTGTAGCTATAACGAGAGCGGAGGTACGCCTATGACATACAATGTGACGATATTCGGGCTTCACCTGAAGATTAACCCCGTCGCGTTCACCCTTCCCTGGGGGTCGGGGTGGAGCGTCTACTGGTACGGGATACTGATTGCGACCGGCTTCCTCTTGGCGCTCGTCTACGGCTACAGGTACGCGAAGCTCGCCGGCGTCAGGCGGGACCGAATGTTGGACGTGGTGTTAGTGACGACGCCCGTCTCGATCCTCTGTGCCCGGCTGTACTACATCATTTTCTACCACGAGCCGGTGCACAGCGTCGCGGACTTCTTCGGATTTAACCACGGGGGCTTCTCCGGGCTCGCGATATACGGGGCGGTGATAGGCTCCGTGGTCTGCTGCGTGATTATGTGCCGCCTGCGGGGGATTAAGCTCGCGAATATGTTGGATCTCGCCGCCGTGGGGTACCTGATAGCGCAGGGGGTCGGCAGGTGGGGGAACTTCTTCAACCAGGAGGCGTTCGGGAGCGCCACGGGAAGCTCCTGGTTCGGGATGACAAGCGAGAACGTCGCGGCGGAGCTCGGCGAGGGGGTCCTGGCGCACCCGTGCTTTCTGTACGAGTCCATACTCTGCCTTGTAGGGGCGTTCCTGCTCCACAAGGCCTTAAAGCGGCGGCAGTACGGCGGGCAGGTCGCGCTGCTCTACTGCGTGTGGTACGGCACCGGGAGAGCCGTCATAGAGGGGCTTCGCACCGACAGCCTCTATATAGGGCCCTTCCGCGTATCGCAGCTGCTGAGTATCGCGGCGGCGGTGACGGGCGCGGCGGTGCTCTTAGTAAAGGGGCATAAACTGCGCGTCGCGGCCGCGGACGGGGACTACTCCCCGGTCTTTGAAACCGACTCCGAAGACGAGGAGGGTACGGCGGAAGACGAGGCAGTCGCGGAGGCCCCGGCTGACGGCTCGGCAGAGGGCGCGGAGGAGGACACGGTAACGGTCACCGAGGACGGCGTGACGGCGGTCGCGGATGACAGCTCCCCGGCGCTCGCAGATGACGGCACGGCTGAAGCCCCGACCGACGGCGCGGCAAAATAGCGGGCAACCCGACCGCTGTCCCCGGCGGCGGGGAAACGGAGCAGCCCTCCCCCCGGCTCGGGCGCAAATCCGGCGCCGTCGGCGTATCGGATGATCCCCTTGTCACGAGGGCAACCCTCCCCCGGGCGGGCGCAAGCTTAGTAGACAATCTGCATTAGAACAAGGAGAACAATTATGGCGAAAATCATAGACGGCAAGGCGATAGCGGCCGAGGTCAAGGCCCGCGTCGCGGCGGAGACCGAAGACCTGAAAGCTCGGGGGATCACCCCCGGTCTCGCGGTGATATTGGTGGGCGACGACCCCGCCTCGCAGATTTACGTAAACTCCAAGGAGCGGGAATGCGCCAAGGTCGGCTTCCACTCGGAGAAGTACGTCCTGCCCGCCTCCGCCTCGATGGACGAGATCCTCGCGCTGGTGGATAAGCTTAACCGCGATGAGCGGCTTCACGGCATTCTCTGCCAACTGCCCCTGCCCCGGGGCCTTCGCCCCGACGCGGTGATAAACGCCATTTCCCCGGACAAGGACGTGGACGCGTTCCACCCCGTAAATGTCGGGCGCGTCACCCGGGGGGACTACATTTTCGCCCCCTGCACCCCCGCCGGCGTGATGGAGATGCTGCGGCACGAGGGTATCCCCGTCGCGGGGAAACACTGCGTCGTGGTGGGGAGATCCGATATTGTGGGCAAGCCGATGGCGCTGCTGATGCTCCACGCCGACGCGACGGTGACGGTTTGCCATTCTAAGACGGCCGACCTCGCGGCACGGTGCCGGGAGGCGGATATTATGGTCGCGGCGGTGGGCAAGCCCCGCTTTATCACCGCCGATATGGTGAAGCCCGGCGCGGTGGTAATAGACGTCGGTATGAACCGCCCGGACGGCAAGCTCTGCGGAGATGTCGATTACGCGGGTGTCGAGCCGATCGCGGGGTACATCACGCCCGTCCCCGGGGGGGTAGGGCCTATGACGATAGCTATGCTGTTACGCAACACCCTCACGGCGGCGAAACTGCGCGCCGGGCTGCTGTGACGGGCAAAGAGGAAGCCCGCCGAAGCGGCAAAGGGCTAACGTCAGAAGCGCCCCTCCGTGATGCCGCGAAAAGTGGCGGCGCGGGGCGTGCGGTCGTTCCCGGCAAATTAGAGAAGAAGAGCGGCGCGGGGCTTCCGAGCGCTCCCGGAAAGCCCGCGAAAAGGGGCGGCGGGGAGCGTACGGTCGTTCCCGGCAAATCCGCGAGAGGCGGCGGCGCCGGACTTGCGGTCGTTCCCGGCAAATTAGAGAAGAAGGGCGGCGCGGAGCTTGCGCGTACTCCCGGAACACCCGCAATACGAAGCGGCGAGCGGCTCGCGGGTGCTACCGGAAAACCCGCTAAGTGGGGCGACACCGGGCTTGCGGACATTCCCGGCAAATCCGCGAGAGGCGGCGGCGCGGGGCTTGCGCACGTTCCCGGCAAATCCGCGAGACGGGGCGGCACCGGACTTGCGGACATTCCCCGCAAATCCGCAAGGCAAAACGGGGCGGGGCGTGCAAAAAATCCCCGGGCACTCCGGGGGATGCTGCCGCTGTTGGCCGCTCTGACGGTGCTCGCGGCTCTCTTCAGCGTGCCGCCCGCCGCGCTGGCGGGGGACGCGCTCCGCCTTGACGAGCGCCTGACCGTCACCCTCCCCGCCGGCTACACCGCCCTTACCGCCGATAACCTCTCGGAGAACGGGGAACTCGTCTCGCGGCTCGGCTACAGCGTCGCCTCCTTCCGCGATTATATGGAGGATAACGGGGTGCTGTTGGTCGCGCTGGGCGAGGGGGGTGCCGAGTTGCGGCTCTCGAGCGTGGAAACGGAGTTTTCCCGGGACACGACGGACTTGCGGGGCCTTGACGGGGACGCTCTCCGCGACGTCGCGGGCAGGCTCACCGGTGGGGAGGGCGAGACCGTCTCGGTAGGGGGCTGGACGTATTTCCGCGACACCGCCCCGGGGGACGGCTACTTCTGCGCGCAGTATATCACCCTTTGCGGGGGGAGGCTCTACACCCTCGGCTGCTACGCCGATACGGCAAGCCTCGCGGAAAGCGCGGCGGAAGCGGCTGTGGCGGGGCTTACCTTCGAGGTGAGTGAACCCCGACGCGCGCCGGTGGCCCTAACCGTGATATTGTGGGTTCTGTTGGGCGTGGCGGTCGCGGTCGCGGCCCTCGTCGCGGTGAACCTGGTCCGGGGCATGCGCCGCCGCAAGAGAAGCGGTGAGACGCAAGAAAAGCGGTGAGGAGACCCCTCCAGCGCAGGGCATCTGACGAGGGAGCCGCAGGGAGAAACCGCCGGCTCGAGCGCAGCCTATCGGGAAAGCCCCGCCAAAAAGGGGGCAACGAAACCGCCGGAGAGACCCCGCCCGCGCGAGACCACGCCGGCAGCCTGTCGCTGACCGCTCACTGTCCGCCGCCCCGCCGCCGCGCGTTTAGGGCGAGCCGCGCCCGCGCGGGGGGCACGCCGGGAGAAATTCCCGAAGCCTCGCCGGGGGAAACCCCACTCAAGCCGGGCTGACCGGCAGGGGAGCCGCCGGGAGAAGCCGCAGGGAAAAGCCGGCAAAAGATAGAACCGCGCTCACACGGAGAGCATAGCGGGAAAATCCCCGAAGAGACTGCCGGGGAGAGACCCCGCCCGCGCGGTAGGGCGCGGGGCGCGGTAGGGCGCGGGGCGCGGCGTCTTGTTCCCCGAAAGATCGCAATATCACACAGCCACGCGACCGGGGGCAACGACCCGCTCGGGAAAAGGCCGCTCACGCGCGGGAGCCCCCGTCGGGAAGCTCACCGAAAGGATTGGCGGCGAGACCGCCGGAGAAAGCCCGCTCGCTCCGTGGCAAGCTGCGGCGAGACCGCCGAGAGGTGCCCGCCGGCACGGATGGCCCCGCCCCCGGTACGGCGGGCAGTCCCAAATCCGAGAGGGTACAGTCGCCGGAAAACTTACCTCTCCCCGCCGCGCCCTCTCGCGTCCCCGGGTACAGCGTGCCCGCACGAAGAAGAACCCTCTAAACCGACCCGCTAAGGGGCGCCGGAAAACCCCCGGCGGCTTACCTCTCCCCCGTCGCGGCGAACGGCAGCTCATCCGCCGAATAACGCTTGCCGCCGAGGGTGTAGACCCTCTTTACCCGGGGGGCGACGCGGCAGAAGATCTCGTACGATATGGTCCCGGCCGAAGCGGCAAAGTCGTCCGCGCCGGCACCCCCCTCGCCGAACACCACGGCGGTGTCCCCCGCCGATACGCCGGGGACGTCGGTCACGTCCGCCATAATCTGGTCCATACATACCCGACCGATCACGGGGACGTCGCGGCCCCCGACGGTGACCTTGCCGGTGTTCGTAAGACAGCGCGGAAAGCCGTCCGCGTAGCCGATGGCAAGCGTCGCCACGCGGGTGGGGCGGGAGGTGGTGAAACATCTCCCGTAGCCCACGGGGGTACCCGGGGAGACGTTCTTGACTTCGGTGACGGTGGTTTTAAGCGTCATCACGGGGCGCAGAGACGGGTCCGGCACCCCCGCCCCGTACAGTATTATCCCGGGGCGGACGGCGTCAAGCCGGGCTTCGGGATAGAGAAGCGCCCCGGCGGAGTTGCAGCAGTGCGCCCTCAGCCGGTAGCCGCGCTCCCGAAGCTTGCCGACCGCCGCCGAAAACCGCCCGAACTGCGCCCGGGTGAACTCCCTATCTTCCGGGCTGTCCCCGTCCGCCGAGGAAAAATGGGTGAACACCCCCTCGAACAAGAGCCCCGGCAAGTTCAAAATGTCCGTGACCCTCTCCACGCACGCGGCGCCGTCCTCCCCGCAGGGGAAGCCTATGCGCCCCATTCCTGTATCGAGTTTTAAGTGAGATTTCACCCTCCCGCCGAGAGAGAGCGCCCGCTCGGAAAGCTCCCGTGCCTGATCGGGGTCGTACACGGTCTGCGTGAGGTCGTATTGCAGCAACTCCCCGGCGAGCGGGGCGGGCGTGTACCCCAAAATAAGGATTTCTCCCGCTATGCCGGCGATTCTCAGCTCCACGGCCTCGTCAAGACACGCCACGGCGAAGGACCTCACCCCCCGCTCCCGGTAAAGCCTCGCGAGAGGCACGGCCCCGTGCCCGTACGCGTTCGCCTTAACCACGGCCATAACCGGGACTTTAGCCGCGCGGCGTATATAATCCAAATTACGGGCGGCGGCGTCGAGATTTACCTCCGCCCAGGTCCTGTACGGCGTTTCCAAACTGCCAACACTTGCCTTTCCCGAGGGGCGCGGCCCCCGTTTAACACTTTTATGCGGGGGAACCGACCCTTTCCGCGGCTCCGGGGGGCGCGACCCCCCGTTTAACCCGCCTGTCCGAGGGGACCGGCCCTATCCGCGCCCGTTTATCTGAAGGGGCTGACCCCCCCCCCCATTTGCCCACTCTTACCCGAGGACCGACCCTGTTTGCCCTCGCTCGCTTGGGGGACCGTTCAATCCTATCCCGCTTGCCGGGGGGGCTGACCAATTCCGCCCCCGTCTGCTTAGGAGGACTGACAATGCAAAAACCGTTAGCCGAAAGACTTCGCCCGTCCTCGCCCGAGGAGCTTTGCGGGCAACCCCACCTTTTGGGGGAGGGCAAACCGCTCACCGCCCTCTTCGGGAAAACGGAGCTGCCCAACCTCATCTTCTACGGCCCATCCGGCTCGGGCAAGACCACCGTGGCGAACCTCCTCGCCCGGGGAAGCGGCAGGGCTTTTTACAAGATGAACGCGACGACCGCCTCCACCGCCGACATCAAGGAGATGATCGCGGGGCTGGACACGTTGGAGGGGCAAAACGGCGCCCTGCTCTACCTCGACGAAATCCAGTACTTCAACAAGCGGCAGCAGCAAACCCTGCTTCAATACATAGAGGACGGGAGCGTCACGCTGATTGCCTCCACCACGGAGAACCCGTACTTCTATGTGTATAACGCCCTGCTGAGCCGCTGCTCGGTGTTGGAGTTCAAAGCGCTCTCTCCCGACGAGATACTCCCGGCGCTGAGGCGGGGAGTGGAAACGCTGAGCGGGGAATTGGGCGCGCCGCTCCGCTTCGAGGACGAATACTTATTAAAGGAAATCGCCGCGTCGGGCGGGGGGGACGTGAGAAAGGCGCTCAACACGCTGGAGATCGCCGCCCTCACCGGTGCCCGGCGCGAGGGGGAAATCCTCGTCACCCGTGGGACCGTCTCGGCGGTCACGGGGAGCGGGGCCGCCCGCTACGACAAGGCCGGGGACGACCACTACGACATCATCTCGGCCTACCAGAAGTCGATGCGCGGCAGCGACCCGGACGCCGCGCTTCACTATCTCGCCCGGCTGCTCTCGGCGGGGGATCTCCCCTCCGCCTGCAGACGGCTGATGGTCTGCGCCGCCGAGGACGTGGGCCTCGCCTACCCGCAGATTATCCCCATAGTGAAGGCCGCCGTGGACGCGGCGCAGATGTTGGGAATGCCGGAGGCGCAGATCCCGCTGGCCGACGCGGTGGTGTTGGTCTCGCTGGCGCCCAAATCCAACTCGGCGAACCTCGCGATAGAGTCCGCTATGCTCGACGTGGAAAAGGGAAACTACGGCCCCGTCCCGCGCAACCTGCAAAACAAGCACTTCGACGGGGAGGATCAGCCTCGCCCGGGGCAAAATTATCTTTACCCGCACGACTTCCCGGACCGCTATGTCCGGCAGCAGTACCTCCCCGACGCCCTGCGCGACACGGTCTACTACCGCCCCGCCGAGAACAAGACGGAGCAGTCCTTCGCCGCGCGGTTGGAGGAGATCAAGAGGAACGCCAAGTAGAGGGCTGCCGTCCCTTGTGGCAGAGCCGGACCCCGGTAGGGGGGGTAACGTCCCTCGCGAAAGGGCGATCCCGGGCAGCGGAGGGCAGCCAACATCCTCACGGCGGTCCCGGGTCGCAAAAAGCCGCAAACTTCTTCGAAAAAAAGGCAGAACCCCGGTGGCGGAGAACGGAGCCGGGCTGCGTTTACTCGCGGTAGAGCCAGTCCCGGGTAGCGGAGGGCAGCAAACCTCCTCACGGCGGTCCCGGGCAGCGGGGTTTGCCGGTCCACGCAGGAGAGCGGGCCTAAGCGGGAAAAGTCGCAAACCTCCTCGCGGCGGTCCCGGGCAGCGGGGCTTGCCGATCCCCACTGAGAAAACGAACCAAACAGCGGGGGATGCCGTCCCTTGTGACAGAGCCGGACCCCGGTAGGGGGACTTACGTCCCTTGTGGCAGAGCCGGACCCCGGTAGGGGGGGTAACGTCCCTCGCGAAAGGGCGATCCCGGGCAGCGGGGGGAAGCAAACCTCCTCGCGGTAGAGCCAGTTCCGGGCAACGGGGGCAACCAACATCCTCGCGAAAGGGCGGTCCCGAGTCGCAAGAAGCCGCAAACTTCCTCGCGATAGTCACCCACAGCGGGACAACCAACCTCCTCGCGACGGACCCCGGTAGCGGGGAACGGAGCCGAGCTGCGTTTACTCGCAGGACAGCGGTCCCGAGTAGCGGACTGCCGTCCCTTGTGGCAGAGCCGGACCCGGGCAACGGGGACAACCAACCTCCTCGCGAAAGGGCGGTCCCGGGTCGCAAGAAACCGCAAACTTCTTCAAAAAAAGGCGGGACCCCGGTGGCGGGGAACGGGGGCTGCCACTACTCGTAGGAGTGCGAACAAAGCAGCCGGCGCGGGGCGGAGCCGCGTCTACCCGCTGAAAAGCGGGGAACGAAGCGCGGGCGGCTTCGGGCGGCCCGTCAGCCTTGAATGCGCGGCCTCTCTGACCCTGAGCGGCTTTCCCCGCCACGGGTGGCCGGCTCGCCGGGCTTCCCGCGGCTCCTCGCGTACCTTCGGGCGAGTGCCTCTCACGGCTCCCGTCCGGCGGCTCGCCCGTCTCTTTCCAGCCCGGCCCGGCGGCCCTAACTGAACACCTCTCCCGACGCGGTGAGCAGGGCCTCGCGGTTCACGGAGTAGCCCACGGCGGGGCGGGAGGAGAAGTACGCGGAAAGCGGCAGCGTGGGGTTGAGATTGTCCTCCCCGCCGGTGACGGTGAGGGTCAGCCGGCGACCGCTCAGCTCATATTCGAGGATTTTCGGCGAGATATCCACCTCGCGCGTCCCCTTCTTGCCCTTCTTTTCCACGACAAAGGGCTTTTGACCCAAGAATGCCGCGAGATCCCCCGCGTCAATGTCGCCGGAAAAGTCAATCCCGTACCGGCAGGCGGCGACCTCGGCGGGTTTGCAGAAAGGCTCCGCCGCGAGCAGCGCGGTAAACCCCGCCGGCCCGTTGGCGTTCAAGCCCTCCGCGACGCGCGAGAGGGGAAAATCGTCCTCGGTGAGCCGGATGTCAAACGCCTCCCGCTCCCCGGTGAAGCCCAGCGAGAGCGGCAGGATAAACGATATATGCAGGTGGCTGTGGAACCCCTCGGTGTACCACAGCGGCAGATCCGCCATTCGCGCGGCCCTCGTCACGGCCCGTACCATATCCAAGTGAGATATGAATTTAAGCGCCCCTTTCTTGGCGTAGAACACTCTAACGTCTCTCAAGGCATACCCCTACTCCGTATTTATTCGCCCCGCATCCGGCGCATTTCTCGCGGCAGTTCGCGGTGACCTCGCCGCGCAGCGCCCTTTGGTGCTCCCTGACGAAAAAGCCCTTATCCACTCCGTAGTCGAGGTGGTCCCAGGGGAGCAGTTCGTCATAGCTCCGGCGGCGGTTGGCGTAGAACGCGGGGTCGAGCCCCGCGGAAGCGAACGCGTCCCGCCATTTCGGCATATCAAAATACTCATCCCAGCTGTCCATTTTGCAGCCTGATTTATACGCCCTGTACAGCACCTCTCCCAGTCGCCTGTCCCCCCTCGCGAAGACCGCCTCAAGCAGGCTCGTGTCCGGGTCGTGGTAGGAGAGGGAAATCTTGCGGGAGGTGTTGCTCTCGCGGAGGTATCGCTGCTTCCCGCGAATGGTATCCCCGTCGTCCTGCGGCTCGAACTGAAAGGGGGTAAACGGCTTCGGCACGAAGGTGGACGCGCTGACCGACACGCTCACAGCCCGCCCCTTCGGCTTGTCGGGGTTAGCGTAATAGAGCCGCACCACGTCCTCGGCCAACTTTATTATACCATGCAAATCCTCCTCTGTTTCGGTGGGAAGCCCTAACATAAAGTACAACTTCACCGAGGTATACCCCCCGGCGAACGCCATACGGCAGGTGGAGAAAACCTCCTCCTCGGTGACATTCTTGTTGATGACATCGCGCAGTCTCTGCGTCCCCGCCTCGGGCGCGAAGGTCAGCCCCGACTTCTTAACCCTGCCGACGCGCTCAAGCAGCTCCCCGGAAAAATTGTCTATCCGCAAGGACGGCAGGGTCACGGCGGTCTTTGTGGGGAGGGTCCACTCCTCCATATCGCGCAGCAGCGGGAGCAGCCCCGTGTAATCGCTGGTGCTGAGCGACGAGAGCGAGATCTCCTCGTAGCCGGTATGCCGGCACAAGTCCCGCGCCTGCCGGTTCGCGACGGCGGGCGACTTCTCCCGCACCGGGCGGCCCATATACCCCGCCTGGCAGAAGCGGCACCCCCTTATGCACCCCCTGAAGAGCTCCTCCACCGCCCTGTCGTGCACTATCTCGATTAACGGCACAACGGGGCGCTCGGGGTAGAAAACGGCGTCCATATCCCGTATTATTCGCTTGCTCACCACGGCGGGAGCGCCGTCTTCGGGAGTAACGGAACGGAGCGTGCCGTCATCGTTGTAGGAGACGTCGTACAGGGAGGGGACGTACACCCCCGGGATCCTCGCCGCCTCGCGCAGGAACACATCCTTGCCCGAGCCCGCGGCCTTGTGCTTCTTGTAGAGGTCAATCAGCTCCAAATCGACCTCCTCCCCCTCGCCCAAGAAGAAGAGGTCCACGAAGTCCGCCAAGGGCTCGGGGTTGCAGCAGCAGGGCCCCCCGGCGACCACGAGGTTGCGCAGCCCCGTCCGGTCCCGCGAGCGGACCGGCACCCCGCCGAGATCCAGCATATTCAGCACGTTGGTGTAGGACAGCTCGTACTGCAGAGTGAAGCCTATTATATCGAAATCCGAGAGCGGGTCGCGGCTCTCCAGCGCGAAGAGCGGCAGCCCCTCCCGGCGAAGCAGCTCCTCGAAGTCCGTCCACGGCGCGAAAACCCGCTCGCACCATATGTCGGGTCGGCTGTTGAACTGCTCGTAGAGGATCTTTATCCCGAGGTGGGACATCCCTATCTCGTATGTGTCGGGGAAGCAGAACGCGAAGCGCACGTCCACTCCGCGTTTGTCCTTCACCACGGCGCCCGGCTCCCCGCCGCAGTACCGCCCCGGCTTCTCGACCTGTAAGAGCAGCCTCTCCAGCCTCTCGTTATCCATCAGGCCCTCTCCCCGGCGCGGGTCTTTAGGGCGTCGCGGATGAGCCGCGCTGCCTTGTATATGTCTCCCCCGCCCATTGTGATTACGAGATCGCCGGGCCGGGCGAGATTTACCGCCGCCGCCGCCGCCTCGGAAAAATCCCCCGCCGTGACGGAGCCGGGCAGCCCCGCCGCGAGGTCCCGGGAGGAGATCCCCGTCTCGTTCACCTCGCGCGAGCCCATAATGGGGGTAAGGACAACGCTGTCGGCGGCGCCCAACGCCTCGATAAACTCATCCTTGAGTAAAGCGGTGCGGGAATAGGTGAACGGCTGGAATACCGCGACCACCCGCCCGTTCGTGACGCTCCTCGCCGCGCGGAGCGTCGCCGCAATCTCCGTGGGGTGATGCGCGTAATCGTCCACCAATGTGACCCCGTCAAAGACGCCCAACCGCTCGAAGCGCCTCCCCGCCCCGCCGAAATTCCCGACCGAGCGGGCTATCCCCTCCGCCGGAACGCCGCAGTAGCTCGCCGCCGCGAACGCCGCCAGGCCATTGTACACGTTGTGCGAGCCGGGGATTTTAAGCGATACCTCGCACACCCTCTCGCCGCGATGCACCACGGTAAAGCGTTTTCCGCCGCCGCGGCCGTCCGCTATATCCTCGGCGCGCCAGTCGTTGCCGGCGCCCAGCCCGAAGGTCGTCATCTCTCCGGGGTAGCCGTCAAGGGCCGCGACCACACGGGGGTCGTCCCCGTTCACGGCGCAGGCGGAGGAGAGGAACACGAACTCCCGGAAGGAGCGGGCGAGGTTCTCCATACTGCCGAAATAATCCAGGTGGTCGTTATCAATGTTGAGCAGCACCGCGAAGTCGGGGGAAAGCCGCAGGAAAGTGTCCACGAACTCGCACGCCTCGCACACCATATAGGGCGACTCCCCCGCCCGCCCGTTCGCGTCGATGAGCGGCAGGCGACCGCCTATTACCGCCGACGGGTCGAGGTTGTTTTCTATGAGAATTTGTGTTATCATAGAAGTGACGGTGGTCTTGCCGTGCGTCCCCGCGACGCCTATCACCCTGTCGTATCGCCGGGTGAGCGCGCCGAGCGCGTCCGAGCGCTCTATGGCGGGGATCCCGAGCCGCCTCGCCTCGATAAGCTCCGGGTTATCGGAGTGGATCGCCGCCGAGTACACCACCGCGTCCGCGCCGTGAACGTTCTCGGGGCTGTGGCCCGCCGCGACGGGGACGCCCATTTCCCTGAGGCGGCGCGTGTTGTCGCTCTCGCCCGCGTCGGAGCCGGTGAGCGTGTACCCCCATTTCAGCAAAATCTCCGCTATGGGGCGCATACCCGAGCCGCCTATGCCCACCATATGCACTTTCTCGGCGGAGAACAACGTCTTATCGAGAGGTTTTAACTCTTTCAACATAACACCAGCTTATATACAGAAAGGATTGATCGCGAATGCGCGTCGCGGGATACGCCGAGCGGGCGCTTGAGACGCTCCGTGCCCACGGCCACGAGGCCTATATAGTCGGGGGAGCCGTCCGGGACCTGCTGCGGGGCGTGGCCCCCTCGGATTACGACATAGCGACGGACGCGGCGCCGGACGAGGTCAAGCGGTGCTTTGAGAAAACCGTCCCCACCGGGGAAAAGCACGGCACGGTGACGGTCTTTGTTGGAAATCACCCTTTGGAGGTGACCACCTTCCGCGTGGACGCGGGGTACTCGGACTCCCGGCACCCCGACAGCGTGCGGTTCACCCGCTTCATCACGGAGGACCTCGCCCGGCGGGACTTCACCGTCAACGCTATGGCTTTTGACGGCGAAACCGTGGTAGACCCCTTCGGCGGGAGGGACGACCTCGCCCGCCGTTTAATCCGGGCCGTGGGCGACCCGGCGGTCCGCTTCCGGGAGGACGCCTTGAGGATTTTGCGGGCGTTCCGCTTCGCCTCGGCGCTTTCTTTCGAGATTGAGGGGAAGACGCTCGGCGCCGCGCTCTCGCTCGCCCGCACGCTGCCGCTCGTCAGCCGGGAGAGAATATACGCGGAGCTCCGCAAAACGCTTCTCGGGGAGCGCCCCGACGCCCTCGACCCGCTGTTAGCGGCCGGCGGATTGGCCTTTTTGGGGCTGCCCCGCGGCGTGCTTTCCCCGCTGAGGGAAACAGACAATACCTTGGAGCTCCGGCTCGCGGGGTTCTGCTTCCTGTGCGGCGGGGAGCCGGACGCGGTCTTACGGGAACTGCGCGCCCCCAACAGGGTGAGGGAGCTCGCGGCGGGGATATACGGGACGTTAAAAGCCGCCCCGCCCCGCTCCAAGGCGGATATAAAGAGGCTCCTGAGGGACATACCCCCCGCCCTCTGGGAGCCCGTCATAGCCGCGAGAGGACCGCTTTTAGGCGAAGATGCCGCCGCCCTCGCGGAGGAAGCCGGCGGGATCCTTAAGAGAGGAGAGCCATACCTGCCCTCGATGCTTCCCGTGAACGGGGACGATGTAACGCGGCTCGGCGCCGAGGGCAAACGGGTGGGCGAGACGCTGGAATTCCTCCTGCAAAGGACCGTCGACGACCCCTCGCTCTCCCGCGAGGAGCTGCTCGCCCTCGCGAAGAGGCATTTGCAGGGGTGAGCCGGCGCGGCGGCACACGCGGCACGCCGCCGCTCTCGGGGCGCGGAGTTATGGCCCGCAACCCGGGGTAATTATGGGCGGTAGGTCGCCGTGCGGAGGCTTCAACGCGCAACCCTGCGCTTCGGGGACTGCGGTGTTATGGCCTGCCGCCCGGGGCTGTGACCGCCGGACTTGCTGCCTGAAGAGTTTGCCCGTGCAGCCTACCACCGGGAGGACTTCACCGCGCGACCCACGGGCTATAACCGCGTGCCCAACTCCGCCAAAGAACCATCCGTAGCACGACCCGTTACCCGGAAGTCGGGTGACTAACCCCGCCCCGCTCCGAGGGCTGCGGTATTATGGCCTGGCGCCCGGGGCTGTGACCGCCGGACTTGCTGCCTGAAGAGTTTGCCCGCGCGACCTACCACCGGGGAGGGCTTCACCGCGCGACCCGGCACCCGGGGGCTGACCCCTTGCCCGCCCGAAGCAGCAACGGCTAAAGCCGCCCCGCCAGGAGGGAGCTGCGGTGCGGGTCGGCACCCGGGACTCTAACAGCCGAGCCAGCCACCTTGGGACTGTCCACACGATCTCGCAACCCGGGGGCTGATCCCTTGCCCGCCCGAAGCAGCAACGGCTAACCCCGCCCCGCTGCGAGGGGACTACAAGATGACCCGGCGCCCGGGGCTGTGACCGTCGGATCAGCCGCTCGGGGACCGACCTCCCCATCGCCCGGGGCGCTTCTCTACGCGACCCGCGCCGCCTAAAGCTATGCCCGCCAGCTCCGCCACACCCCGGTGGGAAAAGCCCCGTCCTCGCCGGGAGTCCCCGCGAAATCCTCCCTAATGCCAGGAGACGTAGTTCATCGCGTTGACGGGGTTGTAGTTAAGCCGGACCTCGAAGTGCAGGTGCGGCCCCGTGGAGGCTCCCGTGGAGCCCACGTAGCCTATTATCTGACCCTTGGCGACGTACTGCCCCACCGAGACGATGTAGCGCGTCATATGCCCGTAAAGCGTCTGGTAATAGTTGCCCTCGTAGGTGCCGTGGTTAATTGTGACGTAGTACCCGTAGCCGCCCGCGTTGAACTTCGCGACGGAGACCTGCCCCGCCGCCGAAGCGTATATCGGCTGCCTGTTAATCCCGGAGCCGGATATGTCCGTCCCCTTGTGGAGGGTGCTCTTGCCCGTAAACGGGTCGCGCCGCCAGCCGAACGGGGAGGTTATCGTGTGGAAGCGCGTGTCGAGCGGCCACTGGAACCCGAACGAGGTGAAGGTCAGCCCCGGGGCGACGCCCTGAGAGCCCCGCATAGAGGCTTCAAGCTCCGCCTCGGCCTGCTGCTGGCGCTGAAGCTCCTTCTCCTCCGCCGCGAGAGCCGCGTCCACGCCCGCTATCTGCGTTTTCAGCTCCGCGACAAGGGTGCGGTACTCGCTTTGGGACTGCCCGAGGCTCGCCGCCAATTCGTCCTGCTCCGCCTTTTTGGCCTCGACTTCCTTTTCATCCTCCTGAATTTTCTTGAGAGCCGCCGCAAGCTCGTCTATGATCTTCTTATCGTACTTGGAGACGCTTCTCGCGAGCTGCGCTTTCTTCAGAAAGTCGGCCAAGTCGTCCGCGCCGAGCAGCAGGGTCAGGGAGGCGGTGTCCCCGCTCATCTGAATGGCCCTCAGCCGCCGCTTGAAAAGCTCCTTCTCGTCCGCGATTTCCTCATTTTTGGCGGCTATTTCCCCTTCCAAGCGGGTTATCTCGTCGTTGCACTGCTGAATTAACTCGTTGCAGAGGTCGATGCGCTGCTGGAGGTTCGCTATCTGCGCGTTGTACTGCGCCGAGAGCTGCTGCTTCGCGGCTTTGTCGGCCTTCAGAGAGGCAATCTTCTGCTTAATGACCTCCTGCTGCTTTAGGTTCTCCTCCAACTGCTGCTGGAGCGTCGCCGCGCCGGTCCGGGGCGCGGCGAACACCGCCCCGCCCGCCAACAGCGCCAACGCGAGCGCGGCGGACGCCAACTTCACTAACCATCGGTTCTTAGAGCGCATCTAACTCACTGCCTTCCTTGCGCAAATACCTGCCGATAATTATCACACTGCCGAGCACCCCGGCGCCAATCCCCACTATGAGGAACAGCGCCGCCAATATCCACCAGAACTCCCCGAACGGGACCGCCGCCGACAGCCCCAGAATGCCGCTGAGCGTCCCCACCACGGCTTTGTAGAGGAGGAAATCGAGCCCCATCGCGACGACGCCGGATATAATCCCTATCGCGACGCCCTCCACCAGGAAGGGGAGCCTCACGAACGCGTCCGTCGCGCCGACCGCCTTCATAATGCTGATCTCCAGCCGGCGGTTGTACATAGTGACGCGTATCGTGTTGGAAACTATCACCAAGGAGATCACGATTAGGATCCCTATTATCCAGAAGCCGGCTATGCCCAGCGCCTTTTCCACGGTGAACACGGTGTCCGCCACGCTCTCCTGCGAGAGGACGCTGTCCACCCCCGCCGTGGACCTGATCGCCGCGACCGTCTCGTCGAAGCGGGAGAGGTCCGCCACGGTGATCTTAGCCCCGTCGGAAAGGGGGTTCTCGTCGTCAATGAAGTCGAAATACTCCGCCTGACCCTCAAGCATATTCTCCTTGACCGCGTCCAGCATTTCCTCTTTGGGGACAAACTCGACCGACGCGACGTTGGGGATCTTTTCTAACTTTTCGCAGAGGGCAAGGGCTTCCTCCTCGTTGTGTATCAGGTAGGAGTCCTCCGGGATCCCGTCCTCCGGCTCGGAAGAGGCGTTCCCGTCGCCCGGAACGCCCTCCCCCGGCGCGACGGGGCTAACCTCGCCGGAGCCCGGCGCGGAAACCTCGCCCGGCGCGGTGGAAGTCTCACCCGAAACCCCGCTTGAAACCCCGCCCGAAGAGCCGCCCGCTGTCTCGCCGGAGCCGCCCGCTGTCTCGCCGGAAACCCCGCCTGAGCCGCCGGAATCCTCTCCCGAGCCCGGCGGCGAACCCTCCTCCGGGGAACTCGCGCTCTCGCCGTAGAGCACGGAGTTGCGGTCGTTGAAGTAGACCATCACCACGTTTTCCTTCTCAACCTCGGCGACGGCCTTATTAACGTTTTGCTGGAGCATCACCGCGACGCCTATCAGCGACATACAGGCGACAAGGACCCCAACCGACGCGAGGGACATCAGCCTGTTGGCCCAGATGTTGCGGAACCCCGTGGCGGTCAGGTAACGGACACTGCGTAGCTTCATCCCCGCGCCTCCCCGCCGTTATCGGCCATAATCCTGCCGTCCTCCAACATCACGACGCGCATATTAAACTCTCTCACAAGCTGGTGCTCGTGGGTGACCATTATCACCGTGGTGCCGTTTGAGTTGATCTCGCGCAGCAGCTCCACCACGGCGTAGGAGAGGTTGGGGTCGATATTTCCCGTCGGCTCGTCCGCTATGAGCAGGCTCGGCTTATTGACGAGCGCCCTCGCGAGCCCCACGCGCTGCTGTTCCCCGCCGGAAAGCTCCCTCGGGTAGACGTGGGCCTTCTCCTTAAGGTTCATAAGCCCCAACACCCTCGCGACGCTGCGGCGGGTCTCCTTCTTCCCCGCGCCCACTACCCGCTTCGCGAACGCCACGTTCTCGAATACGTTTAGCCCCGGGATAAGCCTGAAATCCTGGAAGACGATGCCCATTTTGCGCCGGAGCATCGGGATCTCGCGGCGCTTTATCTTGGTGAGATCGTACCCGCAGACGGCGAGGCTCCCGCTGTCGGGCTTCTCCTCGCGCATAATCAGCTTAGTGAAAGTGCTTTTGCCCGCTCCCGAGGGGCCCACCACGAACACGAACTCCCCCGGAGCTATAGTAAGATTTATGTCGGTCAAGGCGCGCGTCCCGTTGGGATACGTCTTGGACACTCCTTTGAACTCGATAAGCGGTGCCACCCACTGTGGAACCTCCGCCTCAGCCGTTTCCGGCAGGGCTTCCGCTGCTTCGCTAATACCGCTCACCTCACATTTTTATGGGGCCCGACTTCAGGTATTTATTCACCATCAGGGCAATTTTGAACACGATCGCGTGGTCGAACTCCCTTAAGTCCAGCCCCGTGATCTTCTTGATCTTCTCGAGCCTGTAGACCAGGGTGTTGCGGTGGATAAAGAGCTTGCGGGCGGTCTCGGATACGTTCAGGTTGTTCTCGAAAAACTTCTGAATGGTAAAGAGAGTCTCCTGATCGAGGCTCTCTATCGAGCCTCTCTTGAACACCTCGCGCAAGAACCCCTCGCAGAGCGTCGTCGGGAGCTGGTAAATCAGCCGGGCGATACCGAGGTTGTTGTAATCCACCACCGACTTCGCGGTGTCGAACACCTTGCCGACCTCGAGCGCCATCTGCGCCTCCTTGAAGGAGACGGAGAGCTTCTTAACCGTGCTGACCGTCGTGCCTATGCCCACTAAGACGTGCGCGTAAAACTCGCCCGAAAGCGTGTCCACTATCGTCTCGCCCAGGGTGACAAGGTCCTCCTGCTTCGCGTCGCCGGTCTCCTTGACAAGGGCTATGTCGCGGTCGGTAATGTTGAGGACAAAGTCGCGGTTCTTCTCCGGGAACAGCTGGCGTATAATGTCGTACACCGCTATCTCGCCCGAGGAGATGTTGCGGATGAGGAAAACCGTCCTCGGCACGTCGGAGGGCAGCCCCACGTCCCGCGCCTTCATCGGGATGTCCCCGGGAAGAATGTTCTCAAGCAGCACGTTGCGGACAAAGTTCTCCCGGTCGTACTTCTCGTCGTAGTAGTATTTGATGTTCTCGAACGCCACGGCGAGCAGACCGGCGTACTCCCTCGCGAGGTCGTCCTCCCCGTTGACGAATATCACGAACTCAGCGCTGCCCTCCGTCTCGAGCCCCCGGAAGCAGTACCCGTCTTTAACACAGATCCTGCGCGTCCCCGTGACCTGCTCGTACGGGACGGTGAGCACGTCGCCCGTCCTCGACTGGTCGGTGCAGGCGACTATCCGCGACTTGTCGTCCACCACACCCGCGAGACGGGCGTTTACCTCCCGCGTTTGGTTCAGAACCCCCTGAAACAGCTTACTCGGCATAATGGCAACCCCCGCTTTCTATATTATGCAACACCGCCGGGTAACCGCCCGCGGCTCCCCGCGGTATTGCCTTAACATTCACGTCCGACGCTTGTATGAAAAACCGTCTCCTGCCGGCTTGCTATCGGGCCGCGCCCCATACTCGGCGCGTGGGAGAACCGTCTCCCTCGCCGGACCCCGCCGGACGATTATCCCCCTACTTACTATTATAGCATATTTCCCGACGACTTGCAATAGGTAAACGGAAAAATGTTACAAAAAGTTAAAAATTCGTGAGAGTGTCCGCGATAATATATCCGTATTTGATCTTCAGTATTTGATTAGTCGGTATTTGGTATATTAGTATTTAATTGTGGTTGATTTTCAAGGTCTTGAATTACAACCCCTTGTTTTTCTACCCCTTGTTTTCAAGGGCCTTGTTTCGGGGGGCTTGTTTACGGGACACGGCAAATGGGATCCCTTTTTTACTTAGAGCGGAAAGGCGCTCCCCCGCCCGGTCCGCCGGGATTAAAACAAATGTTTTCCCGCAGCCCCCGCCTCCCTCTTGACGCCGCCCCATAAAATATGGTATAATATCTCCCGTAAACGGGGTGAGAGGGTTCGCGATGGAATGGTACGAGCTTGCCGTGCGCGTGGCGGCGGAAAACGCCGGGGCGGCGGAGGATATAGCGCAGTTGGCGGCCCCCGGCGGGTTCTCGGTGGAGGATTACACCGACCTCGAGGCGGAAGCCGCGAATATAGCGCACAGCGACCTTATAGACGGGGAGCTCCTTTCGCGGGACCGCTCCTCCGTGACGCTGCGCTGCTATTTCTCCTCGGCCGATGAGCGCCGCGCGGCGGAGGATTTTATCCGGGAGCGCCTCGCCGGGAACGGGATCCCCGCCGAGTTTTCCCACGGGAGCGCCCGCGACTCCGACTGGGCGGACGCCTGGAAGAAGTATTTCCACCCGACGCCGGTGGGCGACCGCCTGCTGATCTGCCCCCGGTGGGAGCAGCCCGGCGACACCGGGGGGCGGGTGACGCTCTACATTGACCCCGGGGCGGCTTTCGGCTCCGGGGCGCACGAGACGACCCGGCTCTGCCTTGCGCTTCTGCAAAAGTACCTGAGCGCGGGCGCCGGCGTGCTCGATATAGGGTGCGGCAGCGGGATACTCGGCGTCGCGGCGGCGCTGCTCGGCGCGCGAAGCGTCGCCGGGGTGGATATAGACCCCACGGCTGTCAAAGTCTCGCGGGAAAACGCGGAACAGAACGGCGTCGCGGGGGTGTGCCGCTTTATGACGGGCGACCTCGCGAGCGGCGTCGGCGGGCGGTACGACTTAGTGCTGTCCAACATCGTGGCGGACGCGGTAATCTCCCTCGCGCCGGCGGTAAAAGGCCTGCTGCGGCCCGGCGGGGTGTGGATCTGCTCCGGCGTCGTGGAGAACAGGCGCGCCGAGGTCGAGGCGGCGCTGGGGACCAATAATTATAAACTGACGGAAAAGGCGGAGGAGCGCGGCTGGTACGCGTTCGCCGTGACGGAGGGTTAAAACTTGCTGGAGTTTGAGGAGCAGAGGCTGCGCTTAGAGGCGGCGAGAGGCGGGCTCGGGGACTTAAGGGAGGCCGTGGGAGTTGACGCGCTCAGAGAGGAGACCGCCCGGCTCGAGCGGGAGAGCGCGGAGGACGGGTTCTGGCTCGACGCGGAGCGCTCGCGCAAAGTGTTAAGGCTTATCCGCCATAACAAAAACGAGATAGAGCGTTACGAGGCGCTGGAGCGCGACTTCTCCGACACCCTCGACCTCATAGCTATGGCGGACGAGGAGGGCGACATTTCGCTTCTCGACGAGATAAAATCGGCGGTGGACGGGGTCCTTTCCAAAATGGAGGAGCTGCGGCTCGCGACGCTGCTTACGGGCGAGTACGACGCCAACAACGCCATTCTGACCTTCCACGCGGGGGCGGGCGGCACCGAGGCGCAGGACTGGAACGAGATGCTCGTCAGAATGTACACCCGCTGGGGGGAGCGGCACGGCTTCGGGGTGAAGCTGGCCGACTTCTTAGAGGGCGAGGAGGCGGGGCTTAAATCCGCCGTGCTGCTGCTCGAGGGCGAGAACGCCTACGGGTATATGAAGAGCGAGACTGGGGTGCACAGGCTGGTGCGGGTCTCGCCGTTCGACGCGGCGGGCAGGCGGCACACGTCCTTCGCGTCGCTGGAGGTTATGCCGGAGATATCCGACGACACGGATATAGAGATCCGGGACGAGGACTTGAAGGTGGACACCTACCGCTCGAGCGGGGCGGGGGGGCAGCACGTCAACAAGACGGAGTCCGCGATACGCATCACCCATATCCCCACGGGGGTGGTGGTCGCCTGTCAGAACGAGCGCAGCCAGCACCAGAACCGCGAGGTCGCGATGAAAATGCTCAAATCCCGGCTGTTGGAGATCAAGGAGCGGGAGCATTTGGATAAAATAGAGGACATCAAGGGCGTGCAAAAGGAGATAGCCTGGGGCTCTCAGATACGCTCATATGTGTTTATGCCGTACACGCAGGTTAAGGACCACCGCACGGGCTACGAGATGGGCAACATCGGCGCGGTGATGGACGGGGACCTGGACGGCTTTATAAACGCTTATCTGAAGTGGCTCGCCGCGGGGCAGAAGTAAAGGCAATACCGTATATTGCGCGGGGGCAGCCGCGGGCGGTCGCGCGGCGGCGCCGGCTAAAGGGAGTACAGCGGAAAAGACGGGGAGCCGTCAGGCTGTCGCCCGGCGGCGCCGGTTAAAGACAGTATCGTGTAATGACGCGGGGGGGTCGCGGGTGGACGCCCGGCGGCGCTACCTCAAGTTACGGGGGAGTTTTGACGGATGAAGTGGATGGGACTTAACACGTTGCGCGAAGAGTTTCTCTCATTTTTTGAGAGTAAGGGACACCTGAGGCTGGGGAGTTTTTCCCTGGTCCCCGACGGCGACCCCTCGCTGCTGCTGATCAATTCCGGGATGGCGCCGATGAAGAAGTACTTCACGGGCGAGCTTACCCCGCCGAGGCGGCGCGTCACCACCTGCCAAAAATGCATACGCACCCCGGATCTGGAGCGGGTGGGGCACACCGCCCGTCACGGGACCTTTTTCGAGATGCTGGGCAACTTCTCCTTCGGGGACTATTTTAAGCGGGAAGCGATACATTTCGCCTGGGAATTTCTGACCGGGCGGCTGGAGATCCCCGCCGAGCTGCTCTGGCCCAGCGTCTACGAGAAGGACGACGAGGCCTACTCGGTCTGGCGGGACGAGATCGGCGTGCCGGAAGCCCGCATAGTCCGCCTCGGCAAGGAGGACAACTTCTGGGAACACGGGAGCGGCCCCTGCGGCCCCTGTTCCGAGATCTACTTCGACCGCGGGGAGAAGTACGGGTGCGGGAAGCCCGACTGCCGCCCGGGGTGCGACTGCGACCGCTATATGGAGATCTGGAACAATGTATTCTCACAATTTAATAACGACGGCGCGGGGCATTATACAGATCTCAAGCAAAAGAACATAGACACCGGGATGGGGCTGGAGCGCCTGGCGTGCGTCGTTCAGGGGGTGGATAACCTCTTCGAGGTGGACACGGTGCGCAGGATCCTCGACACCGTGTGCCGCGTATCCGGCAAACGTTACGGCGAAAACGGAAAGGACGACGTCTCGATCCGCGTCATCACCGACCATATGCGGGGCGCGACCTTTATGATCTGCGACGGGATACTGCCCTCCAACGAGGGGCGGGGGTACGTGCTGCGCAGGCTGCTCCGCCGTGCGGCGCGGTGCGGGAGGCTGCTCGGCGTCACGGAGGAGTTCCTGCCGGAGGTGAGCGAGGCGGTCATAGCGGAGAACGCGGGCGCCTACCCCGAGCTCGCGGAAAAGAGGGGCCTTATCAAGAAGATAATCGGCGTGGAGGAGGAGGCCTTCTCCCGCACCCTCGACCAGGGCGAGCGGATGTTGGACGAGATGGCGGGCGGCGCGGGGAGCGTGCTGTCGGGGCACGACGCGTTCCGGCTCTACGATACATTCGGGTTCCCCCTTGACATCACTAAGGATATTTTGGCGGAGCGGGGTATGACGGTTGACGAGGCGGCTTTCGAGAGCGAGATGGCGGCTCAGCGCGAGCGGGCGAGGGCCGCGCGTAAGGCCGCTGACCGCGACGCCTGGAAGCGCGGGGACGGCGCGGCGGCGGGGCTGCCGGCTACCGTCTTCACCGGGTACACGGAAAACGGCGGAGAGGCCGTCATTCTCCGTATTATAAAGGACGGCGAGGAGGCGGCTGCCGCGTACCCCGGGGAGGAAGTCGCCGTCGCTCTGGACCGCACCCCCTTCTACGCCGAAAGCGGCGGTCAGGTGGGCGACACCGGGGTTATCACCACGGCGGACGGGAAACTGCGCGTCCTCGACACGGTCAAGACCGCCGGCGGAGTGTTCCTGCACGTCTGCCGGGTGGAAAGCGGCGTCGTGACGCCCGGGGCGGCCACGGCGGCTATAGACGCGGATCGGCGGGCGGCTCTCCGGCGCAACCACACCGCGGCGCACCTGCTTCAGGCCGCTCTCCGGGATATACTGGGGACCCACGTGGAGCAGGCCGGTCAGTTTGTGAGCGAGGAGGAGCTGAGGTTCGACTTCACCCACTTTTCCGCCCTGACCGACGGGGAACTCGCCAAAGTGGAGGCCTGGGTCAACGCCGCCGTTCTTGACGCGCTTCCCGTCACTACGGAGGAGCTGCCGCTCGAGGAGGCCCGCCGGCGCGGGGCGATGGCCCTTTTCGGGGAGAAGTACGGCGAGCGTGTTCGGGTGGTCACCGTGCCGGGGCGGTCCATGGAGCTTTGCGGCGGCACCCACGTGGCGAACACCGCGAACATAGGGCTGTTCCTAATCAGAAGGGAGGGCTCCGTCGCGGCGGGAGTGCGCCGGATAGAGGCGTACACCGGCTCGGCCGCTCTGCGGGAGGTCTCCCGGCAAAGAGAGATTTTGGGCGAGGCGGCGGCGGCGCTCGGCGCGGGGTCGGCGGCGGAAGTCCCCAAGCGGGCGGCGGCGCTGCGCGAGGAGCTGCGGGCGAAGGAGCGAGTCATATCCGAGCTGTCGGGGAAATTAACCGACGGCAAGGTCGAGGAGCTGTCGGCGGGCGCGGAAACGGTCGGCGCGACGGGGGACGTGCGCTTCGTGGCGCGGGAGATCCCCGGGGCGGACGCCGACACTCTGCGGCGGCTCTGCGACGGGCTGAAGGAAAGGGAGCCGGCTCAGTGCGCCGTTCTCGCCGCCCGGACCCCGAACGGGGTGACTTTCGCGGCGGTGGCCGGCAAAGACGCCGTGGCGAGGGGCATTCACGCCGGGAAATTGGTAAGCGCGGCGGCGGCGGCGGCCGGCGGCAAGGGGGGAGGTCGCCCCGACTTCGCTATGGCGGGCGCCCGCGACTCCGGGAAGATTGACGCCGCCCTCGCCGCGGCGAGGGAATATGTCGCCGGGGTTGTAGAAGGTTAGCTGACAACTGACAGGGCGGGGAGGCTTTCCCGCTTCGAGGGCAGCTGAAGTGTGGCGGGAGCTCGTTCCGCTCCGCGCGGGTCCGGGGGCTTTATCTTGCTGCGCAGGGTAGCTTTATGATGCCGGCGGCTCTCCGGCTTTGCCCGGCGCCGGGAGACTTTATTTCGCTTCGCGGGGAGGCTTTCTAATTTTTCCCAGCTGGGCTGGGAAACGGTGTCCGTTTTTTTCCTCGACGTAGGGCGCGGCAATCCCCCTGCCTTTGGCTCCGCCCGTCCCTGTTGCTCTCTTCTCGCTTCGCGAGGGTGGCTTATGCATTCCCCAGCTATGCTGGGGAACGATGTCCGCTTTTCTCTCTCGACCGACGGGCGCGGCTGAAAGAAGAAAAGCGGACAGAAAAGAAGTTCAGCGCGCCGGCTTACTTCTACGCCGAACGCTGAGAGGTTATGGGGTAGCCGCCACCTATGCGGCAGCTCTTGCGGTCGCTAACGCGGGGGTGGTCCGGAGATACCCCCGGCGCCGGCTCCGGGACCTCGCCGTGTTCATTCGGGGCTCGCCGAGCCCGGTACAAAAGGCTCGCCGGTTAGGGTAGGCTCGCTGCTATCGTTTGGGGCTCGGTTCTTGTGGGGGCAGCTTTTTGCTTGCCGGTCGGGGGCGGCTCGCAGATATGCAGGAAACCTCGCTATTCCGTATGAGGCGACCCACCGCGCTCCCGGCGGGCGGGGCGGAGCCGGAACTGCCGACTGCCGCCGGGCTAACCTATAAATCACCGCATTTCCGGGGCGGGGGTTGCCAGTACCTCCGGGCCACCCCCTCGTGCCGTCGAACCTCCGGTCCCCCCGGCAGGGGTTTGCTGCACTCCCGCGAGCCTGCCAGACCCGGCAGGCAAAAGCTACCCGGAAGCGTCGAGCCCCGAACGATAGCGGCAAGCTTACCCAAAGCAGCGAGCCTTTTGTACCGGGCTCGGTAAGCCCCGAATGAATACGGCGGGGTCCCGGACCCGGCGCCGGCGGGACCTCCGGGCTGCCCCCGCGTTAGCGAGCGCAAGAGCTGCGGTACAGGTGGCGGCTTCCCCGTAACCTCTCAGTGTTCGGCGTAGAAGTAAGCCGGCGCGCTGAACTTCTTTTCTGTCCGCTTTTCTTCTTTCAGCCGCGCCCGTCGGCGCAGAGAAGAAAAGCGGACATCGTTCCCCAGCATAGCTGGGGAATGCATAAGCCGCCCTCGCGAAGCGAGAAAAAATCCGTCAAACAGGGTGGAGCTGTGCCACCGGTACCTTCGGGCTGCCCTCTCGCGAAGAGAGAAAGCGGACACCGTTCCCCAGCCGCGCTGGGGAACAAATAAGCTGCCCTCTCGTCAGCGAGAATAAGCCCCCGGAGCCGGGCGGACCCGGAGCGAGTCCCGCCACCGCAAAGCTACCCCCGCGCAGCGAAAAAAGCCGGCCGACACACCGCGCCGGCGGAATAAAAAAGGAGGAATACCGATGCAAGAGTGCCTGTTCTGCAAAATCGCGGCGGGCGAGATACCGAGCGACCGGGTCTACGAGACCGACCGGGTGCTGGCCTTCCGCGACATCGACCCGCAGGCCCCGTTCCACGCCGTGATTATCCCCAAGCGCCATATCGCCTCTGCGGCGGAGGTGACGCCGGAGAACAGCGGGGTTGTGGCGGAAATCTTCGAGGCCGTGTCCGCCATAGCGGGCCGGGAGGGCTTCGACGGGGGCTTCCGCGTGGTGAGTAACTGCGGCCCCGACGCGGGCCAGTCGGTGAAGCACCTGCACTTCCATATGTTGGCGGGCAGGAAATTCGCCTGGCCCCCCGGTTAAGCGGCGCGGCGTTCGGCGGTAAAGAAGGAGGAACTGCTATGCCCGAAACCTATAAGATCAACATCGCGGGGCTGGAGCGCGAGCTGACGCTGTACCCCGTGGACGACAAGCTCAAAATAGCGGCGTTTATCCTCTTCGGGGACGTGGAGGTGACCGTCGCGGCGGCGGAGGCGCTCCTCGCGAAGGTCCCCGGGTTCGACGTCTTACTTACCCCGGAGGCCAAGAGCATTCCGCTGGCGTACGAGATGGCGCGGCAGAGCAGCAAGCCCTATGTCGTGGCGCGGAAGTCCACCAAGGTGTATATGCGGGACCCGCTCACGGTGCGGGTGCGCTCAATCACGACCGAGCGCGAGCAGACGCTGTACCTCGGCGCCGAGGACGCGGCGAAGCTGCGGGGCAAGCGCGTCTTGGCGGTGGACGATGTCATCAGCACGGGCGACTCGCTCAAGGCCCTCCAGGCGCTGATACAGTTGGCGGGCGGCCAGCCCACGGCGGCGTGCGCGGTGTTGGCGGAGGGTGACGCGGCGCGCCGGAGCGACATCATATTCTTAAACGAGCTGCCTTTATTCACCGATTAGCCGGTGGAGCGGGTCGGCTTATGGGCGGGGCTTACCGTGGCGGCGGTCGCGGCGGCGTCCCTGCTGCTGCCCTCTTCGCCGTGGGCGTGGCTCGCGGCGGCCGCGCTGCCGCCCGCTTTGGCGTTTGCCGTCTTACGGGCGAAGAAGTCCTCCGGCGCGGTGTGCCTTGCCGTATGCGCCGTGGGGTTGGTGGCGTTCGCCCGGTGCGCCGTATTCCGCTACGCGACCGTTAAGCCGGTGGAGGATCTGGCGGGGAGCGCCGCCGAGGCGGAGTTTACCGTGACGGACGTCGCCCGGTACGACGCCTCCAGCCGCGTCACCCTTAAAGTCACCGCTAACGCTAACGGCGCGGGGGTGAGACGCGCCTTTAAGACGAGCGTTTTTCTGCCGGAAGAGACGGCTTCCCCCCTCCCGGGGGATACGGGCCGGGCGACGCTCCGCTTCGAGGCTCTGCCCCGGGCTTACGGGAACTCCTCCCGTGTCGACGGGATATATATAAACGCGACCGCGAGCGGGTTCCGGCTCACGGGGCACAGGAGGACGCCGGCGGCTGCGTTTTGGCGGGCCCGCTGGTGGATAAAAGCCCGGATAGAGCGCTATCTCCCGTACGACGAGGCGACCCTGCTCTGCGGGCTGCTTACGGGGGACACCTCCGAAATGAGGTCCCCGGTGAAGGAGGCTCTCCGCCGGTGCGGGCTGTCCCACCTGACCGCCGTGTCGGGGGTGCACCTCTCGGTATTCTGCTTCGGACTGTTTTATTTGCTGAGAAAGTTCTTCGGGCGGCGCAAAAGCGCGCTGCTCGCCGCGCCCGCGGTGTTCTTGGTGATGGGGGTGGCGGGCTTCAGCGCGTCCGTGGTGAGGGCGGGAGCGATGGCGCTCTTGGTGCTGGCGGGGCACCTGGTCTTTCGGCGGCCCGACCCGCTGAACTCGCTCGGGCTCGCGGCGGCGGGAATGCTTCTCTTCTCGCCCTATTATCTGACGGATCCCGGCTTTCTGCTGTCCTTTGCCGCGATGGTAGGAATGCTGCTCCTTGCCCCCGCCATAGCAAGGCGGATAAAGCCCCCGGTGACGCGGTTCCCCTTGCTGAACAAGACGCTTCGCGCCGCCCTCTCGACGCTTATATGCACTCTTTCGGCCTCGGTTTGCACCTTCCCCGTGGCGGTGTGGTTCTTCGGAGAGGTCTCGCTGATTTCGCCCCTGCTGAACCTTATAATGACCCCCCTCGCGATGTTCGCTATGCTGTCAGGATCGCTTTCCCTGCTTGCGGTCCCCCTTTTTTGGCTGACAAGGCTGCCCCTCTCGCTGATAATCCTCGCGACCGGGAAAATATCCAAGCTCCCCTTTACCGCTGTGTACGCCGACACGCCGTGGACGCGGCTCTTCGTCCTGCTCGCGCTGCTGATTACGGCGGTGTTCTTAATGGCCCGCAAGCGCCGCCCCGCCGTGTACGTGGCGCTGCTGTTAGTCGCGCTGATCGGCTGCCGGGGCGCGTATTTGGCCGCGAACAGCGGGGTGACCCGCGTGGCGGTGATGAACACGGGCGGCGGTATGGCGGTCGCGGTCTCGCGCGGGGGAGAGTGCGCCGCGCTGGTCCTCGGCGGGCGGGACGCGGCCGAGATGTTTACCCGCTACGCGGACTTTTCGGGGGCGGCGAAGCGCGCGGTCGCGGTAATCCCGTCCGCCGACAAGAGGTACTGCAGCGCGAACGCCGTGATAGAGGCGGGCTTTGAGGCGGTCGCCATTCCCCGCGGCGAGGAGGTCCTGCGCCGGACGTTCGGGAACGCCGGGCTCCGGGTGTTGGAGCTTGACGCGGGAGAGCTTGGCGGCTCAGCGTCTGACGGTGTGGAATCGGGCGGCGCGGAGTCCGACGGCAGGGAGTCCGGCGGTACAATGTCAGACGGCGCGGAACCCGACGGCTCAGAACACGGTGGCGGCGAACTGGACGGCAGTGAGCTCGGCGGCGGGACCCTCCGCCTGTTCGGGGATTTTACCGTAACCGCCCTCGCCCTCGGGGACGGCGCCGCGCTGTTTTGGGAGACCGGCGGCGTGACGGGGCTGATCTTAGCGGGGGTGACCGCCTCGCCGGAGCGGTCCGTCCGGGTGGATTTAGTTATCGCGGACTCCCCGCTCCCCGCCGGGATAGCCGCCGACACGGTCATCTTCTGCGGCGACCGCGGCGCGGCGGCTGTCGCGGTTGACGTCTCGGCTAACGGCTCGGCGGCGAGCGCGTCGCCGACCGATGACATCACCCCTCGCGTCTACCCCGTACCCCCGGGCGAGACCGTGGAAACCCGGGTGAAACGCGGGTCTTTCAGCGGCCCGGCGTACGTCAGGCAGCCCGGCTGACAAGGGAAGCGGACCCGGTCGCCGCGCCGCGCAAGAGGGAAGTTCGCCGCGCCGGCCCCCGGCGGGCGGGACGCGGCCGAGATGTTCTCCCGGCGCGCGGATCCGGGGGGGGGTCCGGCGAGGCGTCACCCCTTGCGGCGAGGAAGCCCCGCCCCGGGTGCGGCGCCGACTGCCGCACCGGCTGTCCCGCCGGCTAACGTGGCGGAGAGTGTCGTGACTGTCGCTTCGATAGTCTCGCTGACTGCCGCAACAGCAGGCGCGTCGCCGAACCGGGCACCTCCCCTCGCGTCTACCCCGTACCTCCGGGCGAGACCGTGGAAACCCGGTTGAAACGCGGGTCTTTCAGCAGCCCGGCGTACGTCAGGCAGCCCGGCTAACAGGGAACCGGGGTGCGGACGCCGCCCCGCGCGGGGGAGTGCGCCGCGCTGGCCCTCGGCGGGCGGGACGCGGCCGAGATGTTCTCCCGGTATACGGTTCCCGGGGTCAGGCGGAGCATACCGTCGCCGCGATCCCGTTCTCCGGCCGGGGACCTCGCCGATAGGATGATTTGCCGGTTGGAGCTACCGCTCACCGGAGGCGCTGCCAACAGGAGGTACCGCTCACCGGAGGCGCTGCCAACAGGAGGTACCGCTCGCCGGACGTGCCATTCGCCGGACGCGCCGCCGGCTGGCAGTACCATTCGCTGGACATACCGCCGGGTGGAGACACCGCCGGGTGGAGACACCGCCGGGTGGAGACACCGCCTGCCGGAGCCGCCGCCGCGCGAACGGCGTAACCGGGCCCGGATTGGCGCGCTTGCCGCCCCACCCCCACCGGAGCAAACTCATTCACCGAAAGCAAGAAAAGGAGGCGCCCATGCCCATAACCGAGGACGAACTGAAGCGGACCGTTCGCGCGGGGAACCTCGCCCCGGTGTATTTTCTTTACGGCGAGGAGCCGTACCTCTCGGCCGCCTACGCGGGCAAGATCCGCCGAAAAGCCGCCCCGGGCGACCCGACGGGCGACGTGCTGGACGAGCCCGCGGCGGCTCAGCCGATATACGACGCCTATATGGCGCTGTCTTTGGGCGGGGGGCGGCGCGTGGTGACGGTGCGCGACCTCCACGCGGACACCCTCCCGCCGGCGGAGTTTAAGGCCGTTCTCGCGATGCTCGCCGACCCGAACCCCGACGCGACGCTGATTTTCCTCTTCGAGACGGTCGAAATTCCCCTAAAAAAGACCCCCGACAGGTTCCAAAAGCTGATGGCGGCGGTCGAGAAGGCGGGCGGCGCCGTGGTGAATTTCCCCCGCAAAAGCGCGGCGGAGGCGGCGGCGATTGCCCAGGCGGGGGCTAAGAAGCGCGGCTGCGCCCTCGGCCCGGAGGCGGCGCGGCATATGGTGTCGGTCTGCGGGACGGGTCTGTACAATCTCGGCAACGAGCTCGGCAAGCTTTGCGCCTATGTCCGCCCCGGCGGGGAAATCACCCCCGAGACGGTGGATCTTCTGTGTCCCCGGACGGTCGAGGCGTCGGTGTTCGCGCTTACCGATATGCTGTTCGAAGGCAATCTGGGCGGGGCGCTCGCGCTTGTGGACGACCTGCTCTACTCCGGCACCGATCCGGTGGAAATCGTCTCGCGGCTCGCGGGGTTTTATGTGGATCTTTACCGGGCTGGAGCGGCCGTCAAGGCGGGCGTGGCGTACCGGGACGCGGCGGCGCGGCTGGATTACGGGCCCCGGGCGTTCCTCTTGGAGAAGGCGGGGCGGGCGCTGCGGCGTCACACCGAGGAGGGGGTGTTCCTCTCGCTGCAGGCGGCGGCCGAAGCGGATTTGACTCTTAAAAGCAGCCGTCGCGAGCCGGAGGGCGTCATCTGGGAGCTGCTTGTGGAGCTGTCCTACATCGGCCGGGAGGGGCGGCGCCCTTGCTGAGGCTGCGCGAGGTCATACTCACCGAGGGGCGGTACGACAAGGCTAAATTGGCGGGTTTGGTAGACTCGCCCGTGTTGGCGGTGGGCGGATTTGCCGCGCTCGGGCGCCCGGGCTACCTCGCGATGCTGCGCCGCGTGGCGAGCAGCGTCGGAGCGGTCATACTGACCGACCCGGACCCGGCGGGGGAGCGGCTGCGGGCCTCTCTCGCCGCCAACCTCGCTCCGGGGACGTACCGGCACGCCGTCCTGCCCAAAATCACCGGGCGCTGCCGGCGCAAGGGGTCCCGCGCGGGGGTGCTCGGCGTGGAGAACGCGCCGCCCGCCGTCATTGAGGAAGCGCTGCGGGGGACGGGGCTGCCCCTCGACTGCCCGGCGCCGGACGACCCCGTGGACGGGGCTTTCCTATATGAGACGGGGCTCTCGGGCGGAGAAAACAGCGCCGCGGCGCGGCGGGCGCTGCTAACCCGGTTGGGCCTGCCGGATTACCTCTCGGCGCGGGAGGCGGCGCTGGTGCTCGGCGCGCTTTACACGAAGGAGGAGCTTACGGCGGCACTCCGCGCTCCCGGCGGCAGGTAGGGGCGGCCCGCGGCCGGCAGCCGGTAGCCCCGAGCCCGGAGGCAGGGGGTCTCTGCCTTGAGAAGGGTAGCATAATGGAGCCGGGGGGCTTGCGGTCTCCCGGCTTCGGCGTGTTTGAGGGGCTGTTTCTCGCTGCGCGGGAATGAAGCCGAGCGCGTCCAGTGGACGAAACAGCGAAGGCTTCATCCCGGCAGCGGTCGGCAAGTCGCCGCGCGGGGGTGTGCAACGAGCCGGGCACAGCAAGGTGGGCAAAGGCTTTGCGGTGCCGGGGGCTTGGCTCCGCCCGGCTCCGGGGATTTATCCTGCTTCACGGGGCAGCTTACAGGTGCCGGAAGTTTGCCCGGCTCCGCCCGGGTCCGGGGGGCTGCTTCCCGCTGCGGGGGGGGAGGGGCTTTTGCGATGGCGGGGAGCTTGCTCTCGGCTCCGCCCTGTTATTGGAAGCCGGTCTGTTCCCTACCGGGAGGAAACCCGAGTGGTTTTTCCCACTATCGACGCTTTTCTTTTCCTCTCTCCCCGCGGCAACGCACCGGAAGAATGGGAGAGAGGCAAAAGAAAAGCTTCGCAAAAGAAAAGGAGCTCACGCGCTATACCC
>CAYOSS010000007.1:0-33801 GCA_964406705.1 uncultured Eubacteriales bacterium
GCGCGTCCAGTGGACGAAACAGCGAAGGCTTCATCCCGGCAGCGGTCGGCGAGGAGCCGTGCCGGGGGCGAGCGACGAGCCGGGCACCGCAAGGTGGGCAAAAGGCTTCCTAAAGCTGAAAGCTCTCTGTCATTATAGCCTACCCCGCGCAGCAGGAACCAGCCCCCGGCGTCGGGCGGAGCCAAAGCTCCCGGTACCGCAAAGTTACCCCTCGCAGCAAGAAGCATTTCCCTCAAAATACCGGCGGTCCGCCAGCCCTACTCTATCAGTGCGAAGTCCGTCTCCCCGCCGTACATACTGAACCGCGCCGTGTAGTCATCCCGGAACGCGAAGCACTTTTCCCGCGAGCAGACGGGGACCACGAGGTTGTCCGCGGTGAGCTCGCCGACCGTCGCGGCGAGCGCGGCGGGGGATGGGTCGTCCGCGAGAGCAGCTAACTTCTCCTCGAAGCCCCCCGCCTCTCGCCCCAGGTAATTTTGAGGCGACCCGGCAGAGAACGGGTACAAAAGATCGTACGCACTCCCGTTTTTGTCCGTGAGGACGAGCAGCGCCGCGTCGTACCCGCCCTCCTCGAAGCGGGCGAGCGTCTCCTCGGGGGTTGGCGCGGTGTCGATGCTTACCGAGTAGAGCCCCAGCCCGTTTTGCCAGTAGCTTACCACCGTTCTCAGAGCGTCAAGGAGCGCCGGGTCGTCGGGGGAAAGCAGTTTCAGCGACGCTTTGCTGCTCCTTTTGCCGTACTCTAAGAAATCCTCCCTCGCCCCCGCCGGGTCGTAGCCCGGTACGCCCACGCGAATGGCTCCCAGCGATGGCGGGAGAACGGACAGCGAGGGCGCGTAACCCGCTCCCAAGACTTTTCGCACCGCGCCAAAGTCCGCCGCTCTCACCAAAATATCCCGGAGCGCTTCGTCCACGCCCGCGCGAAATACCAAATCGCAGGCGTATACGGGGAAATTCAGCGGGGTGTAGCCCTTAGCCGGCAGGTCCGCGACCGACGCCAGGCGGCAGCCGTCAATACGACCGGCGGCAAGTTTGGCGGCGCGCTCTTCGTCATCGTACTGCGCTATCGTTACCGACGAGACCCTCCCCCGGAAGCTCCCGTTGTATCGCGCCGACCGGCGGAGCACAATGCCGTTTTGCCCGTCCCAGAGCGAGAGGGTGAAGCTGCCGTTCCCTAAAATGTTGCTCTTATCGAGCCCGTACCGCCCGTTTGTGCTCTGGAAAAATTCCCTGTTGCAGGGCGACGCGGCGGCGGAGGCCAACACGCGCGGGAAATCCGGGTCGGGCGAGGCGAGCGTCACTCTTAAGGTCCCGGCCGAGAGGACCTTCACCCCCACCTGCGAGAACCCGACCCGTCCCTCGTTAAGCTCCCTCGCGTTTACAATGCCGAACAGCGACGCCGCGCCGGGGCATTCTGTTACAGGCGAGAGGGCTCTCTCCAGCCCGAAGGCGAAATCGTCCGCTGTGAGGGGGGTGCCGTCCTCCCACTTGGCCCCTTCGCGTATGGTGAAGGTGTACACCCGTCCGCCGGAGGACACCTCGCACTCCGCCGCGCCGGGGACGGGCTCGCCCTTCGCGTCAAGCCTGTATAACCCCTCGAAGATGTTGCGCGTAAGCAGCAGCTCGCCCTCGGTCTCCGCCAACTGCGGGTCGGCGGTGTTCACGGGGGGCGCGACGCCGTACGCTAAGTCTATATCCTCCGGGGCGCAGGAGCAGAGCGCCAGCACAAGCACCAGCGGCAGCGCGAGGCAGAGCATTTTCCTGAAGATAATCCATCACCTCGCGTCATATTATACAGTATCGCCCACCCCTTTTCAACCAAATTCTCCCCCGAACCCTCTTGCAATCATGGCGTATTTTGTGGTATAATAGAGGTAGAGGGGCAAATCAGACGACACAAGGATGTAATGTATGGAGACGCTTAAGAATATTGTGATGTTAATTGACGCGGACAACACCCGCCTTTCCAAATTGGAGGGGGTTATCCGCGAAATATCCACCCACGGGAGGATTGTGGCGAAGAGAGCCTACGCCAACTGGAAGAAGGAGAGCCTTAAAAACTGGGAGAGCGAGCTGAAACGTCTGGCGGTCCGCGCCATGCAGCAGTTCGACTACGTCGCCCGCAAGAACGCGACGGATATGGCCCTTGTCATCGACGCGGTGAACCTGCTCCACACCGGGATTTACGACGCGTTTGTGATAGTTTCCAGCGACAGCGACTACACTCCGCTCGCCATAAATCTCCACGAGTCCGGGGTTTACGTGATGGGGGTGGGGGAGAAGACGACCCCGGAGTCCTTCCGCAACAGCTGCGACGAGTTTGTCTTTTTGGAGAATATCCAGGAGGACCGCGAGGAGGAGCCCGCCGCGCCGGGGACCCCGCCCGCCGCCCCCGAGCACGAGAAGGAGCAGCCCACCGGCGAGGACGACATAGAGGCGGTGCACAGTCTCCTCAAAGTCGCCTACGACAAGAACCAGGATGACGACGGGTACGCTAACGTGAGCGTCGCGGGGCAGTTTATAAAGCGCGTCAAGCCGGATTTCGACGTGCGCTCGTACGGGTATGTGAAGCTCACCAACTTGCTCAAGGATTTCCCCGAGAGGTACGAACTCCGCCAGGTGAAGGGCAAGGGGACGTCCACGATGTTCCTCTACAAGTGCGTCAGCCCCGAGCGGAAGTCCTCCCGTCGCGGCGGCGGGTCCCGTAAGACCGGCGCGGGGGGAGCGAAGCGCGGCGACGGGCAGTAGAGGCGGCACCGCGCGCGGTATTGCCGGCAAAAAATACTTGCTTTTTCCAGTTCCCGGTGGTAAAATGTACTCGAAAAATTTTTGGAGGTTTGAGTATGCCCAATATTAAGTCCGCGAAGAAGAGGGTCCGCACTGCCAAGACCCGCAATTTAAGGAACAAGAGCAACCGCTCCGCGCTGAAGACCGCTCTTAAGAAGGCCGACGCGGCGCTGACCGCCAATTCCGAGGATAAAGCCGCCGTGGTGTCCGCGACCGTCGCGAAGATTGACCGCGCCGTGGCGAAGGGGATCATTCATAAGAATAACGCCGCTCGTAAGAAGTCGTCCCTCGCGAAGAGGCTGGGAGCGGCTCGGTAGCCGGCGGTTTTCCGGCGGAAGCGGTTTTTCGCGGGGGCTTAGAGGCGACCCGCGAGTTAGAGTTACCCATTTTGAGCTAAGGCAATACCGCGTAATGACCCGGCGCCGGATGCGCATTCAGGCTTTTCGTTAGGGGTGTTGCTTTAATCGGGAGAAGCGGTTGAAAAGCTACTATCTTCATTTTATCCGCCACGGCGAGACGCGGGGGAACGCCGAGGGGCGCTATATAGGGCGGACGGATCTTCCCATCACGCTGGAGAGCGCCGAGGAGCTGCGCGCCCTCTCGCTCGACGGGGTGTACCCGGATATCGATATGCTCTACTCCTCTCCCCTCAAGAGGGCCCTTCAGAGCGCGAACGTCATTTACCCCGGGCAGCCGTTAAAGTTGGTGGACGCGTTCGCGGAGTACGATTTCGGCGTGTTCGAGGGCAAGACCGCCGCCGAGGTCGCGGACGACCCCGCTTTCAAGGCTTGGGCGGCGGGCAAAGCGGACGGGGTCCCCGGGGGAGAGAGCAATTCCTCCTTCACCGCGAGGGTGTGCGAGGGGCTGCGCGAGGTCGTCCTCGATATGTCGGATAACGGATACTCGCACGCCGCGGTAATCCTCCATGGCGGGGTGATAATGCGCCTTTTCTCCGCGGCGGCGCTCCCGAGGCGGCGGGCCCCCGAGTGGAGGTGCGACCCCGGGCGGGGCTTTACCGCGCGGGTGACCCCCTCGCTCTACGCCAGGAGCGGGGTAATAGAAGTAGTGGGCGCTATTTAGGACATACCGCGTAATGACGCCCGGAGCCGTCGGGTGCTCACACGGAGGTATTGCCCGGGGCACGGGAGTGGCTTATGTTACGGATTTTCGACGAGACCTGCCGGCGGATAGTTCTGGCGGAGGGCGGCTTCGCGGCGGTGTTTGAGGGACGGGACGGCAGGGCCCGCTTTAAGTACGTCTCTGTGAAGGACGACACCGCGCGGGACATAGATAACTTGGAGTTTTGCGCCCTCAAATTCGGCCCCCGTTACGAGCAAATGCGCCCGCAGATTGAGAGCTATCTCGGTACGACCCCCGTCCGCCTCGATAAGAACACTGTTCTTGTTGTGAGTGAGGACGGCGCCGCAAAGGTGCTCGACAGGCGGGGCGCGGTGCAGCGTCGGGGCGATTTGCGCTTTAATGGCGAGGCTCCGCGCGACGTGTGCGCCGAGGGCGGCGAGGTTTGGGCGTCATACCTGTTGGCAAGCGCCATAGTGCGGTATAACCTCTCCACACTGAAAATGGAAATCAGGATAGATGGCGGCGGGGGAGCTATATGCGACCCCGAGGGGTTGCTTCTTCAGGACCGCCAGCTCTTCCTCTGCAATTCCGGCACGGGGAGTGTCATCACGATCGACACCTCCCACTTTACGATGCGGGAGTATCTGTCGTTCGACGAGCCGGTGTTCCAGTTCCTCAAAGTGGAGGGGTTCGCGATAGCGAGACTGCGCTCCGGCGTCTACAGGATATGACGGGGGCGGGCGAGCGGGCGGTGCGCCTGCTTTTGGGGCGTATGCGCGCCGCCATGGAGGAGTACTCCATGATTTCCCCGGGGGACTCCGTCGCGGTGGCGGTCTCCGGCGGAAAGGACTCCGTCGCGCTGCTCTACGCCCTCGCGATTATGCGCCGCTTCTACCCCGCGCCCTACACCCTTCACGCGGTGACCATCGACCCCGGTTTCGGCGGCGTGGCGGGGGATTATTCCGCGCTGGAGGAGCTTTGCCGGGAGCTTGTAGTTCCCTACACGGTGAAGCGCACCGCGATAGGTCGGATAGTCTTCGACACCCGCCGCGAGAAAAACCCCTGCAGCCTTTGCGCGAGGATGCGCCGGGGCGCTCTCCACGACGCCGCGCTGGAGCTCGGCTGCGGCAAGGTCGCCCTCGGGCACCATATGGACGACGCCGCCGAGACGTTTATTATGAACCTGTTCGGCACGGGGCAGTTGGGCGCGTTCCCGCCGGTGCACTATATGTCCCGCAAGGGCGTCACCCTAATCCGGCCCATGGTGCTGGCCCGCGAGTACGAGGTCGCGGCGGTGGCGAGAGCCGCCGACTTGCCGCTCGCCGGCGCTAAATGCCCCGCCGACGGCGCCACAGCCCGGGAGGACGCCAAAACCCTCTTACGGGAGTTGGAGCGCCGCTATCCGAGGGTCCGAGAGAAGATAATAGGGGCGTTGCGCCGGTCGCGGTTCGGCGGCTGGTAAAGCCCCGCCGGCCGGTAAAGCCCCGCCGGGGGCCGGTCGCCCGTACTTACAGAAAGGTCAAAAATGAAGTATTACCTGCCCCCCAGCGCGCTCGGCGACACCTTCGCCGTGCCCCGGGCGCTCGTCAACAGATATTATAAGCTCGCGAACGAGAGACAGCTTAAAGTTCTCCTTTCGGGGCTTTGCAATTTGGAATGGGACTTCTCCGCCGAAAAAATAGCGGAGGAGCTGTCTCTTTCGCCCGACGAGGTCACGGAGGCTCTGGAGTTCTGGGCGGACACGGGGCTGCTCTCCCGCGCCGAGGCGGCTCCCGAAAAGCCCGCGACCGCCGTCACCGGCAACGTGATAAAGCCCTCCCGCGCCGAGGTGGCCCGGAGGGGCCTCGAGAACGGCGAGATCGCGTCCCTGCTCGCCGAGGCCCAAAAGGCGTTCGGGAGAGCGCTGCGGCAAAACGAGTCCTCCACACTGGTTTGGCTTTACGACGATAACGGAATATCCTATCCCGTTTTGCTTACCCTGCTCAACTACGCCAAGGCGAACGGGACGCTGAATATCGGCTACATCGAGAAGACCGCCATCCGCTGGGCCAACAACGGTGTTGTCACCCCCGCCGACGTGGAGGAGGAGATCCGCCGGGAGAACGAGCGAAAGGGCGCGTACGGGCTTGTCGCCTCCGCTATGAACCTTCACGCCCCCCGCCCCACAAAGGAGCTTACCGAGTGCGCGGACCTTTGGGTCAACCAGTGGGGCTTAAATAAAGAGCAACTGGCCGCGGCGTATGACGAGTGCGTCAACAGGACCGGCAGGTTCGACTTAAAATATATTAAGAAGGTGCTGGCCACCGCGCACGAGGGCGGCTCCGCGCCGGCGAAACCGGGAAAGCAAGCCCCCCTCGCCGCGTATGACAAATCCCCCGAGCTTTTTATAGACGAGGAGTGATCGCCCGTGGGCTTTTCGCCGCAGTTGGTCTCCCGCGCGCTGGAGCAAAAGCGCGACTCCCGCGACAGGGCGCTCGCCCGCTTCGAGAAGGCAAGGGCGGCCGCCCGGGAAAAGTGCCCCCGCATAGCGGAGTTGGAGGCGGCCCGCGCGCGGCATGGCGCCGAAGCGTGCAAGGCGGCTCTCTCGGGGGACGAGGCCGCCGTCGCCCGGACCCGCGCCGAGAGCGACCGGGTAAGCGCGGAGCTCTCCTCGCTGAAGGCGGAGTACTCCTACCCCGACCGGCCCGACTTTTCCTGCCCCGCGTGCCGCGATACCGGCTACATAGACGGCAGGCTTTGCTCCTGCGTCGAGACCCTGGCGCGGCAACTCTGCTACCGGGATCTTTCCTCGAGGATGCCCATTGAGCGCTGCAGGTTTGATAATTTCGACTTATCCTACTACGACGGCGCGTCCGACGGGCGCCCCCGGGCGGAGGCCGAGAAGACCCTCGAGATTTGCCGGAACTTCGTCCGCGATTTCCCCGCCGGCAAGAACCTCCTTTTCTACGGCGCCCCGGGCCTCGGCAAGACCCACCTCTCGCTCGCCGTGGCGAACGGCGTCCTCGAAAAGGGCTACGGCGTCGTTTACGCGTCGGCTCAGAATATATTCGACGCTATACTAAAGGAGCGTTACGGCGGGAGCGGCGAGACGGACGCGCTCGACGCGGTGAATGGGTGCGACCTGCTCATCCTCGACGACCTCGGCACCGAGCTGCATTCAAGCCAGACGGCGTCGGTGCTCTTTAACATAATCAACAACAGGTTGCTCTCGGGCTCGTCTACTATAATCAGTACAAATCTGACGCTGGACGACCTGGAGCGGCTCTACGAGCCCCGCGTTGTCTCGCGCTTCGCCGGGGATTATACCAAGCGCCGTTTCAGCGGTAAAGATATACGTCAGGCGGCGCGGCTGCGCTCCGCTTCGGGCAAGGGCGGATAGCCCCGCGCGGGGCGGCGTTCGCCGGGTTTCGGGAGTAAATCGGGCGGATTTCCCACAACTTTACCGCGAATTTGTCGTGATTTTCGCCAAATTTCGCCTCTTTCCCGCCCCGTTTACGGAAAATTCGCAAAAATTTCAAGAAACTGCCAAAAAAGTACTTGACAAGCGAGTTCCCGGTAATTATAATACTCACGAGCTGAGGAACCGCCCCCGTCAGAGGGGCGGCGCCCCCTCCTCCCCCCCCGGGACCGCGTTGCGGATCGCGCCAACCCGGGGGGGGGGGGGGCACTATAATATGTATATATAATTGTCTTGCCCCCGCTATTGTACATTGGCAATACCGTATAATGATTGTACGCCAGATGCGCAGCAGATTTTTCGTTAGACGAAGCGAAAAGCGCAGGGAATACTCCCCGTATTGCCGAGCATTTTCGCGAGAGCTAACGGAAAATATGCAAGCAGATGACGTGCAAAGCCGTAGGCGGTCATTGTGCGGTGTTGCCGCCGGAAGATAACCAACTCTGTCCGTTTTTCACGGTAGAATCTGAGGGGTCTTTAAAATGCACGGTAAAAGGATCAAAACCGAAAGAAGGGAGGGCGCCCCGCGGCGTTCTCCCTTTGGCGCGCTTAAGGGCAGGCGGGCGGTCTCGCTGCTGCTCAGCGTCGTGTTGTTCCTCTCGGTGTTCTTCAGTGTCGCGGTTTACCCGGCGCTGAGCGCCGCCGGCGACGACGTCGGCGGCACCCAGGGCGTCAGCCGCGAGGCCGACCCCTCTACGATGGACACCTACCGTGAAATGCTGGATTTCCTCAAGGACAGCCGCTACGCCGGGCGGCTCTGGACGGATAAGACCGTATTCGCCCTCGGCAAGCCCTCCCGCGTGAGTTTGGGCTCGAACCTCTTCCGCGGGTTCGACGGCAAGAAGCTGCGGCTGCTCGACGCGCTCGACGGGCTGGACGGCTTCGTCACCCTCGATGCGGACTTCCTCGAGGTTTTCAGCGCCCTGGGCTCCTCCGTCGCCATCGACGAGTTCCCCAGCTCGCCCATCGACCTCGTCATCGTCATAGACATGTCCGCGTCGATGGGGCAGGATACGAGATATGGGATTGATACGGGCGGGGCTAATTATGAAACACACAAAGATGGTAATGATAACATAATTGGTCCTGGCAAAAATGAACCATATGAGTGGCCTTCGCAGGGTGTCCCTATGCAGGAGCGCATAGTCAATTCCCGCATTAAAAAGACACTCGACGCTATTAACGACACTATAGATAGGCTAATGGCGCAGAACAAGCAGAACCGCGTCGCCGTGGTCGGCTACGGCGCCGGCGCGTGCGTCATTATGCCCTTGGCGCATTATCAGAAAAATGGAGATAAACCCTATCTTTCCGTGGGCGGTATGGAGACCCTGTACCACCCCGGGGACTTGAATGTGGTGAATGTCGGCACAGAGGAGAGTCCTAAATACGAGTGGCGTTGGATCAACAATCGCGACACCTGCTATACCGTCGTGGCGGACTGCAAACAGAACCTTGACGATATAAAAAGCGATGATCCTAACGACGGCTTTACATCATATACCAAAACCGTCAGCAACAACGTGAACAATAAAAAAGTTCACGCCTTTCCCGGGGTGGGCGTGCAAACGGTTCGAACGCTCGCAGAAAGCGCGGCTCAGCATAGCGACTTGTATGACAAACTTCATAATAGTCAAGGAAATATCAATGACGATAGTAATCTTAAGACTTTAGTCACAGGGACAGTCCGTCTCGGCGCGGGTGAAACACCTGGAACAGTGTTACCTAACACATCTTATGTAGGCTACTACACCAACACTCAGGGTGGCATATATTTGGGACTGAAGCAGCTTGCCGAGGCCAGCACTACTTTTACGGACACGCTTAAGAGCAATAACGCTACTTCCGTTACCGTCCCCCGTATCCCCGCCGCTATCATTATGTCCGACGGCGGCGCGAACTTCGCGTTTAATGAGATGGCGCACTGGGACAACAGATCACAGTCTAGTGATGGAAAGTATTATGGATCTGTCGATATTGGTGATGATGGCAAATATAAGTTTGCAGACGATCAGCGGAGTAACGCTGATCCTACCGATAATTCACACAGGCTTAAGGTTGGTGAGACTGGTAGTGGAAATGTAGGCGACGAGTGGTATAATGTTTTTTTGCCGGGAACAGAAAATGAATGCGAGATCACTTCTCTGTATAATACTGGAATGGAGAATGAGACGGGAAGGTTGAATAGCGCGCCGGGGTATTATCATGCAGGTGTTTTCTATAGCAGTGATAACAATATAGCCGGCACTCCCGGCACGAACATTGAGGTTCTGATGACCGCGTCGTATATGAAGACGGCGGTCGATAAGCACTATAAGGCCGGGTGGGATAAGGCGAAGATCCCCGATGAGCGGCGGCGGGATCTGCAGGTATTTACGCTCAGCGTGGACAGCCACAATGTCCCTCAATGGGGGCGTTGGCGTCTGTACCCGACGCTTGACCCCAAAAACTATTTTCTTGACAGCTCTCATTGGAAGGAATGGGACAAGTTCGGTGAAGGTGGAGCAGGGGGTACATATGGAGGGCAAGTCGATAAAGTACTTAGACGAAGCATGCTTGATGTATGGAATGGATGGAGAGAGAATCCACTCACTGGCAATATGGGAATTAAAGCCAATATGGCGGGCAGCAGTGCTAACTCAAAGACGCAGGTCTTTATTTTCCTGAAAAGCCTTCCCAAAGACGGTTACTCTGACCCCAATTTCCATGTCACAATCACCAACCAGGATGTCGTAGACAACATAGTCTACAACGACGGCTTCTACGATGTGGAGTCGGCGCAGTTGGACGAGATATTCGACATCATATTCTCCCGCGTGGTGACGCCGATATTTACCCCGGTTACGGGGCAGAACGACCTCGGCGTGTCCAACTCCGTGACGTTTATGGACCCCATCGGCAAGTATATGGAGGTCAAGAGCGTCAAGAACCTGCTGCTCTTCGGCACGCTCTACGGCATCTCCAAGACCGCCGTGTACAGCTACAGCTTCAACAGCGCTTCAGAAAATAAGGGAAGTGGTCTGCTGAAAGAGGGCTGGTACAAGGGGAGCGACCCGACGAATGCAGTGTATCAGAAAGAAGTGCCAAGTGGTTTTACCGCCGAAGCCGCCTGGAAAGCCGGCTGGGTTTACCGCATAAACGCCGAGACCGCGTCGAAGTATGTGCCCTCCCTCGCCGACATCAACAGCGCCGACGGTGAGAACGCCGCCGTGCAGAAGATGCGGCAGACGGAGTACACGTTCTACCGGGTGTCGTCGGAATATACATTTGATGCGAACGACCCAAATAAAGACCCAATTATTAAAGAGTATGCCCAGGATAGCGCTGAGTTCACCCGGTGGCGCCTGAACCCGGCGTACGGCGAGGAAAAAGACGGCGTACCCGTTGATGGAAACCGCGCCGGCGCGTACCGCCTCAGCGACCTGCGCATCTGGGTTGAGGATACGGGCGACTACGTCGATACTTCGCTGGGCTCCGGGGGTCTGCAGACCGACTCCAGCTACGATACCGCGCTGTGGATCGACGTCCCCCGGTATATGCTCCCGCTTCGCACCGTGACCGTCTCGCAGGACGAAAAAGGCGACTGGACGTACAAGACCAATATCCCGGCGGACGGCAGGAAGGATAAAATCACCCCGAACAGCCCCGAGTCGGCGGCGTTTCCGCTGAGGGTGTTCTACACCGTGGGTGTGGCGGATGATATGCTCGACAGCACGGGGCGCATAAACATTTCCCGCCTGGGGCAGGAGTACCTGCAGAAGAACAAGATTAACACCGACGTGGCGTCGCTGGCTCGCGGGTTCAAGGAAAATGGCGATCCTGCGGGCACGGGTATCGGCAACATCGAGTTCTTCTCCAACTGGTACAACCCGGAGAACCGCTACGCCGACTACGTCACCAGCCAGACGCAGTACTCCTACGGCGACCCGGCGGCGACCTTCTCACCCTCGACCGACAACAGGTACTACATCTTCCAGAACGGGCTGCCGCTCTACAAGGCGGCGTACGAGTACGTGTTGCCCGGTGACGGGGGAGGAGGCACAGGCACCTGGAAGCAGGTTGTGATTGAGGAGAGCAAAGAGGAAAGCAAAGACGGCGAAGCTACGCGCACCAAGTTCGTGCGGGATATCGTAGCGCAGGATCTGGAGGTTCACGATACTTTTAATCCAGCAAATCCAACCGATGAGATAGAGACGGCGCTTAATCCGCTTTCTAAGACGCCTAAGGGCGGCGACATCGTCCTCCTCAAGCAGGACCGCATTAAGGATGTGACGAGCGAGTTCCCTGCGGAAAACGAATACTACTTTATGCCGATCGAGTACTTCGTGGTTGAACACGGTGCCTCAGCCCCTGCCGCGACCGGTCCCGAAGATACCGGCGTGTCCGCCGACCTCGTCAGCAAGTGTGTGACCCGCCAGGGCGCGGAGTTCGGCTCGGCGCACGTCTCCTCCGGCATCTCCAACGAGGATATGCTCTGCTGGTACGACGCGTCGGGGACGTTCAAGGAAGTGTACCCGTTCCTTACGGATGATAGCGAAACTTTTGGCAATAAGTACATCGGGTACAGTGAGGATTATATTCGCAAGAGTGATGGCAGCCTGAAAACCCCAGAAGAATTGAAGAATGATGGAATCGCTGCTTTCTTCGCTCAGCTGTCCCAAACGCTCGGTGACTGGGTTGTCGCCGCGAAGCCGGGGGCGTTGCGTGTCGGCGACCTCGCCGAAGCCGCCAAGCCGAAAACCGTCGAAGAGCGCATCTACGATAAAGTGTATCCCAGCGAAGTAAGCGATGTAACCTTCAATTTATTTGGCAAGGCGGTTGGCGGTAGTGACTGGGCGTATCAAGATTCAGATCATGACAAGGATTATACCAATGAGCGCTTTCCGGATAAATCTGACGACCAAAACTTCCAAGTCCACTACTATAACGGCAACGTCACCCGCACATCGAACACCTACTATATGCCTACCGCCCGTTCCCGCGTGCTGACCGATACCGCCGAGCCCGTGAGCCTTATTGACGCCGCCGACGCGCCGGGCGGCACCACCGGGAGCGAGAAGGGCGTCGTCATCAACACCTACCTCGGCAACAACGGCCGCCTCTGGGTGATGGACACCACGCTCCTTGTCACCAAGCTGGTCGAACCGCCGGCGGGGATGAAGGTTGATCCGCAGCAGGAGTTCCATTTCCAGGTGTTCATTAACGGCTTCTCCGGCGACGTCGACGCCATAGTGGTGAAGTATGACGAGACCACAAAGAGGTGGCACCGTCAGTTCCACTACATCGACCTCCTGCTCGATCAGAAGCTCTTCCTGCGCAACTCGGACGGCTCGCCCGCGCTGGTGGACGGGGACGGCAAGCACATTATTGCGACTACCAACGACGGTGTCATGTCTTACAAGTATGAGGATGGGAATGAGTATAAGGGCACACCGTACTACGTCTTTATCGGCAAGAACAAGAATGATGTCGATGTCGGTGAAAATGGTGACGTCCTGCGGTTGTACCACAATACGGAGGTTCACGGGAATGACCTGCAGTATCACGAAGTAAGCGAGGACGTTGTAAAACGGGTTGTCGACGATCGAACGGGTGTAACCACTTACTCTGTCGTCAATGTCTGGCTGTTCACCGAGGAGCAGTACGGAAGCTTCCAGCTCAATGAGGACGGTAGTTATACCGATCCCACAACAGAAACAGCCACTAAAAAGATAGGGGATTTCGAGGTCCTCACCGTCTCCCCGGCTGAGGCAACCTCCAACGCTCCGACGGAGATGCTGTTCAATACCCCCTACGCTACCCAGTCGGCGTACTACACCAAGACGGTACACTTCGGCGCGCCAGACGATGATGAACACGATGGGACAACGGAGCTTTACGACAGCACAATCATTGAGAGCGATGTATGGCCGGACAGAGCCGTTACCAATGACAAAAGGGTGAACGCGACTGCCACATTTACCCTCAAGTCCGGCGAGGGTCTGCTGTTCACCGGCATCCCGGACAACGTGCCCTACCTCGTGACCGAGCGGCAGGAACGTACCCCGGGCGGGTACCGCTTCGAGAGCGTGACACACAATTTACTGAATCCCGGTTCGCCCGATTATCCAACGCAGAACGCGGCGTATGCCTACAAGGAGAAGAACGGGAATCCTGACCCGGTTGGACCGACCGCCCATTTTGACGGCGGCGGGGCCTACTCCGTCTACGACACCACCAGCACCTACGAGGAGGCGGCGCACTACGTAAACACCCTCGCCAAGCCCTCCCTCGCGGTTGAGAAGCGGATCGGCGACGACAAGCCGAACACCGAGGCTGAGTTTACCTTCCGCGTTACCCTTACCGCGCCGAGCGGCGGCGCATTCTCCAAGGACGATATAGACCTGCTGCACTTCAAGCTGTACAACAGGGGCGACACGGATGATACCGAGGATCCTGATTTTACTCAGCCTGTGTGGATGAATGACAAAGGTACCCCCGCCGCCGGCGGCGAGTCGATCATCTACGCCGAATTTAAGCTGACGCACAACCAGAAGATCGTTCTCTACGACATCCCCGACGGGTCAACTTACGTCGTCGCGGAGACGGACGGCGGAGATTATCTTCTCCAGCGTGTGGAGGACGGGTACGGTGTAGCCCCGGACAACATTATTCCCGAAAGCACGGAAAATCCCGACGCTAATCCTACGTTCGCCCCCAGCGATGACGGTTCCGGTCTCGGCAGCGTCACGGGGACGGTTACTTATAAGGCAGCCGACGGGTACACAGAGGGACAGATTGGCGAGCCCGACGTCTACCTGATCTTCTACAACTACCTTAAGTACGGCCTGCCCACCACCGGCGGGGCGGGGGCGCGTCCCCTGTTCGCGGCGGGCGCGGCGCTGCTGCTCTGCGCGGGGGTCTTGTCAGCGGTCAAACTTTGCCGCAAGGCAAAACGCAAAAATAAAACCGAAGAGAGGTAGCCACTATGTGCGTGTTAAACGGCGGATTTCCCCAGCCTCCCTGACGGGCTGGGCTCGCGAAGCCGGGCGGCGGTACCCGTCCGGCGGGGTCCGAAGTACCAAAAATGTAAATAATTGGAAAGGAAGATATTTATGAAAAAGCAAAAGCGGCTTCTCACACGCGTAATCGGCATTTTGCTTGTCGCTCTCCTGGCGTTCTCCTTCGCGGTGCCGACGCTGGCGACCGAGAATCTTCGCATTACCATTCATAATGCCGAAGGTTTGCCGGCGATGAAAAACGAGCAGTTTTATGCTTTTCAGATCTTCAGCGGCACGCCGAACAGGGAAGGCGAAGCTAAGCCTAACGACTGGAACGCGCAGCAGTGGGATAATTGGACGTTAGCCGACGTTGGTTGGGGAAGTGCGTTTACTCTTTCTGGCCGCACACAGTTCATGCTTGCTTTGAATCGGCTTAACGGTGATACTCCTAATATTGATACGCTATGGCCGGGTCTTATTGTGGATGGTCAGAATGTATTTGCTAAGTGTGGTTCGATTCCGGCTAAGATTGTAAGTGTGCTTGTCGGCAAATCAAACGCTTTCCTTCAGGCGTTCTGCCGTTTTGTACTGACGGGCAGTGTGGAAATCGAGAATAAGCAATCGCAGGTTGCCGGGTGGCTCGACACTACATTTGCGGTAAAATCTACCGCTACCAATGACGAGAGCGATCCATCTAATGATGTATCAAATATTGAGGTACACGATCCCGGCTACTATCTTATCACCGAAAACTTTAGTGATCACGGCGAAGAACTCAATGTGGAAGCGCAGTATTTTGAGGGTGTCTCCGAGTTCATCCTCGCCGTGCTTGGCAACCAGGATATTTACCTGAAGGCTTCCGTGCCGACGGTGGACAAGAGCATCCTGACGGTTGACGAGGACACTAAAGAGGATCAAAAGCTGAACGGCGACGCCGCGGGTATCGGCGACACTGTACAGTTTCTGCTCGACGGCAAGGTTGCCGAGAACATCACGGACTACACGGAGAATAATTACTACTACTCATTCCACGATACTCTTTCCAAGGGTTTGACTTTTTCTGGAAATGTTAAAGTTTATGTAAGAACTGATTATCTTTTCTTTACATATCCGTTTCTCATATCTGAAGACAAATATTCTATTACTCTTCCTGACCCTACAGCTGATGGTACGTCAGGGGAGACGTCGTTCTCGATTACATTTGAAGATCTTAGAAAAACATTAGCCGACATTTTTGCTAAGGCAAAAGAAGACAGTATTTGGAAAGTTGATCCTTGGGGAGTCAATGCTACATTTTCAATGAATGTGCCTCAATTCAATAGCCATATCCACATTTACGTCGTTTATGAGGCTACCCTCAACAGCGATGCCGTTATCGGTTCCGCCGGAAACCCGAACGATGTGTACCTTGAGTACTCCAACGACCCGAACAGCGACCAGCACGGCAATACCACCAAGGACAAGGTATATGTTTACTCCTTCGGGCTGGATTTGACTAAGAAGGGATCTGATTCGAGTCACGACGATGAGGGATTGCCCGGCGCGGGCTTCCTGTTAAGTAGGGAAGTTGACGGGAAGAAAGAGTACGCCTTCTTTGAAACTGATGTGAAAAACCGTAAGCTCAAGGGCTGGACGCCAGCCGAAAAAGTTGATGCGTTGGTAGAAGAGTATAATGAAGCGAAAGAAGCATACCTTAAAGCAAAAGAAGCAGAAAAAGATGCCGCTAAAAGGTTGCTCGACGCCAGAAGGTCTGTTATTAGCTCTTATTTGCTAACGTCCGGCGTCGCAGGTAAGATCCCCGACGTCACCGGTCTCGACGAGGGGACGTACACCCTCACCGAGGTTGTTACCCCCGACGGGTACAACACGATGGAGCCGTTCGACTTTAAGATTAAAGCTGTTATAAGCGAAAAGACAGGAACCTTGCTCGAACTCCAATATTATCATCCTGCAAATTCTGAAAAATACACAGCTCATTACAGCGGTGCTTTTGGGCATGAAGTTTATCATTCTGGGCTTTTCCCTGAGACCCTCGTGAACCAGAAGGCTCCGTTCCTGCCGTTCACCGGCGGTATCGGTACGATCATCTTCTACGTGCTGGGTCTCGCGCTGATCGGCGGCGCGGTCGCGTACTTCGTGATCAGCTACCGCAAGCGCAAGAAGCAGCAGTCCACTCATTAACAACCGCGCGCTTATGACGGACGCCCGCCCCGGCGAGCTTTTCCCGATCCCCGGCGACCTCCCGGCGGTCGCCCCGGGCCGAGAGGGCTAAGAAGGGCCGGCGACCGTCTGCCGGGGCTACACCCGGCGGCATATACCCGTTCGGGGCCGGGTTTCCGGCCGACACCATTCGCCTCCCGGCATAGTTTTCCCCGCCGGGGGTAGGGCAATTTTATTGCCGGAACCGTTCCGTGGAGGGCGGGGCACCACCGACCCGCTCTCCCCGGGTACGCCGACAGGGAGCGTCTTATGAAAATCGGCAAGGATCGGGCGGCGGAGACTGTTTCCGCGTCGCCCGAAAAGCGCAAAAAACGGGGCGTATTGCCCGCCGTTATCGCTTTGCTTGCCCTTTTGGTGGGGCTTTCCCTGGTGCTGTACCCCACGGTCGCCGAGTATATCTCCTCGTTAAACTTTAAGCGGGAGATTGATGCTTTTCGCGGCGAGGTCGGCGCGATGGGCGCGGCGGAGAAGTCCGACCTCCTGGACAGCGCCGAAAGCTGGAACTCAGAGCTGCTTTCCCGCGGCACCCGGGTAAGCTCGCTTTCCGCAGACGACCGCGCCCGCTACAACTCGCTTCTTGACCCGTCGGGCACGGGTATGATGGGCTATGTCGAGATAGCCAAGCTCAAGATTTACCTGCCAATTTACCACGGCACGGACGAGAGCGCGCTCCATAGCGGGGTCGGGCACTTGGAGGGCTCGTCCCTGCCCACGGGCGGCAAGGGCACCCACTGCGTGCTGTCGGGGCATACGGGGCTGCCCTCCGCGAAGCTGTTCAGCAACATCGACCGCCTGCGTAAGGGAGACGTGTTTGTCCTCCACATTTTGGGCGAGACGCTGACCTACCGCGTCGAGTCGTCCGTGGTGCTCACCCCCGAGCAGGCGGAGCGGCAGGACATCGACCCCGAGGCCGACATCTGCACCCTTATGACCTGCACCCCGTACGGGGTAAACACCCACCGCCTGCTGGTTCGCGGCGTCCGTATTCCCAACCCGGCGCCCGGCACCCCCGGCTACAGCGACGACGGGGAGATTGAGATACCTATGCCGGCGGGGCTCAGGGCCGCGCTGATTCTGTTCCCGGCGGCTCTGGTGGCGGCGGTTCTTGTCGTGGTAATACGCAATCGCAAGCCCCGTTTGGCGAAAGGCGGTGATCCCGGTGGCACGTAAACGGCATTCTTCCGGGGCGCCCGAGCCGGAATCGCTCAGCCGCACGCCCCGCTCGGTCGATGGAGAGCCGATCAACTGCATACCCGACTTGTCCGACCGGGAGAAGCCCCAAATGTTCGGGCAAGAGACGCCCCGCTCGCCCGAGCCCGAGAAGCCCCGCCGCAAGACCGGCGCTTCCAAATCCAGGAAGCCCCGCCGCAAGCCCTCCGCCGGGTACCTCGTCGCCAATATCCTGACCGCGCTGTTCGCCGTGGCGGGACTGGCGCTTATCCTTTACCCCTCCATCGCGGACGCCGTCAACCGCGCGGTGAACGGCGAGGCGATTGACACTTATAAGCAGGCTACCGCCACCCTCGGCGAGAGCAGGTCCGCCGAAATGCTGGACGCCGCCGCCCTTTTCAACGAGGACCTGGCGCGCGACACCCCCTACATCGGGCGGCTCTCCTCCGCGATGATGTCCCGCTACGAGACGCTGCTCGACCCCACCGGCACCGGGGTTATGGCCTACCTCGAGGTCCCCAAAGCGAAAATCCACTTGGCGGTCTATCACGGCACGTCGGAGAGCGTCCTTCAAATGGGGGTCGGGCACCTTGAGGCGTCGAGCCTTCCCGTCCCGGGAAAGAGCACGCACACTGTGCTGACGGGCCATTCCGGGCTGCCGTCCGCGCGGCTGTTTACGGACCTCGACCAGCTGCGCCCGGGGGACACCTTCACCCTCACCGTGCTTGGCGAGACCTACACCTACCGTGTCACCGAGATGAAGCGGGTCCTCCCGGAAGCGCTCGAGACCCTTCGTATCGAGACGGGCAAGGAGCTGTGCACCCTCGTCACCTGCACCCCCTACGGGGTGAACACCCACCGTCTCGCCGTGACGGGGGAGAGGGTACCCACGCCCGAAAAGCCCGCGCCGCGCCCGTCAAAGGTTAAACGGGCTCTTAAATCATCTTGGAACCGCACCTATGTGTTCCTGCCACCGGTGCTTTTCGCCGGGGTACTCGTTGCCATTATTCTTATAAGACGCCACCGCCGACGCAAGCGCGCCGCGTCCATCCAAACGGAAGAAGGAAAGCTATGAAACGGGTTTTGAGGATCTTGCCGCTGCTTTTGTGCGCTATAATTATGTTTTCCGTTCCCGCTCTCGCGGCGGAAAAGGGCAACATCACCGTTCGCTTCTTCCGAGGGGAGGAGCCCGTCGCGGGAGCTGAGTTTGAGGTTAGAAAGGCCGCCGATTGGGACGGGAACACCTACCGGCTTGTGGCGCCCTTCGCGAGCTACTCGGTCCCGACGCCGCGCGACCCCAACAGCGACGCCTGGAAAGCCCTCGCGTCCACTCTCGCCGCCTACGCCGCCCGGGATGACATTCCCGCCCTCGCGACCGCCGCGACCGACGAGGAGGGTGAGGCGTTCTTCGATAACTTGGCGGACGGGCTCTACCTCGTGACCGGCGCCATGGTGACGCTCGACGATGGCACCCGGCTCTACCCTCAGCCCATGCTGGTCACCGTCCCGTTTACGGGGAACGACGGCACGCCCGATTACGACGTTGTGACCGAGCCCAAATACGACGAGGAAACCGGCGAGAAGGTCAGCCGCAACGTCATCAAGATTTGGAAGGACAGCCAGAACACCCTCAAACGCCCCGCCGAGATTACCGTCCAGCTGCTGTGTGACGGCGAAATTTACGACGAGCAGACCCTCAACGAGGAGAACAACTGGCGCTACAGCTGGGATAACTTGGACGGCAGCCACACCTGGCAGCTCACCGAGAAGACCGTCCCGGAGGATTACACCGTGTCCGTCACGCGGGAGGGTATCACCTTTACAGTTGAGAACACCAACGACAACCCTCCGCCTCCGCCTCCGGAGATCCCTCAGACGGGGCTGCTCTGGTGGCCCGTACCGGTGCTCGCGGGGCTCGGCGCGGTCGCGCTCGGGGTCGGGATTTTCCTCATAGTTCGCCGCAAAAACAATGCGTAAGAGAAAAGCCGCCGTGGTGTTGATCGCCACGGGCGGCGTTCTGCTTTTAGCGGCCCTCGCCCTCGCGGGTTACAACCTCTGGGACGACGCCAGAGCCGCCCGAGCAGCCCGGAACGCGCTCGCCGCGATGGGCTCGACATCCGACGGGGCGGACTACGCCCCCGACCCCAACCGCGAGATGCCCACCGTCGAGGTTGACGGCTACCGCTATATCGGGAAGGTCGCCGTTCCCTCGCTGGATCTGGAGCTTCCCGTCCTGGAGCAGTGGGATTACCGCCGCCTGAGGATAGCCCCCTGCCGCTACAGCGGGACGGCGTATCTGCCGGGGTTCGTGATTTGCGCGCACAACTACAGCCGCCATTTCGGACGAATAAAAAACCTCGCCGCCGGGGACGAGGTCATTTTTACTGATTGCGACGGGGCGGAGTTTCGCTACACCGTCGTCGAGATCGATACTCTGGGCCGCACCGATGTGGAGAAAATGCTCAGCCCCGACTGGGATTTGACCCTCTTCACCTGTACTCTCAGCGGCCGCACCCGGGTCACCGTCCGCTGCCGCCGGGCGGGGTAGGGAGACGCTTTTCGCGCGGGGCGTATCCAATGGCGGTACCGGGTAGGGTCATCGGGAGAGTCCCTCGAGCCCTCGGTGCCGCGCAAAGAGTGTTCCGCGATTGCAACGGGTAACTTTATCGGGGAAATCCCTCGCGTTTGCCGTTATGGTAAAGCCCTATGCCGTAGTGCGCGTCGGTTGCGGCTCGTCCCCGTGGCGGCGCCGGAAAAGCCTCGATACGGCTGAAGTCGCGGCGCGGCATTAGTCAAACCGAGAGAAAGTGAGCTGCGGGGAGGAACAATACGGAGAAATCCGCGAGGCGGTGACAGCGACGCGCGAATGGCTCGGCGAGGCTGTTAATGCGTGGCGCGGATGAACCCTCGAAACGGCGAACGCGAAATACAAGCGAACCCGCGAAGCCGGGAGGACCCGGCTCGAGCGCCGGGGCTGCCTATCCGTTCTCCGTCATCGCGACAAGCTCGTCCTCGCCTATCACCCTGACGCCGAGCCGCCGCGCCTTATCCAATTTGCTCCCCGGGTTTTCTCCCGCCACCACATAATCCGTCTTGCCCGAGACAGAAGATGCGACCTTTCCGCCCGAGGCTTCGATCCGGCGCGCGGCCTCGCTCCTCGTAAGGCTCGGGAGAGTCCCCGTCAGCACAAAGGTCAGCCCCGTGAGCGGCCCCGCGGCGGCGCCCTCTTCGGCGCGGGGGTCCACGCCTAACGATTTGAGCTCGCTCACCAGCGACATATTTTCCGGGAGCGAGAAGTAGTTCCTAACGCTCTCCGCCATAATGTCGCCCAGCCCGTCAATGGCGACTATCTCGTCCGCCGTTGAGTTTGCCAGCCCCTCGAGGCTGCGGAACCCCGCCGCCAGGAGTTTCGCCGCGCTTTGTCCGATGTGTCGGATACCGAGGCCGAATATCAGCCTGTCGAGCGACGCCGAGCGGGATTTATCGATGGCGGCAAGCAGGTTGTTCGCGGTCTTTTCTCCGGTGCGTTCCAGCGTCAGCAGGTTTTCTTTAGTGAGTCGGTAGAGGTCGGCGGGCGTGGACACCAGTCCCGCGTTTATCAGCTGCTCCATCACGGCGGGGCCCAGCCCCTCTAAGTCCATCGCGTTGCGGGAAGCGAAATGCACAAGGTTCCGCAGCGTCTGGGCCGGGCATTTGACGTTGGTGCAGCGAATAGCCGCCTCCTTCGGGTCGCGGAAGACCGGCGCCCCGCACGATGGACACACTGAGGGCATCTTGTAGACGGGGTTTGCCCCCGCGTGGCGGGTCACCCCCACCACCTCCGGGATAATGTCCCCGGCTTTCCTCACCAGGATAGTGTCCCCCACCGCGATGGCCTTCTCGTTGATGAAATCCTCGTTGTGCAGTATCGCTCGGCTGACGGTCGTCCCCGCCAAGTGGACGGGGCTGAACACCGCCGTGGGAGTGAGCGCCCCCGTTCGTCCGACTTTTACCTCCACCGAGAGCAGGGTGGTCTCCTTCTCCTCCGGGGGGAACTTGTACGCGACCGCCCAGCGCGGGAACTTAGCCGTGCTGCCGAGCTTGACCCTCAGCGCCAGATCGTCCGCCTTCACCACGACGCCGTCTATATCGAAATCCAACTCCCCGCGCCCGTCGCCTATGCGCTCTATCTCCTCGATCGCGCCCTCTATGCCGGTCACCCTGCGGTAGGAGGGCAGCACCGCGAAGCCCAGTGATTTTAGGAAGTCCAGCGACTCTATGTGCGAGGAGAACTCCCTCCCCCTGATCCTCTGCACGTTGAATACGAAGATGCTGAGCCCCCGTTCCGCCGTGATAGCGGCGTCCTTTTGCCGGAGCGACCCCGCCGCCGCGTTGCGCGGGTTCTTGGGGACTGGCTGTTCCGCCAACTCCTGGGCTGCGACGAATTTCTCGAAGCTCCCCCGCGTCATATATACCTCGCCGCGCACTTCCAACTCTCCCGCAAAGTCAAGCGACGCCGGGACGCCGGCTGCTGTGCGCAGGTTCTCCGTTATATCTTCGCCTACATCGCCGTTACCGCGCGTGGAGCCGCGCTTCAGTCGCCCGCCGCTGTACTCCAATGACACCGAGAGCCCGTCGATTTTGGGCTCTACCGAGTAGACTATCTCGCGCCCCTCGCTCTCGCGCAGCTTCTCGTCGAACGCCCGCAGCTCCTCGAACGAGAACACATCCTGCAGGCTCTCCATTCTCACCTTGTGGCGCACGGGGGAGAATTTCGCGCTCGCCTCCCCGCCCACTTTTTGCGTGGGGGAGTCCGGCACGCGCGTCTCCGGGAACCTTGCCTCCAAGTCCTCCAATTCCCGCAGCAGCGCGTCGTACTCAGCGTCGCTGATTTCGGGCGAGTCGAGGTTGTAGTAAAGGTTGCTGTGGTAGGATAGCAGGCGGCGGAGCTCCCCGGCTCTCTTTACCGCGTTCTCGTCCATGGTCGGGCTCACTCCTCCCGGGTTACAGCACGAAGCAGGTCAAATACACATATCCTATGTACACCGCTAAAAGGGTGTACCCCTGCCAGCGGCGGAACTTTTTAGAAATCAGCGCGGGGACCATAGCGATAATTCCCACCAACAGGCACGCCGCGAGGTCCAGCACCGCCGCGTCGGAGGCGAAGGGGAGCGCCTTGCCGGAAATCAGCGAGCTGAGCGGCAGTATCAGCGTCAGGTCTATGATGTTCGCACCCAAGATGTTCCCGGCGGAGAGGGAGGCCTGCTTCTTGGCTACCGCCGTAATCGTGGTGATGAGCTCGGGCAGCGAGGTGCCAATCGCGACCACCGTCACGCCGATTATCCGCTCCGAGATGCCGATGGCGCGTGCCAGGGTGCTTCCGTTATCCACAAGCAGCTGCGCGCCTATCACAATCCCCGCCGTGCCGAGGACGAACTTCACCACATTGGTGATGACGGTCTTGCGCGTCGCCTTGGGGCGGGCTTCGCGGTCGTCTCCGCCCTCGCGCATGGAGCGTTTCGCGGCGGTGACGTTCTCGAAGAGAAAGAGCGCGAAGATAACCAACAGGCACACAGCGAGACCGATTTTAAGCTCACCCAGAAAACCGCCCAGGACTATCACTCCGGCGGCGGTGAGCATCAGCGCGGTTTTGGGCCAGTAATCGCGGCGGTTTATCGCCGAGGGGAGGAAAATCAGCGCTATGGCCATTATAAGACCTATGTTCGCCGTGACGCTTCCCACCGCGTTGCCCACGGCCATATCCACCTTACCCTCCGCCGCCGCCATAGTGGAGACAAGCAGTTCCGGCAGGGTGGTGGCGAGGCTGACGACGGTCGCGCCGACTATCAGCTTCGGTATTCCGCTGATTTCGGCGAACCAGGAGGCGGCGTCCACGAAGAAGTCCCCGCCCTTGATAATCAGCACGAGCCCCACGATAAACAGAATTACCGCTAAAGCAATTTCCAACGATGGTCCCTTTCCTCAATATAATATTGCCCGGATATGCCGGCTTTCAATATAAATTTTGCCCGGATAAACCAGCCCTACATTATGGACAGCACCGTCAGCGTGTGGCACGCGCTCCCCGCTAACACGAAGCAGTGGAACGCCGAGTGGAAATAGCGCACTTTCGAGCCCACGGAAAAGAGTATGGCCCCGACTGTGTAGAGTATCCCGCCGCCGAGCAGCAGCCAGAACGCCCCCCTCGAGAGCGCCCTGTACACCGTCTTAAGCGAGAACACTATGCACCAGCCGAGCAGTATGTAGCAGAACATCGAGAACCGCTTGAATTTGCGTAAGTCTATGGCGTTCAGCGTGATGGCGAGGGCGGCGGTGCCCCACTCGAAGCCGAACGTCACCCAGCACGCCACCGGGTCCAGCGGGCGCACCGCGCAGATGAGCAGGGGGGTGTACGTCCCCGCTATCAGCAGGTAAATGGTGCAGTGATCCAGAATTTGGAATACCTTCTTGCTTGTGGAGACCTTTAGCCCGTGGTATATGCTGGACATTGTGTAGAGGGTGATCATAGTGACGCCGAACACCGCTCCCGTGACTATCCCCGCCGGGTTATGATGGAGTATCCCGATTATGACGCACATCGCGAGCGCCACGACGCCCAAAGCCGCTCCCACAATGTGAGATACGGTGTTGAATATCTCCTCGCCCCGGGTGTAGTCCGGCAAAATTCTGTCGCGCAATTTGGTACGCCGCATAAACCTCTCCCCGGCGTCTTCGCGCAAAAAAGCGGTTGCGAAGCCGCCCGTTTTATGATATACTCTTCCTTGTGATACCTGTATGCCCAAGCCGTCGCGCCGCGTATTACCGCGTGGCGCACTCTCAAAATTATACCACGCCTGCGGGGGATTGTCAAATGGATATTTACATCGAACAGCTCTACGCCATGCCGTCCGACACTGCCAACCGCCTCAAGAAAGCCGGGATTATCGCCGCCGCCGTGCTGTTAATAGGCTTGTTGGTATTTTTGGCGTTTACGGTTTTGGCGGCGTTTTCGGCTATATTGGTGCTGTTGGCGTTCGGCGTGGGGTACCTCGCGTTTTTCCTCTACGGAAAGCTTAAGGTGGAGTACGAGTATATCCTCACGGCGGGGGTCGTGGACATAGACCGCATACAAAATCAGCGGCGGCGCAAGCGCGTTGGCTCCTTCACCGTGGCGGACGTGTCCGGAATCGGCAAGGCGGAGAGGGCGCCGGTGGGGCACGAGGTGCGACGCTTCTGCGCGAGGGACGACGGGTACTACTTCGCCTTCGGCAACGACCTTATCATCTTCGCACCCAATGAGAGGTTCCGCGAGGAGATGTGCAAGTATCTCCCACGCTATCTAAAATCGGAGCTTCAGTGACGGTGAGCGTTCCCGCCGAGATCACCGCCGACTTCGTGAGAAGTTGCCTGCCCCGCCGTCCCGCCGACGCTCACAAGGGGGATTTCGGGGTTCTGGGAGTTGTCGCGGGGAGCTACGGAATGGCGGGCGCCCCGTCGTTCGTGGCGAACGCCGCCTACCGCGCGGGAGCGGGGCTGGTGTACGGCTTCCTACCGCGATCCGTTTATCCTGTTGTGGCGACTCTTTGCCCCGAGGCGGTCTTTTACCCCGGGGGGGATAAGCCGCGCGCGCTGGCGAGGCACGCGGGTCGCCTCACCGCCTTGGTTATGGGCCCCGGGAGAGCCGAGACCCGCGCCACCGCCGCCCTGGCGGAGTGGGCTATTTCCTCCCGCCTCCCCCTTTGCCTTGACGCGGGAGGGATCAACGCCTTGCGGGGGGATTTGGAGAAGCTACGCGGCAGCCCCGCCGTGATCACCCCTCACGCGGGTGAGGCCGCGAGGGCGCTCGGAGTGACGCCGGGCGATGTGAACCGCGACCGCGCCGCCGCCGCCAGGGAGCTTGCCAATCGGTCCGGCTCTGTCGCCGTCCTAAAGGGGAAGGACACTCTTGTGGCGTCGGGTGACGGGCTTTTAGTCTGCCGCCTCGGCAATAGCGGTATGGCGACGGCGGGCAGCGGGGACGTGCTAAGCGGAGTGATTGGAGCGCTCTTGGCCGGCGGGGTCGCGCCCCGGGAGGCGGCGGCGGCGGGCGTGTACATCCACGCGTTGGCGGGAGATATCGCCGCGGGGAAGACGGGCGGTCGCAGCCTTATCGCGAGGGACATTATTGAGAGCCTGCCCGACGCGCTGAAACTGTTGGAGCGATGAGCGGGGAACGGTCCGCGCGCCCCGCCGAGGGGGGCCCGACTAACCTTACCTCTCTCGGCGAGATCCGCGCGCTGCTACGCGAGACGGGCTCGTCCCCCAAAAAGAGGTACGGGCAGAACTTTCTCATAAACCCGGTTGTGGCGCCCGTTATGGCAAGGCGCGCCGCGGAGGAGTCCCCCTATATTTTAGAAATTGGGCCGGGGTTGGGCACGCTCACGGCGGAGCTCGCCAAGGTCGCGAGGAAGGTCGTCGCGGTGGAGCTTGACACCTCTCTTTCCCCCGTGTTGGAGAGGACCGTGGGGCCGCTCGGCAACGTTTCGGTGCGGTACGGCGATATACTGCGCGTGGATTTGCTCTCTCTGCTTCGTGAGGAGTTCCCCGGGGAGCGGATCGCGGTGTGCGCCAACCTGCCCTATTACGTGACCTCCCCCGTTTTGGCGAGGTTTTTGGAGGAGGACCTGCCCGTCCGCTCGCTCACGCTGATGCTGCAAAGGGAGGCGGCGGAGCGGCTGTTGGCGCCCCTACCCTCGCGGGAGGCGGGCGCGTCCACGGTGGCGGTCGCGTTCAGGGCGGAGGGGGAGCGGCTGTTAACCGTGTCCCGCGGGAGCTTTTATCCCGCGCCGAAGGTAGACAGCGCGGTTATTCACCTAAAAATGCGTCCCCATCCTCCGGTGGAAGTGACCGACAGCGGGCTGATGTTCCGCCTGGTGCGCGCCGGGTACGAGTGCCGCCGGAAAACCCTGCCCAACGCCCTCGGCGTGGCGGGGTTCGATAAGGCGGCCGTGTCGCGGGGACTGCGCGCCGTCGGGCTGCGGGAGGATATACGCGCCGAGGGGTTGTCACTTAGCGACTGGGCGGCTCTCTCAAACGCTGTGGGGGCTGTCGGAGCAATAAATGCCGGAGGTTGATGTGTTATGGTTAAGGTGTTGCCGTTTCGCGGCGGGGCTAACGAGTATGTTGTGGGTAACGGGGAGTTGGAGGTCTCTCTCCTCGACTACGGGGCGACAATCCACGCGATACGCTTCGCCGGGCGCGACTTGTGCCTGGGGTTCGACGACTTAGACGGTTACAAGACCTGCACCAGCTACCAGGGCGCGACGGTGGGCAGGTACGCGAACCGCATCGCGGCGGGGAAGTTCACCCTTGACGGCGTACAATACGATGTGGGCCGCAACGAGGCGGGGAGAGGTCACCTTCACGGCGGCAAAGCGGGCCTCAACACCAAGATTTGGCGCGCCGAACCGTTGGAGGAGCTTCCCGGAGTGCGCTTTTCCACCACCCTCGCGGACGGCGAGGAGGGCTACCCCGGGAATATGGATATATCCGTCGCATTCTCGCTGGAGGGCGGCTCTCTCAAAATCAGCTACGACGCCGTGAGCGATAAGGACACCGTGTTCAACCCCACCAACCACACCTATTTCCGCCTCGGCGGGGAGAATATTCTTTCCACCGAGCTTCGTATTTTCGCGGAGTATATCACCCCGGTTGACGAGCTTCTGATCCCCACCGGTGAGCTGCTCCCCGTAGCGGGCACTCCGTTCGACTTCACCTCGGCGAAACCAATAGGCCGGGACATAGACGACCCCCACCCGCAAATCGCGACCTGCCATGGCTACGATCACAACTTTGTCTTGGGGATGACCCGCTCCCCGCGCCACGCGGTAAGCGCGTATTGCCCCGAGAGCGGGATTTCCCTCGACTGCTTCACCGATATGCCGGGGATCCAACTTTACACCTCGGGCGGGCTTTCCGAAAAGAGCGGCAAGGGCGGAGTGCCGCTCTCAAAGTACGCCGGCTTTTGCCTTGAGACGCAGTACTTCCCCGACTCTCCCAACCGCCCCGAGTTCCCCTCGGCGACGCTGAGAGCGGGCGAGAGGTTCGCCTCCGAGACGCTCTACCGCTTCTCCTCGCGCTGACGGGCGCTCCGCAAAAGTGAACAATCCGCCGCCCGTCGGTCTCGGTATTTTGTGCTCTGTAACAAATCCCCCGCGAAATGGCGATTTTTCTTGAAAAGCCGGCGCCGCGGTGCTATAATGTACGCGTGTTCGCGAGGGCAATTCATTTGGGAGGTAAAAGGCGTATGAAAAGATTTTTGGCTTTACTGCTCTGTACACTGCTTGTATTCGCTTTCGCCGGGTGCGGCAAGAGCGGGGACGAAGGCGACGCCGGCGGGGCGAAAGGGCTCAGCAACCCGCCCATAGCCGGGGCGAATCTCGGCGCCGATTTCAAGGTTCCCGAGGACTTCAAGATAGGCTTCATCTTCCTGCACGACGATAAATCCACTTACGACCGCAACTTTATGGACGCGGCGGATCAGGTCAAGAACGCGCTCAGCCTCACCGACGATCAGGTGATTTTCCGTTATCCCGTGGGTGAGAGCAACGAGTGCCTCGAGGAGGCGGATTACCTTGCCGAGCAGGGCTGCGACATCATTTTCGCGGACTCGTTCGGCCACGAGGACTTTATGATCGAGGCGGCGAGAAAGCACCCCGACATTCAGTTCTGCCACGCGACCGGCGTCAAGGCGCACACCGAGGGTCTGCCCAACTACCACAACGCTTTCGCCTCCATTTACGAGGGGCGTTACCTCGCCGGGATCGCCGCCGGGATGAAGCTCAACGAGATGATCGAGAACGGCGACATCAAGGCGAGCGAGGCCGTTATAGGCTACGTGGGAGCCTTCCCCTACGCCGAGGTCATCTCCGGGTACACCTCCTTCTATCTCGGCGCGAGGAGTGTGTGCGAGAGCGCGACGATGAAGGTCCGCTACACCAACTCCTGGTACGACGTCGACGCCGAGCGCAACAGCGCGATCGCCCTCATTTCCGACGGCTGTGTGCTGATCAGCCAGCACGCCGACTCAATGGGCGCCCCCTCCGCCTGCGAGGAGAAGGGTGTCCCGAATGTTTCCTACAACGGGAGCACTTACGAGGACTGCCCCGAGACTTTCATAGTGTCCTCCAGAATTGACTGGGCGCCGTACTTCCTCTACATTATTCAGGGTTACGTCGAGGGGACGGGCATTGCTACCGACTGGTGTGGCGGTATAGCTAACGGCTCCATTCAGCTGACAGGGGTGAACCTCGATGTCGCGGCGGAAGGCACGGTCGAGGCTATAAAAGACGCCGCCGAGAAGATGAAGGCCGGGACGCTCCATGTGTTCGATACCTCCAAATTCACCGTTAAAGGCGAGACCATCACCAGCTATATGGCGGACGTCAACAACGACGAAGCCTTCACCCCCGATACACAGGTCGTGGCGGACGGGTATTTTCACGAGTCCGAGACGCAGTACCGCTCCGCGCCCTACTTCGACATAATCATTGACGGCATAGAGGTGCCCGAGAGCAAGTAATCATACCTTGGAACGGGGCGGGGCGGTGGCTCCGCCCTCTGTGTTTTCGCGGGAGGTGCGGGCGTTGAGCGGTAAAACCGCTGTGGAGCTGCGGGGTGTGACTAAGACGTTCGGCGATGTCGTCGCGAACCGGGATATCGACCTCGACGTCATGCGCGGGGAGATTTTGGCTGTCTTGGGCGAGAACGGGAGCGGGAAAACCACGCTGATGAACATCATCGCGGGGATCTACAGCCCAGACTCGGGGGCTATGTTCATCGACGGGGAGGAAACCTTCATCTGCTCGCCTAAAGACGCGTTTCGCCACAAGATAGGGATGATCCACCAGCACTTTATGTTGGTGGACGTGTTCACCGCGGCGGAAAACATAGTCTTGGGGTACGACGACGGCTCGCGCTACAAGCTTTCCGACGCGGAGAGGAAGGTCGCGGCACTGGCGGATAAGTACGGTTTCAGCGTGGACCCGCGCAAGAAGGTTTACGAGATGTCCGTGTCGGAGAAGCAGACCGTCGAGATCCTCAAGGTGCTGTACCGGGGCGCGAACATCCTGATTTTGGACGAGCCTACCGCCGTGCTCACCCCTCAGGAGACGGATAAGCTTTTCGCGGTGTTGCGGCGTATGCGCGACGACGGAAAGGCGATGCTGCTTATCACCCACAAGCTGCGCGAGGTGATGCAGATATCCGACCGCGTCACGGTGCTGCGCAAGGGCGAAAACGTCGGCACAGTCAAGACTTCCGAGACCGACGAGGCTCGGCTCACCGAGATGATGGTGGGCAAGCGGGTGGACCTCGATATTAAGCGTACGCCGCCCCGGGACCCCGTCGACCGGCTCACGGTGGAGCGGCTCTGCTATTACGATAAGGACGGTGTGCGCCGCCTCGACAACGTCTCCTTCACCGCGAGGGCGGGGGAGATACTGGGTATAGCCGGTATAGCGGGGAGCGGTCAGCGGGAGCTGCTTGAGTGCATCGCGGGGCTGACCCGCCCGACGTCGGGCGCCGTCGGCTACTTTGACCCCGACACGGGCAGGAGAGAGGACCTCAGGAGCAAGACCCCGACGCAGATCCGCGACCTCGGTGTGCGGCTTTCCTTCGTCCCCGAGGACCGCCTCGGAATGGGCCTCGTCGGGAATATGGATATAATCGACAATATGATGCTGCGCAGCTACCGGCGGGGGCATTCCGCGTTTCTGCAAAGAAAGGAGCCACGGACGCTCGCCGAGAGGATTATAGACGGGCTGCAGGTTGTCACCCCCGGCGCCACGACTCCGGTGCGCCGTCTCTCCGGCGGCAACGTGCAAAAGGTGCTTGTGGGCAGGGAGATAGCCGCGTCCCCCACCGTGCTGATGGCGGCGTACCCCGTGCGGGGCCTGGACATCAACTCATCCTATATGATATACGACCTTCTCTGCCGGCAGAAGGAGAGCGGGGTCGCGGTCATATACGCCGGGGAGGATCTGGACGTGCTGCTGGCCCTCTGCGACAGGGTAATGGTGATAGCCTCCGGGCGGGTCACGGGGATCCTCGACGCCAAAACCGCCACCAAAGAGCAGGTCGGCCTCCTGATGACGGGCGGCGCGGACGAAAGCGAGGCGATAGCGTGAAGCGCGAGGGAGACAAGCGCCGCGAGCCGCGTTTCCACCTTGTAAAGCGGGATTCGGTGCCTTTTTGGCAGTCCGCCGGAATACGCGCCGTCGCCATAATCCTGGCGGTGGGGATCTGCTCTCTGATTGTGTTTTTAGCGGGGCACGCGAACCCGGTGCGCTACTTCCGCTCGATGTTTAAGGGCGCGTTCGGCACTTCGGGGCTCACCTGGTCGTATCTCTACTCCTCCGCGATACTGTTATGTATCGCGCTGGCTGTCACCCCCGCGTTTAAGATGAGGTTTTGGAACATAGGCGCGGAGGGGCAGGTACTGATGGGCGGGCTTGCCACCACCGCGTGTATGTTCTTCCTCGGCGGGAAAATTCCTCAGCCGCTGCTGTACCTCTGTATGCTGGGGGCCGGGCTGTTGGCGGGAGCGCTCTGGGCGGTGATCCCGGCCATATTCAAGGCCAAGTGGAACACCAACGAGACGCTCTTCACGCTTATGATGAACTACATAGCCATTCAGCTGGTAGCGTTTTGCATAGACAGCTGGGTCAAGACCGGCTCGGGGACCCTTTCCCCCATGCACCGGTACGGCTTCCCCAGGGTGTACAACGAGTGGTTGATGAGCATTATCATAGTCGCCGCGCTGGCGGTGGGGATGTTCATATACCTAAAGTACAGCAAGCATGGCTACGAGCTTACCGTGGTGGGGGAGAGCGAGAACACCGCCCGCTACATAGGGATCCCCGTCAAAAAGGTGATCATCAGGACTATGCTGCTCTCCGGCGCGCTCTGCGGGCTCGCGGGGCTTATCACCTGCGGCGGAATGGATCACACCATCTCGGTAAACAGCGCGGGAGGGCGCGGATTCACCGCGATATTGGTCTCTTGGCTCGCCAAGTTCAACCCGTTTTATATGGTACTGACCGCGCTTTTGGTGGAGTTTTTCCGCGTGGGGGCGCTTCAGGTGAGCACGGATCTGCGCATTGACGACCTCTCGGACGTTTCCACCGCGATAATCCTCTTCTTCATAGTCGGCTGCGAATTTTTCATACGCTACAAGATTGTCCCGCGCAAAGCGGAAAAGGAGGCGCGGCAATGATCGCCTTTCTCACCGCCTCCATTCGCACCGGGATGACGTTCCTCTACGGTGCGACGGGGGAGACCATCACGGAGAAGTCCGGCAACCTCAACCTCGGCATCCCGGGGGTGATGTCGCTCGGCGCGGCGCTGGGCTGCTACGCGGAATACCTTTACGGCAACGCCGTGGGCAAGCTCAACGTCAACCCCTTTATCGCCGTCGCGATGCCGATACTGGTCTCCTTTATCGGCGGGGTGCTGATGGGGCTGATTTTCTCCTTCCTGACATCCACTCTCCACGCCAACCAGAATGTGTGCGGACTTATCCTCACCACGTTCGGCGTGGGGCTTACCGGGATGCTTATCAGCAAGATAGGCTCGGTGTCCTTCGCGGCGAAGTACTTTACGGCGGGGCCGCCCTTCGCCGAGAATTTGGGCTGGTTCGGGGAGCTGTTCCTCAGCTACGGGGCTCTCGTTTACCTGGCGCTGGCGCTCGCGCTGCTTTCGGCTTTCTTTCTATTTAAGACGCGCGCCGGGCTTCACCTTCGCGCGGTGGGGGAGGACCCCGCCGCCGCGGACGCCGCCGGGATAAACGTCACCGCCTACCGCTACGGGGCGACCTGTGTCGGCGCCGGGATAGCCGGGATAGGCGGCTTGTGCTACATTATGGACAACCTCTACGGCTCGTGGGAGTACTCCATAGAGGCGATAGGGTGGCTCGCGATAGCACTGGTCATTTTCACCGTGTGGAAGCCGCACATCGGGATAATAGGCTCGATCCTCTTCGGAATGCTCTACAACGTGAGCGCGTACGTGAAGAACATCTCCTTCGCCGGGCGGGACCTGATCAAAATTCTCCCCTATCTGGTGACGATCGTGGTGCTGATAATCACCAGCATTCGCAGCCGCAAGGAGAACCAGCCCCCCGCGCACCTGGGGCAGTCGTACTTCAGGGAGGAGCGGTAAACTCCCTCCCTTTATACAAAATGATAGCATAAACCCGCCCCGCATGCCGCATTTCGGCGTTACGGGGCGGGTATTTCGTACTTATCCAGCATTTTCCGCGCGATGTCCTGCCCGTCGGGGCATGTGTCCGTGAGGTATCCCGGCTCCTCGTCCCAGAGGGCGAGACCCAGGTAGTAGTACATCTTCTTGGTGTCCTCGATGAGAAACGGCACGATGTTATGCCTCAGGCACTCCTTGAACGAGATCAGTCTTCCCACTCGCCCGCTGCCGTCCCGGAACGGGTGTATGCGCTCAAATTCCGCGTGGAAGCGTATTATCTCGTTTAGCGTGACATGCCGGAGCGCGGTGTACCACGCCAACAGGCCCGCCATTTTAGCCGGAACTTCGCGCGGGCTCGCGGTGTACCCGCCGCCCACGGTGTTTGGGCGCTTTTTTCCAGTCCCTGACCGCGAACCGGGGGAGGGAGGAGTCCCGCGTCCCCTGCTTTGGTATCAGGTGGAGCCGTTTGATATGCTCCTCGTCGAGCGGTTCCTCCGCCGCGTCTATGCAGTAATCTACGGCGCGGAAGTGGTTCACCGTTTCGATAATATCGTCCACCGGAACCCCGACGGGAGCCTCTAACGTGGCGGTCTCGTAGATCATCCGTGTCTGTTCCTCGCTGAGCCGGCTGCCCTCTATGCGGTTGGAGTTGTAGGTCATCCTCACCTGCAGCTCGCGGTATATCCCGCCCGAAATCCGGGCTTCCATCTCCTCGTGCAGCCGCCGTAGCGGCGCGCTCTCCGTGCTCACGGCACCCAACCCCGATCTCCTCTTATATTATAGCACCAAACCGGCGAAAAGTAAAGAATCCGGCGCCCTTAGCCCGCGATTTCGGCGTAAAGGTTCTTTCCTTCTCCCCGTGAAATCTTTCCTGAAACGTGGTATAATAGCCCC
>CAYOSS010000008.1:0-33773 GCA_964406705.1 uncultured Eubacteriales bacterium
TGGAACTTGCGACGACGATGCCGGACCGTTCCGGCGCAGAGAAGAAAAGCGGACATCGTTCCCCAGCCGCGCTGGGGAAAAATGAAAGGCTACCTCGCGCAGTGAAAAGCAGCCTCCTGATCCGTGCGGAGCCAACACATCTCGGCTCCCCCCACGGGCCGCGATCGTGCCGAATAAAATCCTTGCTTTTGCCGTGCCATGGTGGTATAATGTTGTTACCACTTGTAATTTAGGGGGAGCATTGATGCCAAATTTAATCGAAATAGCATCCCTGTTCGCGACGGATGGGGAGCCGGTGAGCGCCGAGGCCTACGGCTTCGGGCATATCAACGATACCTACCGCGTCGTCACGAGCACCGGGGGGCAATATGTGCTTCAGCGTCTGAACGGCTCGGTGATGCGCGACACCGCCGGGGTTATGGAGAACCTCACCCGTGTGACGGCGTTCTTAGCGGAGAAGATAGCCACGCGGGGCGGCGACCCCCTTCGCGGGACGCTTCACTTAGTGCCGCTTCGCGACGGAGGGAAGTGGCTGAACCTTTCGGGCGACGTCTGGCGGATGACCCTCTTTATTACCGGGACGGTCACCCTACAGGCGGTGGAAAGCCCGGAGGATTTCTACTTTTCCGGGCAGGCGTTCGGCGAGTTTATGGCGCTGCTGCACGACTTCCCGGCCGAGACGCTGCGGGAGGTTATCCCCCGTTTCCACGACACCCCGGACAGGTACCGCCAGTTTGAGGAGGCGGTCGCCGCCGATCCCCTCGGGAGGGCCGCCGAGGTAGCCCCCGAAATCGCGTTTGTCCGCGAGCGGCGGGAGTTCTGCTCGCTCTTTACGGATATGCAGCGGCGCGGGGAGCTGCCCTTGCGCGTTACCCATAACGATACCAAGCTCAACAACGTGCTGCTTGACGAGCGCACCCACCGACCCGTCGCGGTGATCGACCTTGACACCGTGATGCCGGGGCTGTCGCTCTGCGATTTCGGGGACAGCATTCGCTTCGGGGCGTCAACGGCGGCGGAGGACGAGACGGATCTCTCCAAAGTCACCTGCAGCCTCGACTATTTCGAGAGCTACGCCAAGGGGTACTTAGGCGCCTGCGCGGACCTGCTGACCCCCGCCGAGATCGAAATGCTCCCCTTTTCCGGGAAGATGCTGACCCTCGAGTGCGGGATGAGGTTTTTAGCCGATTACATCAGCGGGGACACCTACTTTAAGATTGCCCGGACGCGCCACAACCTTGACAGGGCGCGTACTCAGTTTAAGTTGGTGGACGATATGGAGGGCAAAATCGACGATATGCGGGAGATTATCTCCCGTGTCACGCGGTAAGGCGGCGGCGATGGATAAGCGGTATTTCACGGAAATCCTCTCCTATATGAGCAAGACCATAGCGGAGCACGACTTTCGCCCCGTGCCGGGGGAGGAGTACACCTACAAAAACGACGCGAAGGCGTTCAGGATCTTCTACGACGGCAAGAGCTTTTGCCTGGAGTTGGCTGACGTGGAGGATGGCAACGTAGCTCCATATAAGAAGGCGGCTTCCTGGCTGTTCGGCGACGACCACACCGAGAAGGACACCTTAGTCATAGCGGAGGACTTCGAGAACACTGTCCTCTCCGCCATAGGCGCCGCTCCCACCGCGGCCAAGAACGGCGAGGTGGCCCTTCCCGGCAAGAACGCCGCCGGCGCCACGCCGGGGATAGAGGCGCTCACCGCGAAGATGCTCGCCATTTACCCTGAGTGCAAGGATATATATAAGGAAGAGGTCGCCCGTAACGGCGAGTTCCTCTACGCGGATTTCTTTCTCCGGCACATAGTCCCCCGGGTGAGGCAGACGGTCTCCTCGGGCGGCAAGAAGCAGATCTCCAAGGTGATGGATATTCTCGGCAAGATGTATTACGAGGGGGACAGCACCGTCTCCAACGTGGTTGTGTCCGCCATTATAGCGGGGACGTTTTACGACCGCCCCGACGATTACACCAAGGCTTGCGAGTATCTGGGCGACTACCCGCTGTTAAAGGACGCCGGGGCGCAGATCCTCAAATTCGCCAGACGCAAACGCAAGTACGCGGAATTTCTAAAGGCGTAAAGCCCGCGCGTGACCCGGAGGTAGCCCGACTTTGCAGCTAAACAGTCTCCCCTTCCTGTTCTATTTCCTGCCGGTGATGGTGCTGGTGTATTTCCTTATACCGGCGCGGTTCCGTATGGCGGCGCTCGCGGCGGGGAGCCTCGTGTTCTACTGGTTCGCCTGCGGCGGGAAGCCGCTGCCTTTCCTGATGCTGATCGCCCTGACGCTGTTCTCCTACTTCGCGGGAATACTGCTTTTTAAGAAGCGGAAACGCCTGATTTTCGCCGCTGTCTCCGCCGTGCCCGTGGCGGCGCTGATATTTTTTAAGTACTTCGGCGGCGGGCGGTACCTGCCGGCGGGGATGTCGTTTTACGTGTTCCAGATGTTGGCGTACTTCTGCGACATCAGCCGGGGGGAGATGCTCCCGGAATCCGATATAGTGAACTTCGGCGCGTCCGTCGTAATGTTCCCCAAGGTGTTGTCCGGGCCCATTTGCCCGCCCGGGGAGCTTAAAAGGCAGACAAGGGCGCCCCAGGTTACCCTCGAGAACCTGCATTTGGGGCTGCAGGACCTCATAGCGGGTCTCGCGATAAAGGTTCTTCTCTCGGATAAAATAGCCGGCGTGTGGGCGAGAGCGGGCGTCGTAGGGTACGAGAGCCTCTCCGTGCCGTTCGCCTGGCTGGCGCTGTTTTCGTTCGCGTTCAGGCTGTACTTCGATTTCTGGGGGTACAGTATGATGGCGGTGGGTTTGGGGCGGATGTTGGGCTTCGAGCTCCCGGAAAACTTCCTGCAGCCGTACTCCTCCCGCTCCGTGAGCGAGTTTTTCCGCCGGTGGCACGCGTCGCTTGGCGCTTGGTTCAAGAAATATATCTACATACCCTTAGGGGGTAACCGCCACGGCACCGCCCGGATGATACTGAGCCTTGCCGCCGTGTGGCTGCTGACGGGGCTTTGGCACGGCAACGGGCTGGGCTTCCTAATCTGGGCCGGGATGATTTTCGGCGTCATAGTGGGGGAGAAGCTCCGCTGGGGGAAGTTCCTGGAGCGGCACAAGGTGTTCTCGCACGTCTACACGGTGACGGTGATACTGATAAGCTGGGTGCCCTTCGCCGCGGGGGCGGCGGGCGGAGCGGCGACGCTGCTCGGGAGGCTCTTCGGCATCGGGGGTTATATGCCGCCCCGGGATGTGGCCGTTTTCGCCAAGTCGTATATAGTGCCGTATATATTCTGCTTTCTCTTTGCGACCCCTCTGCCGGATTACCTTTGGAAAAAGGCTCGCGGGCACTTTGTCACCGACATCGCTCTGTTCCCGTTGTTTTGGTACTGCGTCTACACCCTGGCCACCAGCGCGTCCAACCCGTTCTACTATTTTCAGTTTTAGGCGGCGCCGCTGTTGGAGGTAGCCGGCGGCGACCGAGGCGTAGGCTTCTCCCGTCCCCGGGGATTTCTTCTCGCTGACGCGAGGATAGCCAATTTATTCCCCCAGTTATGCTGGGGAGACGTTTGTCCGCTTTTCTCTCTCGGCCGACGAGCGCGGCAGATCCCACCAGCTCTTGCTTGATCTCGCTCCGTGAACTTCTTCTCGCTAACGCGAGGGTGCCCTTCTTGCTTTTCCCAGCTGGGCTGGGGAACGATGTCCGCTTTTCTTCTCTGCGCCGGAACGGTCCGGCAGAAAGAAGAAAAGCGGACAGAAAAGAAGTTCAGGCGGACCGGTTTATCCCTACGCCGAACACTGAGAGGTTATGGGGTAGCCGCCACCTAAACGGCGGGTCTTGTACCTACGAGGGTAGCCCGGAGGTGCCGGCAGCGCCGGCTCCGGGACCCCGCCGTATTCATTCAGGGCTTACCGAGCCCGGTACAAAAGGCTCGCAGGTTGGGATAGGCTCGCCGCTATCGATTAAGGCTCGGTTCTTGCGGGGTAGCTTTTGCCTACTGATTAGGGAAGGCTCGCAGACGTATCGCAAGCCCCTATCGTGGAGTCCGGAGGTTCGCTGGTGCGAGGGATAGCCCGGAGGTACCGGCAACCCCCCACCCCGAAAGCGCAGCGGTTTATAGGATAGCCCGACGGCGACCGGGGGTTCCCGGCTCCGCCCCGTCCGCCGGGAGCGCAGCGGGTCGCCCCATACAAGGGGGAAGCTCCCTGCATACCTGCGAGTCCACTCCAACCACCAAGCAAAAAGCTACCCCACGAGAGCCGAGCTCAGTTCGATAGCGGTAAGCTTGCCCCAACCTGCGAGCCTTTGTACCGGGCTCGGTAAGCCCTGAATAACTCCGGCGGGGTCCCGGAGCCGGCGCTGCCGGGATCCCCGGGCTTCCCCCGCGTCAGCGATCACAAGAGAAGTGGCATAGGTGGCGGCTACCCTCAGACCGCTCAGCGTTCGGCGTAGAAGTAAGCCGGCGCGCTGAACTTCTTTTCTGTCCGCTTTTCTTCTTTCAGCCGCGCCTGTCGGCGCAGAGAAGAAAAGCGGACATCGTTCCCCAGCCCAGCTGGGAAGAATTAGAAAGCTATCCCGCGTTAGCGAGAAGAAATTCCCGGCACTGGGCGGAGCCGAACAAGCCGCTGGAGATAGTCAGGTCGCCCCGGTCGGAAGAAAAAAGCGGACATCGTTCCCCGACCCAGCTGGGAAAAAGTGGGAAAGCTAACCTCGCGCAGCGAGAAGAAATCCACCAAAATGGGCGGGGCAAACCCCCCGTCACCGCAAAGCTACCCTCGCGCCAGCGAGACGAAGCTCACCTTTAGCGTCGGCTATCAGCCGATACCATAAACAGGAGCGCGCTATGTGGACTAAGAACCTCAAATATCTCCTTTTGGCGCTCGCCATCGCGGTGAGCGGCATCGTGGTGTACGGGACGGGGCTGTACGTCAAATACGGGCTGCTGCGCCCCGCCGGTCAGGATGACGGGGTGACGGTTATAGCGGCGCCGTTCGTCTACATCTCCGACGAGGGGGTTCGCGCCGAGGTCAAGGCTTACCGCGAGGGGTCCTCATCGCCCGAAACTTCCGGCGACGCTCTTTCCGCCCCGGCGGCAGGCGGGTCCTCGGGCGAGCAGTCCCCGCCGACCCCGGGCGACCAGTCCCCGCCGTCACCGCCCTCCTCCGCCGGTTCGTCCCCCGCTGCGCCGCCGGCCTCGAGTAAACCAGCCGTCACGTTCCCTCCCGCGGGCGAGGCGGTGAACTATTCCCTGCCGCCCATTCCCGACCTCCCGGGCGTGGACGACAGCTGGTACGAAGGGGCTCTCTTTATAGGGGATTCCCGCGCCGAGGAGCTGAAGGCTTACGCCGCGAAGCCCGGGGCCTCCTATTACTACGCCGTAAGTATGAGCGTTTTCAATTATACCATGGAGAGGATTTACAAGACCGCGGGCGACGAGTGGGGCGGCAAACCGCTGGAGCAGGTGCTCTCGGAAAGGCAGTATTCCAAGATAATTATAAACCTCGGGCTAAACGAGTGCGGGTACTCGCTGGCGCGTCTGCAGGAGAAGTACACCGAGTTCGTGGGGATGGTGCGCTCGAAACAGCCCGGCGCCGCGATAATCTGTATGGCGATACTCACGGTGTCCCGCGGGGAGACGGCGAAGAAGCCATCCGTGTCGCCCGGAAATATCTTCAACGTGAACCAAAAGGTGATAGCCCCCCAGGCGAGCCTTGACAATGTTTATTATATAGACGTAAACGCCGGTTTCGCGGACGCCGAGGGGTACCTGCCCGACGGCATCTCGACGGACGGGGTGCACTTTAACGCCAAGACCTGCGGCGAGTGGATGGGCTACATCGACCGCGCCATAGCGGCTTTACATATCCCGTAATTCCGAAAATTTTTCTTGACACCGAGCCGCCGCCGTGCTATAATACAGTTACAATAAAGCAGAACTGCCGTTCTCACCTCAAGGTGCCGTCTGTTGAGGTCAATCAGCGTGTGATTTTCGCCACGCGGGCAAGTTCTGTCCGCGTGTATATTTTTAGGGGGTGCTTAGTCATCGCGGGGAAAGAGCATTTTGTAAACGAGGAAATCCGGGAGAGCGAGGTTCGCCTCATTGATGTGGACGGTTCGCAGCTGGGGATTATGTCCTCCTCCGCCGCGCTGGAGCGGGCTTACTCGCGCGACCTCGATCTTGTGATGATCGCGCCGCAGGCTACGCCGCCGGTCTGCCGGATTATGGACTACGGGAAGTACCGTTTCGAGCAGGAGAAGCGGGAAAAAGAGGCGAAGAAGAACCAGAAAACCGTCGAGATCAAGGAAATCCGCCTGGGGCTGGGCATCGACACCCACGACTTCGAGACCAAGGGCAACCACGCGAGGCGCTTTTTGGAGTCCGGCGACAAGGTGAAGGTTACCATCCGCTTTCGCGGGAGGGAGCTGGGTCACCCGGAGATAGGCAACGGGGTTATGCAGCGGTTCGCGGAGTACTGCGCCGAGGTTTCAGCCGTGGAGAAGCCCGCCAAGATGGAAGGGCGGAATATGATTATGTTTTTGGCGCCGAAATCCGCTAAGTAGCGGGTACCGGCGGCGGCGGCGTTGCCAAGGAAGCTGCCCTATCAATCAATATGGAGGAATAGCTATGCCGAAGATCAAGACACACAGCGGCGCGAAGAAGCGTTTTAAGCTTACCGCCACGGGCAAGGTTAAACGTGCCCACGCCTACAAGTCCCACATTCTCAACAAGAAGTCGACCAAGAGGAAGAGGAACCTCCGCAAGACGACTGTGGCGGACGTGACCAACGTCGCCGCCGTCAAGAAAATGGTTCCCTACAAGTAAGCGCGGGCAGGAGGTAGCGAATAATGGCAAGGATTAAAGGCGCGGTTATGACGCGCAAGAGAAGGAAAAAGGTACTGCGGCTGTCCAAAGGCTATTTCGGGGCGAAGTCGAAGCTGTTCCGCACCGCGAAGCAGGCGGTGATGAAGTCCGGGAACTACGCCTACATCGGCCGCAAGCAGCGCAAGCGCGATTTCAGGAAGCTCTGGATCACGCGCATTTCCGCCGCGGCCAGGCTGAACGGAATGAACTATTCCACATTGATGAACGGGCTCAAGAAAGCCGGGGTAGACATCAATCGCAAGATGCTCTCCGAAATAGCGGTCTACAATCCCGACGCTTTCACCTCTCTGGCGGATAAGGCCAAAGCCGCGCTGCGATAATCTGTTCTTTGCACTCGAGAGTCCATCCCGGGTGCGTTTTTTGCGGCGGGCGGTGAATGGCTATGAAGTACGAAACGCTGTCCGGCGGGGATAACCCGAAGGTCAGGGAAATCACGAGGTTGCGGACCTCGGCCAAGGCGAGGAGGGAGAGCGGGCGCTTCCTGTTGGAGGGGCTGCGGCTCTGCCGGGACGCGGCGGAGAGCGGCTACAGGCCGCTTTACACGGTGTTTACAGAGGAGCTGCTCGCCCGTCACCCGGAGGAGCTGGGCGCGGTGCTCCACGCGTCGCGCGAGTCTTTTGTTGTCACCGAGCGGGCGGCGGAGCGGCTATGCGATACCGTGAGCCCCCAGGGGGTGTTCTGCGTTTTATCCGTGCCGGAGCCGCCAGTCTTTGCCGCCAAAGGGCAGTATATAGGCCTCGAGGGGATATCCGACCCCGGCAACCTCGGCACCGTAGCCCGGACCGCCGAGGCGCTGGGGCTCGCGGGTGTCGCGCTGTTTGGCGCTACCTGCGACCCTTATTCGCCGAAAGCCCAGCGCGCCGCGATGGGCTCGCTTCTGAGGCTGCCCGTGCACACGTTTGACAGTGTCGCTCTGTTCCGGGAGCGGTACCCCGCCGTTAAGATTTACGCGGCCGTGGCGCGGGGAGGCATTTCTCCCGAAGAGGCGGACTTTACCCCGCCGGCTATGACGCTGATAGGCGGCGAGGCGAACGGGCTTTCGGGCGGCACCGTCTCCCTTTGCGACGCCGCCCTGACCATTCCCATGCCGGGGCGGGCGGAGTCAATGAACGCCGCCGCCGCCGCGTCTATCCTTATCTGGGAGATGACCCGCCGGGGGCGGTAGCGGGTTTGTTATTTATTATAAGCGGGGGAGGTAATCAGCAGTGGGCGCGGAGCATTGGGTGTGGCTTCAGGCGGTGCTCGGCTTCGGGAGCCGCCATTTGCCCGATATAGTGCGCGAGTTCGGCGGGGCGGAGCGGTTTTACCTCGAGCGGCAGTCCCCCAAAGTGCGCGAGCTCGGTCTCAGCGATACCGCGCTGTCCCGTGCGGCAAAATGCACGTTGGAGGACGCCCGGAGCGTTGTCGCCGACTCAAAACGGCGCGGCGTCGACGTCCTGCCCTACGACAGCGAGGAGTTTCCCTCTCAACTGCGGAGCATCCCCGACCCGCCGGCAGTGCTTTATATAGAGGGGCGGCTCCCGGAGGATTTATTCGGCAGAGCCGTTACCGTCGTGGGGACGCGCGGCTTCGACGAGTACGGACGGCAGGCGGCGTTTTCACTTTGCTACCGTCTCGGGAAGGCGGGTTGCCGGCTGGTGAGCGGCGTCGCGGAGGGGATAGACGCGACGGTTTACCGCGCCGCGAAAGCTGTCAGCTCACCCGAGATACTTGTTCTCCCCTGCGGGAGGGCGGGGAGCTACCTGCGGTCCCGCTTCGATATGATCGAGGATGTCATAGACAGGGGAGGGTGCGCCCTTAGCGAGATGCCCCCCGACGAGGAGCTCCACAGGGAAGCTTTCCGGCTGCGCAACCGTCTGCTGGCGGGGCTTAGTCCCGTTACGGTGGTGGTGGAGGCGCCCGAGCACAGCGGGGCGCTTATAACCGCGAGCGCCGCCGCCGAGCAGGGCAGGGCGGTCTACGTGATGAGCGGACCCAAGCCGAACGATCCGCTGTTCGCCGGCTCCCACGCGCTGCTCAGGGACGGAGCCAGTCCTCTGTTCAAGGCGAGCGACATTCTCCAGGCGCTCAGCTTAATGGGCGGGTTTACTCCCGATCAGAGAGCCGCTTACGCCGTCTCCGGGAAGGACCTGTTCGACATTTACCGCGCCATATTCAGGGTCCCCGTGGAGAACAGTATTTCGCGAGCTAAGAAGAAGCCCGCCAAGCGGGCGAACCCTGCCGGTTCATCGGGCGGGGCCGCGCGTCCCAATTCTGACGTTAAGAAACAGCCTTCCGCCGGGTCCGGCGGGGGAGAGCCTTCCGATAGACCGCGCGGGGGCAGGGCGTCCGCCGGCAGCCGGTATGCGGCGGAGTCCGCATCCGCGCCGCCCGATAAATCGACACCGGCGGGTTTGCCCGAAAACGGCGCGCCGGCGCGGCCGTCCGACAAGTCTATTTCGGCGCGGCCGTCCGTTAAGCCTGCTTCGGAGGCGCCGTTCGCCAAGCCCGCGTTCTCGCCGGCGCCCGCTAAGCCTACGTCCGCGCGGGGAGTTGCCGCGCCGGAGACAGCCGCGCCGAAGGTGAAATTGTCCGACACCGCCGCCGCCGTCTACGAGGCTTTGCCGGTTGAGGGTGCGACGGCGGACTCTGTAGTGGTGAGAACGGGTCTTCCCGGCGCTAAGGTGCTTTCCTCTATGACGGAGCTTGAGATAAAGGGACTTGTAGTTTCCGCGCCGGGAGGGCGTTATATTCCGGTGCGCGATAAGATATAAGGAGCGTTTGATGGCGAGTTTAGTGATAGTCGAGTCGCCCACCAAGGTGAAGTCCATCCAGAAGTACCTCGGCGACGATTACACCGTGGCGGCGAGCATGGGGCATGTGCGCGACCTGCCGAAGTCCAAGCTTGGGATAGACATCGAGAATGGGTTCGAGCCGGAATATGTCAATATGCGGGGCAAGTCCGACGTCATAAAGAGCCTTAAAGCCGCCGCGGCTAAGGCGGACCGTGTGTTCCTCGCGACCGACCCCGACCGCGAGGGCGAGGCCATATCCTGGCATTTGGCGCAAATCCTGTCGCTCGACCCGGAGAGCGTGAACCGTCTCGAGTTCCACGAGATCACCAAATCCGGGGTGCGGGCGGGTCTTGAGCACCCCCGGCGGATCGACCTCAACCTGGTTGACGCGCAACAGGCCCGACGTACTCTTGACCGGCTTGTGGGGTACAAGCTCAGCCCCTTCCTCTGGAGCAAGGTCCGCCGGGGGCTTTCGGCGGGAAGGGTGCAGTCCGTCGCGCTGAAGCTGATTGTCGACCGGGAGAAGGAGATCGAGGCCTTCGTCCCGGTGGAATACTGGGAGTTGGCCGCCACCTTCGCGGCGGAGGGCGCCGTCTTCACCGCGAAATACTACGGCGGCGCGGACGGGAAGAAGCGCGAGCTTCACTCCAAGGAGGACGCCGACGCTGTTTTGACGGCTCTGCGGGGGGCGGAGTACCGCGTCTCCAAGGTGAAGAAGGGTACGCGGCAGCGCCGCCCGGCTCCGCCTTTCAACACGTCCACCCTCCAGCAGGAGGCCTCGCGCAAGTTGGGCTTTTCGGGCCAGCGCACTATGAGGATCGCCCAGCGGCTTTACGAGGGTGTGGATTTGGGCGGCGCGGGCTCCACGGGGCTTATCACCTATATGCGAACCGATTCCCTGCGCGTGTCGAACGAAGCGAGGGCCGCCGCCAAGGGATATATAGCTTCCACGTACGGGGAGCGGTACCTCCCGAAGAGTGACAACATTTACAAGACCAAGGCGAACGCTCAGGACGCGCACGAGGCAATTCGCCCCACCTCTATGAACTACCCTCCCGCCGCCGTGAAGCCCTCTCTCACGCCGGAGCAGTATAAGCTCTACAAGCTCGTTTGGGACAGGTTCGTCGCGAGCTTTATGTCCCCCTGCGTGCAGGATACTGTCAGCGTCGATATTGTGGGGGGAGACTGCCTTTTCCGCGCGAGCGGCTACAAGGTGCGCTTTGACGGGTACACCGTGCTCTACAGCGAGGGGCGGGACGAGGCGGACGAGGCCAATCAGCCGCTCCCGGAGCTGTCCGAGGGCGACGGCGTGGAGCTGCGCGGTCTCAGCCCGTCCCAGCATTTTACCGAGCCGCCGGCCCGGTACACCGAGCCCACCCTTATAAAGTCGCTCGACGAGAACGGGATCGGCCGCCCCTCCACTTACGCCCCGATAATCGAGAACATCCTGCAGCGGGAGTACATCGAGCGGGAGGGGAGGTCGCTAAAGCCCACGGCCCTCGGCGTCACGGTGAGCGACCTTATGGCGGAGTATTTCCCCCGCATCATCAACGTGAAGTTCACCGCCGGAATGGAGACCGCCCTCGACCAGATAGCGGATGGTGAGAGGGAGCGGGTCCAGGTGCTGACTGAGTTCTACGACGAGTTCTCCGGGGAGCTTTCCGCCGCCGAAAAGTCGCTGGACGGGGTGCGCGTCAAGGTCCCCGACGAGCAGACGGACATGGTGTGCGAAAAGTGCGGGCGGCCCATGGTGATCAAGATCGGACGTTACGGGAAGTTCCTCTCCTGCTCCGGCTACCCCGAGTGCAAGAACGCCAAGCCGCTTTTCGCCGAGACAAAGGGAGAGTGCCCCAAGTGCGGCAGGAAGGTCGTCGCCAAAAAATCCAAGAAGGGGCATAAGTTTTACGGGTGCGAGGGCTACCCCGACTGCGATTTTATGACCTGGGACGATCCCACGGACAAGCGCTGCCCGAACTGCGGCAAAACGCTCTTTAGGGGGCGGGGGGGTAAGCTCTCCTGCCTCGCCGAGGGGTGCGGGTACGAGACTATTCCTCCGACGAAAAGCACCGCTAACCGTAAAAAATCGTGACCCTCTCCGTCGTGGGGGCGGGGCTCGCCGGGTGCGAGGCGGCGTGGGCCGCGGCGAACCGGGGTGTCCGGGTCACTCTTTACGAGATGAAGCCGGAGCGCTATTCCCCGGCGCACCGCTCGCCGCTTTTCGCGGAGTTAGTGTGTTCCAACTCTTTTAAGGCCGACCGGCTCGAGACTGCCGCCGGGCTGTTAAAAGCCGAAATGCGCTGTCTTGGGTCCCTGCTGTTGGAGGTTGCCGCCGAGTGCGCCGTGCCGGCGGGTGGGGCGCTGGCGGTCGACAGGGAGCGGTTCGCGGCGGGGGTGACAAGCCGCGTCAAGGCCCACCTCAATATCACCTGTATCGGCGAGCGGGTGGATAAAATCCCGAGCGGGCCCGTTGTGATCGCTACCGGCCCCCTTACGGACGGCGCTTTGGCGGAGGATATAAAGCTCTCCGTGGGTGGGGAGTATCTGCATTTCTACGACGCGGCGTCCCCCATAGTCACCGCGGATTCCCTTGACCGGGAGATATGCTTCGCTGGCTCGCGCTACGGGCGCGGCGGGGACGACTACCTCAACTGCCCCTTTACCCGCGAGGAGTACGAAGTCTTTTACGCCGCCCTTGTGAGCGCGGAGCCCGCCCCCCTCCACGATTTTGACGCGCCGGGAGCGGCTGACGGGCGGGGGGCTTCCCCCGATACGCCGGGTGAGGTTGACGGGCGCGCGGTTTCCCCCAAGGTTTACGAGGGCTGCATGCCCGTGGAGGTGTTGGCGCGGCGCGGGGAGGACGCCATACGCTTCGGGCCCTTAAAGCCCGTGGGCCTGCGGGACCCGCGCACCGGGCACCGTCCCTGGGCGGCGGTACAGTTGCGCCGGGAGGACGCCGCCGGGTCGCTGTACAACCTCGTGGGTTTCCAGACGAACCTGCGCTTTTCCGAGCAAAAGCGGGTATTTTCGATGATCCCGGGGCTTCTCGGCGCGGAGTTCGTCCGCTACGGGGTGATGCACCGCAACTCATTTTTGAAGTCCCCGGGGCTGCTTGACGCGGATTTTTCCGTAAAGCGCGAGCCGCGCGTATCGTTCGCGGGGCAGCTGACGGGGGTTGAGGGGTATATGGAGTCCGCCGCGTCCGGGATTATAGCCGGGATTAACGCCGCGCGCCGTCTTTCGGGGGAGCAGTCCTTCGTCCCGCCGGGGTACACTATGATAGGCGCCCTCTGCCGGTACGTATCGGGCTACGAGGGCGGGGATTTCCAGCCCATGGGGGCGAATTTCGGGCTGCTGCCGCCCCTTTCCGTAAAGATCCGGGACAAGAGGGAGCGCTACCTCGCGCTCTCGCGCAGGGCGTTGTCGTTTTACGGGGGCGGCGAGGGAGCGGGCCGGCCGTAAGAGGCGCTTCAGGAAGGGAGAACAAAATGCGGGTAGTGATAGACGCTTTCGGCGGGGATAACGCCCCGCTTTCAAACATCAAGGGGGCACGTCTCGCGCGGGACGGGTACGGCGCCGAGATAATCTTAGCGGGCGACGAAGCCGAGATAAAGCGTGCCGCCGGGGAAAGCTCCGTGAGCCTCGAGGGGATTGATATTGCCCCGGCCAAGGGGGTATTCTCAATGCACGAGGAGCCCACGGCGCTGTTAAAAGAGGGCAAGGATACCTCCCTCGCGGTGGCCTGCCGCCTGGTCGCGGAGGGCGGCGCGGACGCGGTTGTCTCCGCCGGGAACACGGGAGCGCTGGTCGTGGGCGGCACCTTTTTGATCAAGCGCATAAAGGGCATCAAGCGTCCCGCGTTCGGTACGCTTATTCCCAGCGTGGGCGAGCCGTTCTTCCTAATGGATATGGGCGCCAATTCCGAGTGCCGCCCGGAGATGTTGGAGCAGTTCGCGGTGATGTCCACGATCTACTGCAAGAGCGTCCTCGGGATGAGCGACCCCACGGTGGGGCTCCTCAACATCGGCACCGAGGAGACCAAGGGCACAGATCTTCAGCGCGAGGCGTACAGGCTCCTGCAAAATTCCCCCGTCATACACTTTACGGGCAACGTTGAGGCGCGGGAGGTGCCGAACCACGCCTGCGACATTGTCATAGCCGACGGGTTCACCGGGAATATCGCGCTGAAGCTTTACGAAGGCGTCACTATGGCGATGTTCGGCGCGGTGAAGAAGATTTTCAAAAAGAACCTCGCGACAAAGCTCGCCGCGTCCCTCGTAATGAGCGGCTTGCGGGAGCTGAAAGGCAAGGCTGACTATTCCTCGGTGGGCGGGGCGCCGCTGTTGGGCGTCCGCGGAGGGGTGATAAAGGCGCACGGCAGCTCGGGGCCGGAGGCTATCTGCCAGGCCGTGAGGCAGGCCTTGTTCTTCTGCGAAAATCACGTGGCGGAGAAAATAGCCGAGAATATCACTCCGCCCGCCGAGGGGGACGAGCGATGAGCGAGCTTGAGCGGCGGCTCGGCTACACCTTCCGTAACAAGGATTTACTGAAGCACGCGCTCACTCATTCGTCCTATGCCAACGAAAAGCAGACCCCCGAGCGGTCCAACGAGAGGCTGGAGTTTTTGGGTGACGCGGTGCTGTCGGTCATAGTGTCGGATTATCTGTATAAGGAGCACCCCGATTTCCCGGAGGGGGAGCTGACGCGGCTGCGCTCCTCCCTTGTCTGCGAGGAGGCACTCCACGGGTACTCCGGGGAGTTGGGGCTCGGAGAATTTCTCCTGCTCGGCAAGGGCGAGCGGCTGACCGGCGGCGGGGAGAGACCGTCCATCTTGGCGGACACGTTCGAGGCGGTCTTAGCCGCGATTTACCTTGACGGCGGGATGGAGCCCGCGCGACAGCACGTATTGAGGTTTGTCGTAAAGGCGGAGGAGTCTCACCCTGTGCGGTCCGCCGATTACAAGACCGCGCTGCAGGAGTTTGTCCAGCGCGACCCGGCGGCGTCGGTGCGGTACGAGCTTGCCGGCGAGAGCGGCCCGGATCACAACAAGGTTTTTACCGTGAACGCGCTTCGCGGGGACGAGGTCATAGGCACGGGGAGCGGGCACAGCAAAAAGCAGGCGGAGCAGGACGCCGCCCGCCACGCGTTAGAGCATCTGCGGGGAGAGTAAGCCGTCGCGGCACAGCGGGGTTATAACGGGGCGTTCGCGACCCCGGGTTTGATTATCCGAAGTGAGATTTTGCCCGAAAGGAGGCGAGAAGCGGGTGCTGTTAAAGTCCATCGAGATCCAGGGGTTTAAGTCCTTCGCGGACAAGACCACTCTGAAGTTCGGCGCCGGGATTACCGGGATCGTCGGGCCCAACGGGAGCGGCAAGAGCAACATTTCCGACGCGGTGCGCTGGGTCCTGGGCGAGCAGTCCAACAAGAACCTCCGAGGGCAGAATATGGAGGATGTGATCTTCAGCGGCACCGCCGACCGCCCTCCCCACGGCTACGCCGAGGTCACTCTTGTCATAGACAACACCGACCGCACCCTTCAGTTCGACGGGGACACCGTGGCCGTCACCCGCCGCGCCTACCGCTCGCACGAGAGTGAGTACCTCATCAACAAGGTCTCGGTGCGCCTGAAGGACATACACGAGCTCTTTATGGATACCGGCCTCGGGCGGGACGGGTACTCGATGATAGGGCAGGGCAAAATCGACGGCATAGTCAGCAGCAAATCCGACGAGAGGCGGGACATCTTCGAGGAGGCGGCTGGGATCTCGCGTTACCGCTACCGCAAGGCCGAGGCGGAAAGGAAATTGGAGCTTTCCGAGCAAAACCTGCTCCGGCTGAACGATATTCTCTCGGAGTTGTCCTCCCGTTTGGAACCGCTCAAGGAGGAGAGCCGTAAGGCGGAGGAGTTCCTGAGGCTTTCGGAGGAGAAGAAGCGGCTCGAGGTGGGGCTTTGGCTGAACACAATAGCCAGGTTCGGGGATACCCTTCATTCCGAGGAGGCGAAAATCGCCCTGTCTGAGGAGCGTTACGCCGCCGTAGGGGAGGAGTTAAAGGAGATTTCCGCCCGCATCGACGAGCGGGCCAACAGGTTCGCCGATCTTACCGCGAAAATAGACGGGTGCGTCTCGCGCGCCGCCGCGCTTAAGGAGGAGACGGCGAGAGTGGGCGGCGACATCGCCGTGCTCGATACCCGGCTTTCGCACGTGGCCGAGAGCGAGGCGGCGGCGAGGGGGGACCTCGAAACTTTGCGGCGGTCCGCCGAGGGCGCCGAAGCCCAGATTGCCGAGTGCCGCGTCGCCGTGGAGGAGAAGACCGCCGCGGTGGAGCGGTTGAGGGAGCGGACCGCGTCTCTTGCCGCCGAAAGCGCGTCCGCCGCCGACAGTGACGGGGAGCTGTTAGCCAAGATCGCCTCTCTTACCGCGCGTATATCGGAGCTTGACGACGAAGCCGCGAAGCACCGGCTCGCCGCCGCGACCGCCTCCGCCGCCGCCGGAGAAACGGACGGGAGAGCCGCCGCTTTGGCGGGGGAGTTAGAAAGCGTGGCCGCCGAGCGGGAGAAGCTGCTCGCGGAGAGAGCCGCCCTTCAGGACGACCTCATCGCCGCCAAAAGGACCCTCTCCGAGCGGGAGAACGCCCTGCGCGGGTACGAGATGCTCTACCGGTCAAAGGAGCAAAAGGCGGGGGAGTGCCGCGAAAAGGCGGACAAGCTCTCCCTCGACATAGAGGCCAAAAAGCGGCGCATCGCCATATTGGACGATATGCAGAAGAACCTTGAGGGCTTCCAAAATTCCGTGAAATCCGTGATGAGAGCCGCCGCTGCCGGTTCGCTGGGAGGGGTCATAGGTACTGTCTCGCAGGTGTTGGGCGTCCCGGAGGAGTACACCGTAGCGGTGGAGACGGCTCTCGGCGGCGCGGCGCAGGACATAGTGACAGATACCGATACCGACGCGAAACGGGCTATGGCGTACCTCAAACGCGGCAACTTGGGTCGGGCGACTTTTTTACCCGTCAATTCCGTGAAGCCCCGGACTGTCCCCGCGTCCGGTTACAGCGGGTGCCGGGGGTACGTGGGTATCGCGTCGGATCTGGTGACATTCGAGCCGCGCTACCGCAGTGTGGCGGAGTTTCTCCTGGGCGGCACCGTCGTGGCGGAGGATATAGACGCCGCCACCGCAATGGCGCGGCAAAACGGCTACCGTGCCAAAATAGTGACGCTGGACGGGCAGGTAGTGAACCCCGGCGGCTCGCTCACGGGCGGCTCGGTGCAGCGCGGGGCGGGGTTTTTCAGCCGGGCGGCGGATCTCAGCAAACTGAAAGCCGAGTTGGAGGAGCTTTCCGCGAAGCTGCCCGCCGCGAGGGAGGCTCTGGACGCCGCTTTGGCGGAGCAGACCGAGTGCGCGGGGAAAATCACCGCCGCGAGAGCCGCGCTGTCCGAGGCAAACGGGGATAAAATCCGCGTCGAGGGAGAGCAGGGTCGCGTGGACGGGCTGGTCCGCGCCTTAAAGAGCCGTGAGGACGCGCTGTCGGAGGAGCGGACCCGCGCGGGGGAGAGGCTCGCGCGCCTTAGCGGGGAGCGGCAACGGGCGGAGACCGCGGCGAGCGAGGCCGAGTCCGCGGCGGGAGAGCTGCGCGGGGAGCTTGACGCCGCGACCCTCGGCAGGGAGGATAACGCCCGCAAAAGAGAGGAGCTTTCCTCGCGTATGGCGGACTTACGCGTGAAGGTCGCCGAGGCGGAGAAGGATCTCCAGTCCGAGCTGCTGCGGGGCAAACTCCTTGAGGAGAGCGCGGCGGGAAGGGGGGAGCGCGAGGCGGAGTTGGTCTCGCGGCTGGAGTCCCTGTGTGCGGAGGCGGCGGCTCACACGGCTGAGCGCGAACGGCTCGTCGCCAAGTCCGGGGAGCTATCCGCGGCGGGGGAGAGGTGCCGCGTGGAGGCGGCGCGGCTCACCGCCGAGCGGGACGGGTACGACAGCCTCTCCAAGGAGCTGCGCGACCGGGAGCGCGAGGCTGTGGCGGAGCGCGAGAGGGTGGGCGCGGAGCTGGAGCGGCTCAGGGAGCGCCGGGAGAACACCGTCCGCGAGTACGACGAGACAGTGGCGCGGCTCTACGACGAGTACGGGATGACCCGCAGCGAGGCGGAAAGCTTCACCGAGCGCGCGGCGAACGTTGGCGAGGCGACAAGGGCCCTCAACCGCGCGAAGAACGCCATCCGCGCTCTCGGGAATGTGAACGTGTCCGCCGTGGAGGAGTATAAAACGGTGTCCGAAAGGTACGAGTTTCTTTCCGCTCAGCTAAGGGACGTGGAGACTTCGCGCACGGAGCTCCGGAAGATCATCTACGACCTCACAGACAAGATGAAAGCCCGCTTCACGGAAGGGTTTAATCAGATTAACTCCGTCTTTTCCGGGACGTTCCGGGACCTGTTCGGCGGGGGGAAAGCGAGCCTTGTGCTCACAGACCCGGATAACGTGCTGGAGAGCGGGATTGACATCGCGGCGAAGCTCCCGGGCAAGAACGTGCCGAGCCTCGACGGGCTCTCCGGGGGCGAGAAAGCGCTTGTCGCGATCGCCATCTACTTTTCCATCATGAAAGTGAACCCGCCGCCTTTCTGCTTTTTGGACGAAGTTGACACCGCGCTGGACGACATCAACGTGGAGAGGTTCGCGGAGTATATGAAGTCGTCCGGGCTGCCCACCCAGTTTATCTGCGTGACCCACCGCCGGGGGACTATGGAGGCCGCCGATATGCTGTACGGCGTCACAATGCAGGAGAAGGGGGTCACCAAACTGTTGGAGCTAAACGTGGACGAGTTGGTCCGGACTATGAACCTCGCTTAATCTCTTGTTCAAGATTTTTTAACAAATACACCGTATTTTTGCGGTAGAATATATCTGTTCACGGCGCGGGGGTCCGCGTCTTTTTGCCAGAAGGGGGAGTATGCCTTGAAACGCTGGATGCCGTATGTGAAGCCGTATCTGCGGTACTTTATCATCGGCCCGCTGTGTATGATCGTGGAAGTGGTCGGCGAGATTGTGATGCCCCGCCTGTTCGGGAACATCATCAACAACGGTATTGCAAATAAGGATGTGTGGTACGTCGCGGGGGTGTGCGCCGCGATGGTGGTCTGCGCCCTCATAATGTTGGCCGGCGGCGTGGGAGGAGCGTATTTCGGGGCGAAAGCGTCGGTCAACTTCGCCGCGGATCTCCGCAAGGACGTCTACAGCAAGGTGCAGAAGTTCTCGTTCGCCAACATAGATAAGTTCAGCACCGGCTCGCTGGTCACCCGCCTTACCAACGATATCACCCAGCTGCAAAACTTCGTGAACACCCTTTTGCGTATGTGCCTCAGGGCCCCGGGGATGCTGATAGGCGCGGTCATAATGGCGCTGGTGCTCAACCCTCGGCTGTCCATAATCCTCGCCGTGGCCGTGCCGATAATTCTGGGCACACAGGCCCTGGTGATCCGCACGGGCTACCCGAGGTTTAACAGGATGCAGGCGAAGATCGACGGGCTGAACGCCGATATTCAGGAGAGCGTCACCAATGTGCGGGTGGTGAAATCCTTCGTGAGGGAGGATTTCGAGAACAAGAAGTTCGGCGACGCGAACCGCTCGCTGAAGGACGCCGGTATGTCCGCTATGAACGTGATGATCTTTATGCAGCCGGTGATGATGCTCCTCACCAACCTCACTATGATCGCCGTTATATGGTTCGGCGGGCGGCAGATTGTGTTCGGCGGAATGCTCCCCGGGGACCTCACCGCGTTCGTCAATTACATAACGCAGATATTGATGTCGCTGATGTTCGTCACCTCGCTGTTTATGATGAGCTCCCGCGCTATGGCGTCCGGCAAGCGCGTTATCGAGGTGTTGGACGAGAAAATAGACATCACCGACCCCGCGGCGGGGGAGGATATTCCCGTGGAGGACGGCACCGTCTCTTTCGACCATGTGTACTTCAAGTATTATAAGGACGGGGAAAACTCCGTTTTGGAGGATATAAACTTCACTATTGCGTCAGGCGAGACGGTGGGGATAATAGGCTCCACCGGATGCGGGAAGACGACGCTTGTGTCGCTGCTGCCCCGGCTCTACGACGCGGACAGCGGCGCGGTGTACATAGGCGGTCGGGACGTGAAGAGTTACCGGCTTAAGACCCTGCGCGACGCGGTCAGCGTGGTGCTCCAAAAGAACGTGCTCTTTTCCGGGAGCATAGAGGACAATCTCCGCTGGGGGGACGAGAACGCGAGCGACGAGGAAGTCGTCTCGGCCGCGAAAGCCGCCGCCGCGGACGGGTTTATCAGCGCGTTCCCGGAGGGGTACAGGACCCGCCTTACGCAGGGCGGAGCTAACGTGTCGGGAGGGCAGAAGCAGAGGCTCTGCATCGCGAGAGCGCTGCTCAAGAAGCCGAAGATCCTCATTTTGGATGACAGCACCAGCGCGGTCGACACCGCGACGGAGGCGGAGATCCGCAAGTCCTTCAAAAACGAGCTGCGCGACGTCACCAAGATAATTATAGCGCAGCGCATAGGCTCCGTCATTGACGCGGATAAGATTATAGTGATGAACGACGGGAGAATAACCGGCATAGGCACCCACGCCGAGCTGTTGGCGTCCAATACCGAATACCAGGAGATTTACTACTCGCAGATGGATAAGGAGGCGGTGGCGTAATGGCCGCGCGTTCCTTAGAGGAGCTGAAGCTTCAGTACAACCACGAGGCGGCTCCCGGCGAGAAACGTCCCCCTATGGGTCCGAACCGCGGGCGCGGGGGAGCGAGGGGCCCCGGCGGCAAGCCCAAGAACGCTAAGGGCACCATAGTCCGGCTGTTGGCGTATCTTAAGAAGTACAAACTGCGGCTAATCTTGGTGCTGGTGTGTATGCTGTTCAGCACCGCGACGGGGCTCGCGGGGTCGTATCTGCTGCGCCCCGTGATTAACGAGATTGCCTACACCGATACGTCCGTGGCGCATAAGCTGTCCTACCTCGCGGCGGCCCTCGGGGTGATGTTGGGAGTTTACCTCGTGAGCGTGGCCTCGACCTACCTGCAGTCCCGGCTGATGCTGACCGTCTCGCAGGGGACTATTGAGACCGTCCGCAACGACCTTTTCCGCAAAATCCAGCGTCTGCCCGTCCGCTACTTCGACAACGAGCCCACTGGCGAGATTATGAGCCGCTTCACTAACGACGTGGACAACATCGGCACTATGCTCGACACCTCGCTGGTGTCCGTCATATCCGGCTCTATCAACCTGATCGGTACCCTCGCCATAATGCTCTACACCAACGTTTGGCTGACGCTGATAACCGTGTTTTTCCTCCCCATATTCGCCAAGGGCGGCAGTATGATAGCCAAGCGCAGCCAGAAGTACTATTCCGCTCAGCAGGCGGCTCTGGGAGCCGTGAACGGCTACATCGAGGAGACCGTTTCGGGGCAGAAGGTCGTCAAGGTGTTTAACCATGAGAGCGACTGTGTGGACGAGTTTTCCGAGCTGAACGAGGATCTGCGGGACAAGCAGATGTACGCTCAGTTCTTTGGCGGTGTGATGGGTCCTATAATGGGCAACATCAGCCAGATTTGCTACGCGCTCACCGCCGGCGTCGGCGGGATCCTCTGCGTGTTCGGCAAGTTTGATGTCGGCGGGCTCTCGATTTTTGTGAACTATTCCCGCCAGTTCGCCCGCCCCATTAACGAGGTTTCTATGCAAATGTCGACCATCTTCTCCGCGCTCGCGGGGGCGGAGCGGGTGTTCAAGATTATGGATGAGGAGCCGGAGGCGCCGGACAGCCCCGCCGCCCTCGATATGCCGGATATGAAGGGGTATGTGGAGTTCCGGGACGTCTCCTTCGGGTATGTTCCCGGCAAGACCATCCTGAAGCACATCAACCTCTACGCGAAACCCGGGCAGAAAATTGCGTTTGTGGGGTCCACCGGCGCGGGGAAGACCACCATCACCAACCTGCTCAACCGCTTTTACGACATAGACGAGGGGGAAATCACCATCGACGGGGTCCCCATAAAGTCCATAAAGCGGGAGGTGCTGCGGCGCAACATCGCGATGGTGCTTCAGGACACGCACCTCTTTACCGGCACCGTGATGGAGAACATCCGCTACGGCCGCCCCGACGCGACCGACGAGGAGGTCATAGAGGCCGCCAAGACCGCGAGCGCGCACAGCTTCATATTAAGGCTCGAGCACGGCTACCAGACGGTGCTGCAGGGCGACGGGACAAACCTTTCGCAGGGGCAGAGGCAGCTGCTGAATATCGCGCGGGCGGCTATCAGCAAGGCGCCCATTCTGGTCCTCGACGAGGCGACAAGCTCCGTCGATACCCGCACCGAGCGGCACATAGAGCACGGGATGGATCGTCTTATGAAGAACCGCACCACCTTCGTGATAGCCCACCGGCTCTCCACCGTGCGCAACGCGGACGCTATTTTAGTGCTGGAGCACGGGGAAATTATAGAGCGCGGGGACCACGACGACTTACTTTCGCAGAAGGGCCGCTACTACGAGCTTTACACCGGTAAGAAGGAGCTTGACTGATTCGCTGCAAGCGGCAAAAAGGGAGGTTGAGGAAATGATCGACAGCGGGGAACCCTACAGGGGGTTCGTGAGACAGCTTTACAGGAAGAGGGAGCTTTCAAGAGTCGGCAATTCCGTCGGCGGGATGATGTTAATCTCGATGTTCCTAATGTACCTTGTGAACCTCGTCGCGGGAGTGGCGTTTTTCCTCAGCGGGCACGAGGCGCTTCTTGACGACGGCGGAGTGGGCCTCGTGATGCAGATATCCTTTTCCGCCTTGGTGCTGCTTGTCCCCGCGCTGCTGCTGCCGGTGTTTTCCGGCGACAGGCTGGGCGACGTGTTCCCGGCGGGACGCGTGAGCGGCGGGGAGCTTGCCCCCCTTATGCTGACGGGCCTCGGCGTCGCCGCGCTGGCGAACGTGGGCAACAGCATATTCGCGTCTCTCCTCTCGTCCTTCGGCGCGGAGCCGGTGGGAAGCTCGCTGCCGATGCCGGGCGGCTTTTGGGGCGTCGCGCTGACGTTCTTAAGCGGAGCGGTCGCGCCAGCCCTTATGGAGGAGTTCGCGATGCGTGGAGCTCTTCTCGGCGTCGTGAACAGGCACGCGGGCCCCAGAACGGCGGTGTTCGTTTCCTCCCTTGTGTTCGGGCTTATGCACGGGAACTTGGTGCAAATCCCGTTCGCGTTCCTTTTGGGGCTGTATTTGGGCTATATGACCGTCCGCACCGGGTCTATTCTGCCCGCCGTGTTGTTGCACTTCCTCAACAATTTTCTCTCGTACATAATGGACTATATCACGGCGGGTTTGGGCCCCCGTGCCGCCGGGATAGCGTCGCTGCTGTACTTCGCCGCGCTGCTCGCCGTGGGGCTTGTGGGGGTGATTTTGCTGCTCGGCCGCCGCTCCTACCCGTTGGAGCTGCCCGAGAGCGAGGACAAGAGCCTCGGCGCTGTATGTTCCGCCCCTCTGATGATAGTCTACTATGTCGTGGTGGGCTTCGAGGTCGTGCTCACCCAGATCGGCGTGTACTGATGAATAACCCTTTTATGCTGGAGGCCATAGCCGAGGCTAAGTTCGCCGCTGCAAGTGGGGAAGTCCCGGTGGGAGCGGTGGTCGTGAGGGCGGGAGAGGTCATATCCCGCGGGAGGAACCGCCGTGAAACGGAAAAAACCGCCCTCGCTCACGCGGAGCTGGAGGCGGTTCACGGGGCCTGCGTGGCTCGCGGCGGCTGGCGGCTTGACGGGTGCGACATATACGTGACTTTGGAGCCCTGCGCGATGTGCGCGGGGGCTTTGTTTTCCGCGAGGGTGCGGCGCGTCTACTTCGGGGCTTACGACCCCGAGGCGGGCGCGCTGGGGTCCCTTATTGACTTGTTTCGCGAGAAGTTCCCCTATATCCCGGAGGTTTACGGCGGCATAATGGAGGAGGAGTGCGCCGCGCTGCTGCGTGACTTCTTCGATGGGCTGAGGCTCCGGCCCGGAGCCGCGCTTTAGCGGGGGCTGCCGCCGGCAAACCCGCTAACCGCGCTCGCCGAGCTTATTATCTGAAAAGTGTACGCCGAACTGTCCCCGAGCCCATGCCCGGGGGCTTCCTGTTGTTTTCGGGGCGGTATCACTCGGCGGGACAAGCCCCGAGGCCCGAGGCCGGGCCTTCTTGTTGTTTTGTCTCCGGCGTCACCCCGCGAACGGTGCTCACCGAGCCTTGTTTGTCAAACCGCGCATGGATAACCGCGTCCCGGAGCCCGAGCCCGGGGGCTTTCGTCATTCCTTGCCGCCCCTTCTCCGGCGTCACCCCGCGAACTGTGCGCCGAGCGCCCGCGCCCGGGATCTTTTGATGTTGCCTGCCCGGTGTTCTCCCTCGCGAGCAACGCGTCTGATCCGTGCTCGGGGCTTTTTGCCGCCCCGCTTCCGGCATTATCTCGCGAGCGGCACGCCTGATTTGTGTCGGGAGCGTCTTGCACTCTTTACCCGGCGTTGACCCGCGAACCGCGCCCCGGGGCCGGCGCCGGAACCTCCTGCCGTTCCTCTCCTGTCGCTACCCAGCGAACTGCGCCCGGTAAAGCTCCTTGTAGAAGGTGTCGCCGCGCATCAGCTCCCGGTGGGTGCCGCGCTCGCGGATATCCCCGTCCCGCACGACCAAGATCTCGTCCGCGTTTTGCACCGTGGAGAGCCGGTGGGCTATCACGAAGCAGGTTTTCCCGCGCATCAGGGTGCGCATAGCCGCCTGGATTTGCGCCTCCGTTCGCGTGTCCACGTTGGAGGTGGCCTCGTCCAAAATCAGCAGCGCGGAGGGTTGCAGCATAGCCCTCGCTATTGTGAGAAGCTGCTTTTGCCCCTTGGAGATGTTCGAGCCGTCGTCGCCTAACATCGTATTGTACCCGTCGGGCAGGGCGTTTATAGCGGCGTCAATCCCGCACGCCCGCGAGACTCTCTCCACGTCCTCCCGTGTCGCGTCGCGGTTGCCGTAGACGAGATTGTCGTAGACCGTCCCGCCGAAAAGCCAGGTGTCCTGAAGCACCATAGAGTAGTTTTGCCGCAGGCTGTCGCGGGTGAGGGTGCCGACGGGTCGCCCGTCAAGGCGGATTTCCCCGGAGTTTACGTCGTAGAAGCGCATCAGCAGGTTCACAAGCGTCGTCTTGCCCGCCCCCGTGGGCCCCACTATCGCGACTAACTTACCCTTAGGTACGGTGAGATTGAGGTCGTGTATCACGGGCTTCCCGGGGCTATAGCCGAACGCCACGTGGGAGAGCTCCACGTTGCCCTCGGCGCGCGGGTAGTCCACCGCGCCGGGGTCGTCGCGCTCGGAGGGCTCGTCCAAAAGGTTAAACACCCTCTCCGCCGCTGAAAACGCCGACTGAAGCTCGCCGATGATGTTCGCCACCTCGTTTATGGGGCCGCTGAACTGCCGGGAGTAGAGCACGAACGTCGAAATGTTGCCTATGGTTATCCCGCCGTGCAGGAAGAGCAGCGCACCGAAGAAGGTCACAAGGGAGAGCGAGAGGTTGTTCACGAAGTTGACCGACGGTCCCGTCATACTTCCGTAATACTCCGCCTTGTAGTAGGCTTCCACCGTCTCCTGATTGTGGGAGTCGAATTTGCCCAGCGTCACGTCCTCCGCGCAGTATGCCGAGAGGGTTTTCTGCCCCGAGATCATCTCCTCCGCGAAGCTGTTCAGCTCCCCCAATTTGGCGGATCGTCTTCTGAAGAGCGGCCTCGTGAAGCCGGTGATCTTCTTCGTGAGGAACACCGAGAGCGGCACGGTAAACGCGAACACAAGCACGAGCGGCGGGGAGATGGTCAGCATCATAACGAGCGCGCCCACCACCGTGACGAAGCTCGCCAAAATTTGCACCAGGTCGCTGGAGAGCGAGGTGTTTATCGTGTCGATGTCATAGGACATCCGGCTGAGGATATCCCCGGTTTGGTTCGTATCGAAGAAGGCGACGGGCAGCTCGGTGAGCTTGTTGAACACGTCCCGGCGCATGCGTTTTACTACCCGCCTGCTGACGACTATCATCAGACGGGTGAGCGTGTAGGAGAAGAGAGCGGCCGCGGCGTAGACCGTGAGCATCATCCCGGCGTAGCGCAGCACCCGGGGGATCACAACGGCGCCGCGCCCGGGCTCTATCGCGTCAATGGCTTTCCCGGAGAAGTAGGGCCCCGCGAGAGCCAACATATTTCCGCCCAAAGTGAGCAGCAGGCAGACCGCCAACAGCCACTTTTCCCTCGCGAGGTACGGGAGCAGCCGCCGGAGTATCGCGGCCTTTTTGATCTTCTTACGCTCGCTCACGGCTCGCTCACCTCTCCTCCAAGCTGGGAGTCCGCAATCTCCCGGTAAAGCGGGCAGGAGGAAATCAGCTCCTCGTGCGTCCCGCAGGCGACGGTCTCCCCGGCGTCGAGCACCAGTATTTTATCCGCGTGCATTATCGAGCTTACCCGCTGTGCTATAATGATTTTTGTGGTAAGCCCGCCCCGGTCCCGCAAGGCCTCGCGCAGCCGGGCGTCGGTCTTGTAGTCCAGCGCGCTGGAGGAGTCGTCCATAATGAGGATTTCCGGGTCCCCCGCGAGCGCCCGCGCTATGAGGAGCCTTTGCTTTTGCCCCCCGGAGAAGTTAGCTCCCTTAATCGACACGGCGGCGTCAAGCCCGCCTATGGATTCTATAAACGGCAGCGCCTGAGCGAGCCCGGCCGCTTCCAACAGTTTTTCGTCGGCTATGTCCCGCCCGAGGCGGATATTCTCCCTCACGGTGTCCTTAAAGAGCGTGTCATTCTGGAACACCACGCCGAACTTGCCGCGCAGCTCCCTCGTGGAGTAGAGCCGTATATCCGCGCCGTCAATCTCTATGGAGCCGGCCGCCGTGTCGAAGTAGCGCATCAGTGCGCGTATCACTGTGGATTTGCCCGCTCCCGTCGCCCCTATAATTCCGAGCGTCTCGCCCCGCCGAAGGGTAAAATTGAGGTCCCTCACCGCGAAACTCCCCGTGGGGTAGCGCAGCGTCACGTGGCGGAAGGCTATATGCGGCGCCCCCTCCACCCGCTCGCCGTACCGGGAGCGCGGCTCGTACATCTCGTCCGGCTCGTCTATAACCTCGAATACCCTCGCGCAGGAGGCGGCGGAGCGGGAGAGCATAGTGAACACGCGGTTTATCGCCATCAGCGCGTTCAGTACTATGGTAAACAGGTTCATAAAGGCTATAATCTTGCCGACTTCCGTCACTCCGCCGTTTACCCTGTACGCGCCCGCCACCACAACCGCTACAATGCCGAGGTTGAGCATAAAGCTCATAGCGGGGTTGATAAGGGCCATATTCTTTTCCGCCTTGCGCTCCTTCGCCGTGAGCGTCTCGTTTACCCCCGCGAAGCGCTCCCGCTCGTACCCGGATTTGGATAAGGCTTTAATCACCCGCACGCCAGTGGCGTTCTCCCGAACCACCCGCAGCATTTCGTCGGAGGACCTTTGCACTTCCCTGTAAAGCCTGGTGCCCCTCCTTGACACGAAAAACGTTATAACCCCCGCGACGGGCAGGACGGCCAACATTATCAGCGTCAGCGCGGGGTCGAGGGTGAGAGTGACCAATATCCCGCCCACAAGCATTATCGGGGCTCTCACCCCGATGCGCTGGATCATTCCCACCGTCTGGTGAATGACATAGGTGTCGCTGGTGAGCCGGGAGATCAGCGAGGGGATGGTGAACTTATCCACCTGCCGCTCCGAGAGGTATTCCGTCTTGCGGAAGAGCTCGTGGCGGATCTGCCCGGTGCAGTCCCTCGCCACGGACGATGCCATTCTGTTAGCGGTGATGTTTCCGAACCAGGCGAAGAGCGACGCCAACAGCATAACCCCGCCCCACGCCACGACGGGCGGGATCCTGCCGCCCGGGATCACGTCGTCGATTATATGCGATAAGACCCACGGTATCAGCAGCTCCACCAGCGTGGCGAACACTTTTACCGCGAGTCCCAGCGACATTCTTGACAGGTAGGGTTTCAGATATTGTAACAGACGTTTCACGAAAATACGCTCTCCGTTTTCGCGAAGGACCCACCGGGGGTACGGCGGGATTATCGGCTATATCGCGGGGGCCGCCCGGCGCAGGCTATTGCTTCAGCGCCCTTTCGAGCCAGATGTAGCCTATATCCATCGCGGCGTAGAGCCCGTTCTTCTCGCTCTTCTTCACCACACGATCGGGGGCGTTCTCCGCCGCGTCGTTGTCTATGAGGCTGACGGTGATCTTGTCCGCTATCTCGTCCTCGCCGACCTTCTTCACCGACTCGATATGGAAGAGTATCACGTACCTGTCCTCCATATTGCCGTAGTAGATGTCCTTGCCCTTTCGGACGAGCGGCTTGCCTTTGTACCGCAGATACTCTTTGGCGGGCATAGCGTATCCTCCCTGCTTTTGTATTGTTAATATACCCGGAGCGGCGCTTACTGCTTTTCCGTGACGTAGGCTTTGACCATTGACTGGAGCAGCCTGTCGCGGTCAACTTTGCGGATGAGGTTGCGGGCGTTGTTGTGAGTGGTGATGTAGGTGGGGTCTTCCGAGAGGATGTACCCCACTATTTGGTTGACCGGGTTGTAGCCCTTCTCTTCCAAGGCGGCGTAGACGGTCCGCAGGGTCTCGCGGATCTGCCGCTCCCTGTCGTCCTCAATGCAGAATGAAATTGTCTTATCTGTCGCCATAGCTTCTCCTTTATTAGCCGCTCACCCGGCGAGGATACTCCCTGAGCGTCGCGCCCAGAGGCCGGAGCCGCTCCACTATGCCGCTCGTCGCGCGGTCGATTTCCTCCTGCGAGAGGGTGCCCTCCGAGGAGCGGAGCACCACGTTAAACGCGACGCTCTTCTTACCTTCCGGGATCTGGGCGCCGGTGTAAACGTCGAACAGCTTCATGCTCTCGAGCAGTTTCCCCGCGCCGGCCTCTATAGCGGCCTCCATATCGCCTACGGGGAGATCTTTATCGCAGAGCAGGGCGAAGTCGCGTTCCACGGCGGGGAAGCGGGGAAGGGGAGTGTAGACGGGCTTCCTCCGCGCCATAGCGTAAAGGGGCTTTAGGTCAACCTCGGCGAGGTAAACCCGCCCGTCAATCCCGAACGCCGCCGCGACCTCCGGGTGAACCTCGCCGAACACCGCGACGGGTTTCCCCCCAAGGCTGAAAGTCCCGCACCGCCCGGGGTGGTAGTAGGGCTCGCGGCCCCTTTCGCATTTGGAGCTTACCCCGAACAGCTCCAACACGCTCTCCACATAGCCCTTTACGGTGAAGAAATCCTCGTCCTCGCCGTAGGCCCCGACGCAGAGGGCGGGTCGCTCCTCCGGCTGCTCCACCGGGGGCACGGTGCCCGGCAGGAACACTTTGCTCAGTTCGAACAGCCGCGCCAAGGGGTTCTTGCGGTTGATGTTTACGGAGAGAACGGAGAGCATACTCCCCGCCAACTGCGTGCGCATCACGGCGTACTCGTCGCCGAGGGGGTTCAGCAGCCTTATAACCTTGCGGCGCGGGTCGTCGGCGGGCAGGCGCAGCTGATCCGGGACCTTTTCGGAGATAAAAGAGTAGGTGTAGATCTCGTATAGCCCGCAGGAGGTGAGCGCCGTCTTGACGCGGTCGGAGTCGAGCCTGGAGGACGGCTTGCTCCCGCGCGAGATCTCCCCGCGAAGGGGCGTGCCGGTGATGTGCCTGTACCCGTATATTCTCATAACTTCTTCGGCTATATCCGCCGTGCCCTCTATGTCGTCCCGGAAGGAGGGGACGCGGCAGTGAAGCTCGCCGCCGACCAACTCGGTGCGAATACTGAGGCTGTTTAGTATTTCCCGCATAGTCTCGCCGGGGATCCCGAGCCCCAAAAGCCCGTTCACCGAGTCCACGCCGACGGTGATTTCCCGCTCGCCGGGCAGCCCCGCGTTCTCGTCTATCAGCCCCGACACAATCCTGCCCGAGCCGGTCTCCTCCACCAACTGCAGGGCCCGGCGCATGGCGTACTCCGTGTTGATTATATCCACCCCGCGCTCGAAGCGGGAGCTGGACTCCGTGCGAAGCCCCAATTTCCTCGAGGTGCGCCGCACGTTGTCCCGCCGGAATTTCGCTGTCTCGAAGAATATGGTCGACGTAGTGTCCTTAATCTCGCTGTTGAGCCCGCCCATAATCCCCGCGAGGCAGGAGGGGGCTTTCTCGTCCGCTATGACCAACATATCCCGGCTCAGCGTATGCTCCCTGCCGTCGAGGGTGGTCATCCTCTCGCCGTCGGCGGCCCGCCGGACTACAACGCGCCGCCCCGCGATGTCGTCATAATCGAAAGCGTGCATCGGCTGCCCGGTTTCCAGCATAACGAAGTTGGTGATGTCCACGATGTTGTTGATGGGGCGCATACCTGCCGCCCTAATAGCCGCCCTCATCCAATCGGGGGAGTCTTTAATCACCACGTCGGTGACTACCGCCCCGCAGTAGCGCGGGCACAAGTCGTAATCCTCCACCGTGACGGAAACCATATCGCGGATGTCTCCCCCCGCCGGGGTGAAAACCGGCTCCGGGGCGCGGAAGGCCGTGCCCAGCACCACGGCGGCCTCCCTCGCGACGCCCAAAAGCGAGTTGCAGTCGGGGCGGTTCGCGGTGATCTTAAAATCGATAACCGTGTCTCTCAGCCCCAAGATGTCGCGCATATCCGTGCCGGGGGCGGGAGAGCCCTCCAAGATAAGTATCCCGTTTACCCCGGCGCCCTTGTAGTCATGCTCCGAGAGGGTCAATTCCCCGCCGGAGCAGAGCATTCCCTCGCTCTCCTCGCCGCGAAGTTTGCCGCGCTTTATCACGGTGCCGTCGGGAAGGCGGGAGCCGTGCAGAGCCACCGGGACATACGCGCCGGGGAAGATGTTGCCGGCGCCCGTCACTATTTGGAGCGGCTTTTCCCCGCCGGCGTCCACCTCGCAGATTGTGAGGTGGTCCGAGTTCCCGTGGGGGCGCGTGGAGAGAATTTTTCCCACGACGACCTTATCCATACTCGCGGATAAATCCTCCACGGACTCCACCTCGAAGCCCGCCATCACCATTTTATCGCAAAGCGTCTCCACGGGGACGTTTATATCCACGTAGGACCGCAGCCTGTTTAAGGAAATCTTCATCGCTCGTCTCCCTAAAACTGCGCCAAAAAGCGCGTGTCATTCTCGAAGAGCAGGCGGATATCGCTGATTTTGTAGCGGGTAGTGGCGAGGCGGTCAAGCCCTATGCCGAACGCGAACCCGCTGTACACCTCGGGGTCTATATCGCACCCCCGGAGCACATTCGGGTGGACCATCCCCGCGCCCAAAATCTCGATCCAGCCGCTGTCCTTGCAGACGCGGCAGCCCTTCCCCCCGCATTCCGGGCAGGAGACGTCAACTTCCACGCTGGGCTCTGTGAACGGGAAATACGAGGGGCGGAACTTGATCTCGGTGCCCTCCCCGTATATTTCCCTGGCGAAGCGCTCCAACACTCCCTTGAGGTCGCACATCGTCACGCCCTTATCCACCACAAGCCCCTCCATTTGGTGGAATACGGGCGAGTGGGTGGCGTCGACCTCGTCCGCGCGGTAGACGCGCCCGGGGCAGACCATCCTGATGGGCGGCTTGCGGGACTGCATAGTGCGTATCTGCGCGGCGGAGGTTTGGGAGCGCAGCAGCAGGTTCTCCCCGATGTAGAAGGTGTCCTGCATATCTTTGGCGGGGTGATCCTCCGGGATATTGAGGGCCTCGAAGTTGTAGTAGGGGGTCTCGACCTCGGGGCCGTCCACCACGTCGAAGCCCATCGAGCGGAATATGTCAATGAGATCCTCGCAGACTATGCTGAGAGGGTGGAGTTTTCCCGCGCGGTGCCGTTTCGCGGGCAGGGTCACGTCGAGGGTTTCGGCCTCCAGCCGCTCCTCCAGCCGGCGGGCTTTAATCGTTTCCCCAGCGGCGGCGAACTCGCGCTCCAACTCCCGGCGGACGCCGTTTACCGCCTGCCCGAACGCGGGGCGCTCCTCCGGCGGGAGCTTGCCCGTCTGCTTGGATATTTCCGTGAGAGTCCCCTTTTTGCCGAAAATCCCGACCCGCAGCGACTCCAACTCCCGCTCGTCGCGGCAGCGGGCGAGCTTTTCCAGCGCGTCGGATCTGATTTTCTCCAACCCTTCGTTCATCCGGCATCCTCCGTTTTAAGAACTTCGTCGGCGGCGAGCATCACTCCCGCCATAGCCGCGTCAAACTGCGTACCACCCTGCATCCACACCGCGTAAGGCTCCCGCAGCGGCGCGTCGGCGGAGAGCTCTATGGACGATCCCGCGGTAAACGCTCCCGCCGCCATAATAACCCGGCACCCGTAGCCGGGCATATCCCAAGCCTCGGGCGTGACATACGAATCAATGGGCGAGCCCCTTTGCACCCCCCGGCAAAACGCGGAGAGCCGCTCCTCGTCGCCAAGGAGCACCGTTTGCACTATGTCCGCCCGGCGCTCGTCACAGCGCGGGGTGACGGGAAAGCCCAATTCCCTGAAGAGCGCCGCCGCGAACACCGCAGTCTTCAGTGCCTCGCCCACCGCGTGAGGGGCGTTGTAGAAGCCCAAGTACAGCTCGCGGTTCTGCTCCAGCGTCGCGCCTATCTCGCCGCCCACGCCCGGTGCCGTGAGCCGGTTCGCACACATCTCGACTAAGTCGGCGCGTCCCGCGATGTAACCCCCCGTAGGGGCGAGCCCCCCTCCGGGGTTTTTTATAAGCGAGCCGGCTATCAGGTCCGCGCCGGCGGCTGTCGGTTCGGTCTCCTCTACGAACTCGCCGTAGCAGTTATCCACAATAGTGATTATATCGGGGCTGACGCGCTTCGCCTCGCGGCATATTTCGCCTATCTCCGCGACCCCGAGCGACGGGCGGAGCGTATACCCCCTCGAGCGCTGGATGTAGACCGCTTTGTAGCGGGTCTCGCTAAGACGCCGTTTCATCTCGCCCAAGTCCACCCCGCCGCCGGGGAGGAGATCCAGCGTATCGAAACTTATGCCGAACTCCCTCAGCGAGCCGGGAGCGGGCCTTTCTTCGCCGATGACGCCGAGGAGCGTGTCGTAGGGTCTTCCCGTGACGCAGAGGACCCTGTCCCCCGGGCGCAGAACCCCGAACAGCGCGACGGCGAGGGTGTGCGTCCCCGACATAAAGTTGTGCCGCAGCAGCGCGCTCTCGCAGCCGAACACCTCGGCGCATATTTTCTCCAAAGTTTCCCTGCCCCGGTCGGAGTAGCCGTACCCGGTGGTGCCGGAAAGGCAGGCGGTATCGGCGCGGTTGTCTATGAAGGCGCGGAGCATCCTCTGCTGGTTGCGGCGTGCCACCCTCTCGATAAGGCGGAACTGTTCGCCGCACCGCGAGAGAGCTATGTCGGTGGCCTTTTCCACCCGCTGGGACACGCCGAACAGCCTCGCCGTGTACCCCGCATCGCCGCCCCGGCACTCCACTCCCGCAACACTCTCCCCCGTATACTCTGCTTACAAGTATACACTAAATCCGCCGGCTTGTCAAGCGGTTGTTGGGGGGCGGCGGACGGATGGGAGCTCCGCTGCCGGGAGCTCAGTCTCGCTGCGCGGGGGGGGGGGGTGTGGTGACGGGGGGATGCTCGGCTGTGCTTGTTATGAGGGAATTATCTCGCCACACGGACAGGTCGGTGGTGGCGGGGGCTTTGGCTCCGCCCGGCGCCGGGTGGCTGCTTTTAGCTGCGAGGGCTGCTTTGCGGTGCCGGGAGCCTCTTTACCCGCCTGTTTGGTGGACTTACCGTGCTTCGCGGATAGCTTATTCGATTTTCTCAGCTACGCTGGGGAACGGTGTCCGCTTTTCTCTCTCGGTCGAGGGTAGCCCGGCTATTCTCGCCAGCTTCGGTTCCGCCCGGATCCGGGGGCTGCTTCTCGCTGCGCAGGGTATGCCGCGATGACTGAGGGCTTTCAGCTTTGGGGAGCCTTTTGCCCACCTTGCGGTGCCCGGCTCGTCGCACACCCCCGCGCGGCTCCTCGCCGACCGCTGCCGGGATGAAGCCTTCGCTGTTTCGTCCACCGGACGCGCTCGGCTTCATTCCCAGCTGGGCTGGGGAACGATGTCCGCTTTTCTTCTCTTCGCCGACGGGCGCGG
>CAYOSS010000009.1:0-33729 GCA_964406705.1 uncultured Eubacteriales bacterium
CCCCCCCCCCCCCCCCCCCCCCCCCCCCCCCCCCCCCCCCCCCCCACCCCCCCCGGCGGGCGCCCAAAAGTCAAGGGCTTTTTTGAAAAATTTTGGCTCGTCAGTAAAAATTTTGCCTCGCCGATCCCGACGGCCCGCTCCCCCGCGGTTAGACGGGCCTTCGTAATGCATAAAGCTCGCGAAATTATGCACAAATTCTTATGAGAAATCGCTTGACTTTTCGACGAGCGGGTGCTATTATGTAAACGCGGGGTGAAAATTCATCTAAAATTTTACTAAAGATGCGGATTTGTCCCGCGTTCCGCCCAACTCGGCGTCAAACCCCGCCAATGCGCTGGATATGCGCTTATGCACACATTATGCACGGGACGCGGCGAAAGGTTTCTTGCCGCTCCCCCGCCCGGTGCCTCAGGGCCGCTCGATGTTCCCCGCTAATCGCTCTGAACCGCTTGCCGCTATCCGCAAACCGCCGGATGAACCGCTTGCCGCTCCCCAACAACCGCTGTAATAGGAGGTCGCGCTTATGCCGAAGTTCGTGAAAGCCGCCGTTTTGACCGCGCCGGGGGAAATGGAGACAAGGAGCTTCCCCTACCCCGAGCCGCCTCGCGGAGGGGCGATAATAAAAACCGAGCTTTCCGGCATCTGCGGGACGGATAAGCACACCTTCAAAGGCGAGGTGCGCCAGTACGCCGGCACCGCGCAGGAGGTCACCACCCCCTTCCCCATAATACAGGGCCACGAGAACGTCGGCGTTATCGAGGAGATCACCCCGGAGGGCGCTCGGCACTTGGAGTACGAGGGCGAGACCCTGCGCCCCGGCGACCGCGTGGTGATGTGCCCCGACACGGTGTGCGGGGAGTGCTGGTTCTGCAAGCATATCCCCGACTACCCCTGGTGCGACAACATCCGCTCGTACGGCAACTCGCTCACCTGCGCCGACCCCCCTCACCTCTTCGGCGGGTTCTCGGAGTACATAGCCGTTACGGATAAGGTGAAGCTCTACAAGGTCCCGGAGGGGCTGCCGCCCGAAGCGGCCGTGTTCGCGGAGCTGTTCGATGTCACCTACACCCTCGACAAGGCGAAGGAGCTGTACGCCTTCGACGGCGAGGGCTTCGCGTTCGGAGACACCGTGGTGATACAGGGGGCGGGCCCCCTCGGTATGATGCACCTGATCAAGGCGAGAATGCTCGGCGCGGACAGGGTCATTATGACGGACACATCCGCCTTCCGGCTGAAGCTCGCGAGGGAGTTCGGCGCGGACTACACCCTTCTCCTCGGCGAGACCACGCCCGAAGAGCGGATCTCCTTTATAAGGGAAAAAACCGGCGGACGGGGGGCGGACGTCACCGTGGAGTGCGCGGGGGAGCCGGAGGCGTTCCCCGAGGGGCTCGCGATGACGAGGAAATCCGGGGTCTACTTAGTCGTGGGCAACTTCGTGGACGTGGGCTGCGAGGTGAAAATCAAGCCGCACGAGATTTGCGCCAAAAACATAAGGGTGTTAGGGATGTCCAACCACGCCATATCGGGCTACGGGCCGTCCCTGCGGATGTTGCTGCGCTACCGCAAGCAGTTCCCCTTAGAAAAGCTCATCACCCACCGCTTCCCCATCGAGGCGGCGAAGGAAGCCATACTCACTTCGATGGATTACTCCCGCTCTATGAAGGTCGTCATAGACCCCTCTCTCCCGGGGGCGGCGAGATGAGCGGGGCGCCGCTCGATATAGCCCTGCTCGGCAGGGTGGCCATAGACTTTAACCCGGCGTACTCCGACGCGGTAAAGGAGGACTTCGGTCCCTTAAAATCCGTGCACTACTTCGAGAAGTTCGTGGGAGGCTCGCCCGCGAACATAGCCGTGGGCCTCAGTAAATTGGGGCTGAAGGTCGGCTTTATAGGCAAAGTCTCGGACGACGCTTTCGGCGAGTACGTGACGGATTACTTCGCCGGGCGGGGGATCGACACCTCGCGGATCGGCAAATGCGAGCACGGAGAAAAGTTGGGGCTTACGTTCACCGAAATGCTCTCGGAAAACGAGAGCGGCATACTGATGTACCGCAACCGCGCCGCCGATCTGTCCCTCTCCCCCGCCGACGTGGACGAGGAGTACATCTCGCGGTGCCGCGCCGTTCTCGTATCCGGGACGGCTCTCGCGGCGTCCCCCTCCAGAGAGGCGGCGCTTAAAGCGGCGGCGACCGCGAAGCGGCTCGGAGTGGGGCTTATTTACGATATAGACTACCGCCCGTACAACTGGAGCTCGGCGGACGAGGTCACGGTCTACTCCGCAGCCCTCGCGCGGGACGCGGATGTCATCCTCGGCTCGAGGGAGGAGTTTAACCTCACGGAGCGGCTGGTAGCGCCGGGGCTCTCGGACGAGGGCAGCGCGGAGTTCTGGATGAGACACGCCGCCCGGCTGCTGGTAATCAAGCACGGTGCGGCGGGCTTTAACTGCTTTACGAAGAGCGGCGGGCGCTACCGGGTGCGGCCCTTCCCCGTCACCGCGCGAAAGAGCTTCGGCGGGGGAGACGGTCTCGCGGCGGGGTTGTTGTACTCACTGTTCGCCGGGCGCGGCGTGGCGGAGGCGCTCGAGTTCGCCTCGGCGGAGGCGTCGATGATGGTAAGGAGCAACAACTGCTCCAACGACCTGCCCGGCGCAGCTGAAGTACGCGCGTTTATAGACGAGGCGAAGTCCGCTCACGGCGACGTATTCGTGGAGAGGCTCTAAACCCCGGGCGGTTAAAGAGCTATAAAAAGGAGGCTCGAAAAAATGGAGAAGACCCTGCATCTCACCACGGCGCAGGCCATTGTGAAGTTCCTCGACAACCAGTATGTGTCCTTCGACGGCGAGAAAAGCAAGTTCGTGGAGGGTTTCTTCACCGTATTCGGGCACGGGATAGCCGTGGGGCTGGGGGAAGCCTTGGACAGCGACCCCGGCGGGCTGAAAGTTTTCCAGGGGCGAAACGAACAGGGTATGTGCCACGCCGCGACCGCATTCGCGAAGCAGAACCTGCGCCGCCGGATTATAGCGTGCGCGTCCTCCATAGGCCCGGGGGCGGCCAATATGGTCACCGCGGCGGCGACCGCGACGGTCAACAACCTCCCGCTGCTCGTCTTCCCGGCGGACACGTTCGCTTCCCGCCGCCCCGACCCGGTGCTCCAGCAGTTGGAGCGGGATGACAGCCTCGCCGTCACCACCAACGACGCGTTCCGCCCCGTCTGCCGCTACTGGGACAGGATTGCCCGCCCGGAAATGGCTATGAGCGCGCTGTTAAACGCTATGCGGGTGCTCACCGACCCGGCGGACACCGGCGCGTGCTGCGTATCTCTCTGCCAGGACGCGGAGGGCGAGGCGTACGATTTCCCGGAAAGCTTTTTCCGCCGCAGAGTGCACATTATCCCCCGGCAGCGGGCGGACGAGACTGAGCTGCTCGCGGCGGCGGAAGCTGTTTCTTCATCAAAGAGACCGCTTCTCATAGTCGGCGGCGGGGTTAAATACTCCGAGGCGGGAGAGACGGTGGAGGAGTTTTGCCGGGAGTTCGACATCCCTTTCGCCGAGACGCAGGCGGGCAAAAGCGCGTGCGCGTGCGACCACCCGCTGAACCTCGGCGGGATAGGCGTCACGGGCACCTCCGCCGCGAACGGGATAGCGGGGAACGCCGATCTCGTGATAGCCGTCGGGACGCGGCTCACGGATTTTACCACCTGCTCCAAAACCCTCTTCGCGGGCGCCGCGAGGTTCGTCTCGCTGAACGTCTCCCGCTACCACGCTTACAAGTCAGACTCCCTCCCCGTCACGGGGGACGCGAAAGCGAGCCTTACAGAGCTTGCACGGGTGCTCCGGGAACGCGGCTACCGTTCCGGCTATTCGGGCGAGATTGAGAACGCGAAAGCCGCCTGGAGCGTTGAGCTCGCCCGGCTATCCTCTCTGCGCTACGATGGCAAAGATTTCACTCCCAACATAACGGCGAGGGACCCGCACACGGTGGAGGAGTTCCGCGCGCTCACCGGCGGGGAGCTTACCCAAACCGGCGCGCTCGGTATAATACACGAGAATATCCCGGAAAACTCCGTTATAATTACCGCCGGAGGGTCGCTGCCGAGCGACCTGCAGAGGATGTGGGTCTCGAGGCGGCGGGGCGACTACCACGCGGAGTACGGCTACAGCTGTATGGGCTACGAAGTAGCGGCGGCTCTGGGGGTAAAGCTCGCGGAGCCGGGTGCCGAGGTCTACTCACTGCTCGGGGACGGGAGCTTCCTGATGCTCCACAGCGAAATCGCCACCATTATGCAGGAGCGGCTGAAAGTCACTATAATTGTATTCGATAACTGCGGCTTCGGGTGCATAAATAATCTTCAAATGAACAACGGGGTCGGCAGCCTCGCGACGGAGTTCCGCTACAGGGGCGAGGGCCGCCCGGACGGGGGACTGATCCCCGTCGACTACGCCAAGATAGCCGAGGGGTACGGGCTGATCTCCTACACCTGCCGCGACGAGGGCGAGCTGAAGGCCGCTCTCGCCGACGCGGGAAAGCGGGACACGGCGTGCCTGTTAGACCTTAAAATACTGCCCAAGACGATGACAGACGGCTATCTCTCCCGGTGGGACGTCGGCGTGGCGCAAACCTCGCGGAGCCCCGCCGTGGAGAAATCCGCCGCCGAAATAGCCGAGATGCGCCGCGCGGGGAGGAAGTACTGAGGAAGCGCCGCGTTTCCCCGGGGAATGGCGGAAGCGGCTGGATTCCCCCGGGGAATGGCGGATGAGACGGGTTTCCTCCGGGGCATAGCGGGAGTGCTTGACTTCCCCGGGGGGGCGTAGCGAAAAAGCCGGGTTTCCCCGAGGATATAGCGGGAACGCCGGATTCTTCGGGAACACAGCTGAAGATCGGGCTTCCCCGGGGGTATAGCGGGCGCCACGGCGTGAACGAGGGTCCCCGGTCGGACGCGGCTGCCCGACTTTTGGGAGCTTCGCGAGCCGCCTACCCCCGCACCGCCTACCCGTCGTAACGACAAAGGAGGTTTAGGACTTGAGCGAGGTATTCTCAGCGCCCGCGTTCGCCGAGAACGGCGAGCAAATTCTCACCACATACGAAAACGCCTTCGCCTGGGCGGGGATGGACATCCGCGTCTACAGGATGCGCCGGGGCGAGACGCGGGTCTTCTCCTGCCCCGGCGAGGAGACCGCCGCCCTGCTGCTTCGGGGCAAAGCCCTCTTCGAGGCGGGGCCCGTCCGTGAGCGGGCGAGCCGGGAAGACGTCTTCCGGGCGGGTCCCTACTGCGCCCACGCGTCGTACAATGACGCCATTTCCGTCACCGCGCTGGAGGCGGCGGAGGTGCTCGTCCAACGCGCGAGGAACGGCGCCCCCTTCCCCGTGGAATTCTACACCCCGCGCGACGTCTCCGCCGTCCGGGTGGGAGAGGGCAAGTACGGGAATATCGCCCGGCGCAACGTAGTCACCGTGTTCGACGCCGACATCTCCCCCCGCTCCAATATGGTGTTGGGCGAGATAGTGGGCGACGCCGGCAACTGGAGCAGCTTTCCCCCGCACAGCCACCCGCAGCCGGAGGTGTACTACTTCCTCTTCGACAAGCCCGACGGGTTCGGGGCGTGCTTTGTCGGCGACGAAGTCTATAAAAGCGTGAGCGGCAGCTTCGCCGCGATTCCCGGCGGTTTAACTCACCCGCAGGCCTGCTCGCCGGGCTTCACGGAATACACCTGCTGGATGATCCGCCACCTGCCGGAGAACAAGTGGCTCCAGACCGACAGGAACATCGATCCGAGATATGACTTTCTCGGATAATGACTTCTTCGGGTGATAACTTCCTCGGATAATGACTTTCTTGGATAAGGCAAGGTGACGCGATATGCTCTTCGACCCGGAAAAAGTGGCCCTCGGGATATCCCCCATCGGCTGGACCAACGACGATATGCCGGACCTCGGCGGCGAGATCCCCTTCCCGCAGTGTGTGGACGAAATGGCGCTCGCGGGCTTCACTAAGACCGAGCTCGGCAACAAGTACCCCCGCGACCCCGCCGCGCTGCTCTCGGCACTGAAGCCCCGCGGTCTCAGTGTCTGCAACTCGTGGTTCTCCACATACCTAATATCGAAGCCCTTCGGGGAGACGGAGAAGCCCTTCCGCGAAAAATGCGGGCAGCTTCGCGCGCTCGGGGCAAAAATTATCGGCGTGTCGGAGCAAAGCGGGAGCATACAGGGAAAGAGCGTCCCCATATTCGGCTCGAAGCCCGTTATGAGCGGGGGCGAGTGGGACCTGCTTACAAGCGGGCTTAACCGCCTGGGGGAGATCTCCGCCGGGGAGTACGGCATCAGCCTTTGCTACCACCACCATATGGGCACCGTCGTGCAAAGCGAGGGCGAGGTGGAACGGCTGATGAGCGGAACCGACCCCCGCTATGTAAGCCTGCTCTACGACAGCGGGCATTTCGCCTACGCCGGGGCGGACCCGGACAAAATGGCGAGGCTCTACGCCCGCAGGACACGGCATATTCACCTAAAAAGCGTGAGGAACTCCGCCATAGCGCGGGTAAAGAGCGAGGGCTTGAGCTTCCTTGAGGGCGTGCGGCTGGGGACTTTCACCGTCCCGGGGGACGGGGATCTCCGGTTCGAGGGGATATTCTCCGCCTTCGCCGACGCGGGGTACGAGGGGGTATTGCTCGTGGAGGCGGAGCAGGACCCGGCGACCGCAGACCCACTCGTTTACGCTCAGACCGCGAGAGCATATATAAAAAAGAAAACGGGGCTGTAACTATGGTAAAAATCGGCATAATCGGGCTCGGGAGAATAGGCAGGGTGCACCTCGAGGGGATATCCACGGGCGTCGCGGGCGCGAGGGTGGTCGCCGCCGCCGAGCCTAACCTTACCCCGGAGACGGAGGCCTTCGCCCGGAGCTTCGGGGAGATCAGGCTTACCCGCGACTATACGGACGTGTTAGCCGACCGGGAGGTGGACGCGGTGTTAGTCTGCTCCTCGACCGACACCCACGCCGACATCTCAGTGGAGGCGATTGGGGCGGGCAAGCACGTCTTCTGCGAAAAACCGGTGGACAAAAGCCCCGCCGAAATCCTTCGGGTGCGGGACGCGCTGCGGGAAACGGGCGCCGTCTTTCAGGTGGGCTTCAACCGCCGCTTCGACCACAACTTCGCCGCGCTGAAAACCGCCGTCCTATCGGGAAAGGTTGGCGCTCCCCAGTTGGTGCGGATCACCTCCCGCGACCCGGAACCCCCCTCCCCCGCGTACGCGGCGGTCTCCGGCGGGATCTTCCTCGATATGAGCATCCACGACTTCGATATGGCGAGGTTCCTCTCCGGCGGCGAGGTGGAGGAGGTCTACGCGGTGGGCGAGGCCCTTATAGACCCCGAAATCGGCAAGGCGGGGGATTACGACACCGCGCTGACGGTCCTTAAAATGGACAACGGCGCGATATGCTCCATTGACAATTCCCGCAAAGCCGTGTACGGCTACGACCAGAGGGCGGAGGTTTTCGGCGGCGGGGGTATGGTCTCCTGCTCCAATGACACACCCTCAAGCGCGGTATATAGCGGCCCCGGCGGCGTCACGGGAGAACGCCCTCTCCACTTCTTCCTGGAGCGGTATATGGAGTCCTTCCGCGAGGAGATCAGAAGCTTCGTCCGCTCGGTAGAGCGCGGCACTCCGCCCGCCGTGGGTCTGGAGGACGGTCTAAGGGCAACTCAAATAGCCCTCGCAGCCACACGATCGGCAAGGGAGCACCGCCCGGTAAAGCTCGCCGAAATAGCGGAGTAGCGGGAACCCGGCGAGGGGGTCACCAGTGCGGAGTCGCAGGCGCTCGCTCATCCCGGGTAATCACCAACGTGAGCGCAACGAACCCCGAGCGCGTGGTCGCGGGACAAAGCCGCCGGGTACACTCCCTCGGCTGAGCGGTACAAAGCCGCTGGGCACTCCCTCGGCTAAACGGAGAAAATAGCGGGGCGCTTGTCCCGGATAATCCGAAGCGTGGGCGCGGCAACCCCCGGGCGCGGGGCCGCGGGCGCGCGCTCGATCCGGGCAAACCATGCCACGAACGCAGGCGGACCCCTGATCGTAAGCGCGAGCATTCGTTCATACCAAATAAGCCGTGCCGCGAGCGCGGCAACCCCCGGGCGCGGGATCGCAAGCGCGCGAATACCTGGCAAGCCGCGGCGCGGGAGTAACGAACCACGGACGGCGGCGCGATGTTGCGAAACAAAACCGCCACGCCCCCCCCCCCGGTGGAACAGACAGAGACAAAGGAGACCGATATTATGCCGGAAAAGTTAAAGCTCTTCATAGGCGGCGAGTTCCGTCAGTCAGAAACCGACAGCTACAGCGAAGCCTACAACCCCAGCACGGGCGAGGCGGAAGCCTTGGTCCCGAGGGCGACGGGGGGCGAAGTGGAAAGCGCTATAGCCGCCGCCAAAGCCGCGTTCCCGGGGTGGTCGGCGACCCCCGTGCTGAAGCGGGTCCAGGTGCTCTACCGGGTGAGGGAACTGCTCGTGGAGCATTTGGCCGAGCTATCGGAGCTTGTCGCGCGGGAGAACGGCAAGGCGCTAAAAGAGGCGGAGGGCGATATTCTCAAGGCGAAAGAAGCCACGGAGCAGGCCATATCCGCGCCGTCTCTTATGATGGGCGAGAGCCTCCGAGACGCGTCTGTGGGCTACGATACCGTGCTTTACAGGGAGCCGGTCGGGGTATTCGCGGGGATAGTCCCCTTCAACTTCCCCGCTATGATCCCGATGGGGTGGATGACGCCAATGTGCCTCGCCTGCGGGAACACCATTGTCCTCAAGGCCGCTACCTTCACCCCGCGCACTGCCCTGCGCATCGCCGAGCTGTACCGGGAAGCCGGGCTGCCGGACGGGGTGCTGAACATAATCACCTGCGGACGGGAGGAAGCCGAGATCTTCCTCACCCACCCCGACGTAAAGGGCATCACCTTTGTGGGGAGCACCGCCGTCGGGCGGCACATCTACTCAGTCGCCGCGGCGAACGGCAAGCGGGTCCAGGCCCTGTGCGAGGCCAAGAACCACGCCTTAGTGATGTCCGACGCCGCGCTGAAGCGCACCGCCGCCGGGATAGTAAACTCCGCTTTCGGCTGCGCGGGGGAGCGCTGTATGGCCCTGCCCGTCGTCGTGGCGGAGGAGGCAATAGCCGACAGGCTGGTCGCGAAAGTTGCCGAGCTCGCCTCCGCGCTGAAAGTGGGCCCCGCTTACGACCCCGCCACTAAACTGGGCCCCGTGGTAAACGCCGCCCATAAAGCGTCTGTAGTCCGCTATATAGAAAAGGGCGTCGCGGAGGGCGCCCGTCTGGTGCTCGACGGGAGAAAGCCGAACGTCCCCGGCTACGAGGGCGGCTTCTATCTGGGGCCCACGATATTCGACGGCGTCACGGAGGAAATGACCGTCGGGCGGGAGGAGATTTTCGGACCCGTGCTCTGCTTTAAGAGGGTAAGGGACTTCGAGGAGGGTCTTTCCGTCATCAACGCCTCCCCCCTCGCCAACGGGGCGGTCATATACACGGGGAGCGGCTACTACGCGAGGGAATTCGCCCGACGCGTGGACGGCGGAATGGTGGGGGTCAACGTGGGGATCCCCGTACCCGTGGGAGTGTTCCCGTTTACCGGGCACAAGAACTCGTTTATAGGGGACCTGCACACTTTAGGCAAGGACGGCATACGCTTCTACACCGAAACCAAGGCGGTCACCTCCCACTGGTTCGACGAGGAGGAGGCGCGCCGGACCTCCACCTCCACCTGGGACGGGACTATCTGAAGCGACTCCGGGCAAGTACAGATAAGAAGAAGGTGCCGAAAGTGGCGGGAGAGATTGAGTTAGCAGCGTTTGTGGAATGCTCCACGGGCTCCACACCCACCGTGGCCGCGCTGAAGAGGTTCGCCGGGATTATATCCTCGTTCGGCTACAAGCAGCTCTATTTGGGACTGACCGACGGCTACAAAATCGAGGGCGAGCCGTACTTCAACTTCTGCCGGGGCGGGTACACCACGGAGCAGCTGCGCGAGATTGACGGTTACTGCGCCTCGCTGGGACTGGAGCTGAGAGCCAATATCCAGACCCTCGCGCACTTGGGATACGTCGGGCGGCACGACTGCTACCGCGACATAATGGACACAGACGACATCCTGTTGGTCGGCGAGGAGAAGACCTACGCTTTCATCGAGAAGATGCTCTCCGCCGTCAGCCGGGGAATAAAGTCGAGGGTGATCCACATCGGGCTGGACGAGGCCTTCAGAGTGGGCCAGGGCAGGTACTTCGAGCTTCACGGCTTCCGCGAGAGACGGGACCTGATCTTGGAGCACCTGCGGCGGGTACGCGAGATAGCGAAAAAGTTCGGCTACAGGATTGAGATCTGGTCGGATATGTTCTACAGGATGATCAGGGGCAGTGACTACTCCGACAAGGGCGAGATCCCGCTCGACGTGAAGGGGGCTATCCCGGAGGGGGTCACCCTGATGCACTGGAAATACCACAAGCAGCCCCCGGAAATCCTGAGAACGCAGCTGCGGCAGCTGAAATCGGTCTGCGGAGATGTCGCGTTCGCCGGGTGCGCCTGGAAGAGCCTGGGGCTCGCTCCCGTCAACTACTACGGCGTGGATACCGTCGCGGGGCAGCTTGACGTCTGCCGGGAGGAGGGTATAGGGCGCTTCGTCGTCACTATGTGGTCGGACGCGGGGGCGCACTGCTCGATATTCTCCGTGCTGCCCACCCTTTTCGCCGCCGCCGAGTTGGCTCACGGTGTCCCGAAAAACGCTATTGATAAAACCCGGTTCGAGCGGCTCACGGAGGCGGAGTACGACGAGGTGATGCTCCTCGACAATCTCAACAACCCGTTCTTCAAGGACCTGCCGGCTTTCGGCGGGAGGAGCTACTGGGGGCTCTACTCGGATCTGCTCCTCGGCAGCTACGATCTTCTGATCAGCCCCGGCACCGACGCCGCCTACTCCCGGCTCTCGGAAAGGTATTCCGCCCTCGCCGATAAGTACTCCGGCGAGCCGCTATGGCGGGATTTGTTCCGCTGCTTCCGGCTTTACGCCAAGGTGCTGTCCTACAAAATGGAGTTGGGGCCTCGTCTCAGGGCCGCCTACAGATCGGGCGACAAACCCGCCCTGCGGGAAATCGCGACTGCGACCATCCCCACTATGAGCGACGCTCTGCGGGAATTTACGGCGGCGTTCGAGGAGCGGTGGCTCACGGAAAATATGCCCTTCGGCCTCGAGGTGCACCACCTCTACTACGGGGGCCTGCTCACCCGCTGGGAATACGTGGCGGGTCGGCTCCTCTCTCACTGCGAAACGGGCGAGCCCATTGGCGAGCTTGAGCGGGAGGAGCTTCCCCCCTCGCTGATCCCAGAGCGCACCGAGGACAACTGCCTGGAGCTTAACCCCCACAAGTTGGTCTCCTATTGCGGATTTTAGGGGAAAGGGTATAATAATAGCATCTCTGTAAAGGAAGTGACCTGTCGTGAAAGACTTTACCGTCCCCGAGGAGGCGCTCGCCCCCTACCGCCCTCTCCCCTTCTGGAGCTGGAACGATACCCTTAATGAAGAAGAGCTGATAGCGCAGATCCGCTGGCTGAAAGACGCGGGCTGCGGTGGCTTCTTTATGCACGCGCGCCCGGGGCTCGCGACCCCCTATCTCGGCGAGGATTGGATGAGGTGTATCCGTGCGTCGGCGGAAGAGGCGAAGAAGTTGGGGCTCACCGCGTGGGTGTATGACGAGAACGGCTGGCCGAGCGGCTTCGCGGACGGCAAGCTCCTCGCGGACGAAGCCAACCACGACGGCTACCTCACCCACTCCGTCGGCGAGTACGACCCGGAGGCGTATTGCTCTTACTCTCTCGCCGGCGAAAAGTTAGAGAGGATAACCGCCCCCCGCCCCGGCGAAGCGCTGAACGTGTACCTGCACATCTCCCCGTCCTCGGTGGATATACTGCAAAAACGCGTCACGGAGGGCTTTATCGCGGAGACGCACAAGAAGTATGAAAAGGAGTTGGGCGCGGAGTTCCCCCGGCTGATTTCGGGCTTCTTCACGGACGAGCCGCAGTACTACAGGAACGCTCTGGCTTTCTCCCGCGCCCTTCCCGCCGCGTACAAGGCGCGGTACGGGGGCGACGTCTTGGACGAGTTGGGGCTGCTCTTCGCGGAGATAGAGGGCTACAGTGCTTTCCGCTACCGCTTCTGGCTCACTATTCAGCGCCTGATGGAGGAGAACTTCGGCAAGACGCTTTACGACTACCACGAGAGCCGGGGGATTTCCCTCATCGGGCACTACGTGGACGAAACCTCCCTCGCGGGGCAGATGACCTGCTGCGCGGGGATAATGCCGCTCTACAAGTACGAGCACGTCCCGGGAATAGACTGGCTGGGCAGGTCCCCCGTCACCACCGCGGAGGTGAAGCAGGTGGCGTCCGCCGCGGCGCAGTACGGGCGGCGCCGGGTGATTACGGAAAGTTTCGCCGCCTGCGGGTGGAGCGTCACCCCGTGGGAGTTAAAATACATCGTGGACAGCGAGTTCGTCTACGGGGCGAACCTGCTCTGCCACCACCTTGTCCCCGTCGGGGAGCGCGGCGAGAGAAAGCGCGACTTCCCCGCGCACTTCTCGGGCATTAACCCCTGGGCGGAGGAGTTCTTCGGGGAGTTCAACGACTACGCGGCGAAGCTCGGGTGCTTTATCGGCGAGACGAACGAGACGGTGGACGTCGCGATGCTCTCCCCCATACGCTCGGCGTACTTCGGTTACCGCTACACCCCCGCCGACGGCTTCGGCGTAGGCGAGCTTGACGAGGGTTTCCGCGCCGCCGAGAAGCTCTTGGAGGACAACCTGATCCCCTTCCACCTGTTAAGCGAGTCCCTGTTGGAGGAGGACGGCTTCGCGGAGGGCGGCAGGATAGGCTGCGGCAGGATGTCCTACCGCTACTTAGTCCTCCCGCCGATATATACGCTGTCCGCCGACACCGCCCGGCTGATAGGCGATTTTCTGCGAAGCGGCGGAAAACTGCTCCTGCTCGGCGAAGCGCCGCGCTATCTCGAGGGCGAGGAGCACCAGTTCCCGGATATACGCTCCAACTGCTCGCTCGAGGAGTTAAAAACCCTCCTTCCCTTCTCCGTCCGGGGAGACACGGAAAATGTCCGGTTCACCCTACGGGAAAAGGACGGGAAGACGCTTTTCTTCCTCGTAAACTGCGATACCGGCAGGGAGAAAGAGATTAGTTTCGCGTTTAAGCCCCCCTTCGCCGCGTTCCGGGCCATAGACCTCGCCGGGGGGACGGTGGGCGAGCCGCGCGACAAGGTCACTCTCCGCCCGCGCGAGGCGCTTCTGGCGGAGCTTTGCGGGGAGAACCCCGCGGACGCGCCCGAACGGGTAGTCGTGGCGCTGCCCGATAAGTCGGAAGTGCTCTCTTCGACGGAAAACTACCTCCCGCTCGACCGCGCGAAGTACTCCCTCGCCAGCGGGGACCGGAGCGGGGAAATGCCCGTTATAGCCATTTTCGATAAGCTTGTAAAAGATCGCTACGACGGAGACGTCACCCTCGAGTACCGCTTCGATTGCGAGGAAATCCCGACTGTCGCGACCCTTATGGCGGAGGGGGCCGAGCCGGCGGAGGTAAACGGCGTTTCCGTCACCCCCGCGAAGCCTTGGAGCCGGGACAAGAGCTTTCTCCGCGCCGATATAACGGGTCTCATCCGCAGGGGCGAGAACATCATTCGCCGGACGACCCGCTTTCACCAACGCGAGGAGGTCTACTACGCGCTTTTCGGGGAGGGTGTCACCGAGACCCTCCGCAACCGGCTCACCTACGACTCGGAGCTTGAAGCTCTCTACATCTGCGGGGACTTCGGCGTCGGCGCGGGGGAAATAACCGAGACAGCCGAGAAAGGCGTGTACATAGTCCGGGAGCCCTACATCACCCGCGCGGCGAGGGAATGGAGCAACCCCGTGGAGGGCGGCTACCCCTTCTTCAGCGGCAGGATAACCCTGCGGAAAACGCTCGACCTGCCTTCCGCCGAGGGCGTTCTCGTAGCGGCTCCCCCGGCCGCCAAAGTGTACGTGAACGGCCAATACGCCGGCTCGTCGCTGCTTGACCCGTTAGTCGACGTTTCCCGGTACGCCGTCCCGGGGAAGAACGAGATAACCCTCGAGCTTTTCACCTCGCCGCGCAACCTCTTCGGGCCCCACCACACCGGCGGCGACCCGAAATCCGTCTCACCTACCACTTTCCGTAACAACAAAGACGCCGACGGCTACGCGGTAGTGGATTTTTGCCGAAGGGAGATGCCGTAAGGATGAGCGCTAAAGGCGGCGGAATGAAGGGCGTGCGCCGGCAGCAGACGATCTTCGTCTGGGTGATGCTGGCGATCCCGATAGCGCACTTTCTCATTTTCTGGGTCTACACCAACCTCAACTCGATTTTGCTCGCTTTCCGCAACATCGACTTCACTACGGGCAAGGAGTACTGGACGCTGCGCAACTTCAAGACCGTCTGGCAGATGCTCACGGGGCAGAACCGCGAGACCAACCTCGCGCTCTACGGGCTCAACACCCTGCGGTTCTGGCTGCTGGGCACGGTGTGGAGCATTCCCCACAGCATACTGCTGACCTACGCTTTCCACAAGAAGCTTCGCGGGAGCAAGTTTTACAGGATTTTCCTCTACCTGCCCTCCATAATCAACTCCGTCGCGCTCGCGGGGATCTACGAGGCGTTCATCAGCGGGAACGGGGCGTTCGGCTTTATACTGCAAAACGTCTTCGGGGTGGATCGAGTGCCGAGCTGGTTCCAGGAGCAGGAGACCGCCATATGGGCGCTGCTATTCTACAACTTCTTCTTCGGCTTCGCGGGAAACTACATACTCTTCAGCGGGGCTATGGCGAACGTGGACAGGGAGATGACCGAGGCGGCGTATATGGACGGCGTCACTATGTGGCAGGAGCTCCGCTACATAGATATCCCTATGATGTGGCCCACTATATCGATGACCATAGTCACCTCCTTCGCGGGGCTGTTCTCCGCCTCGGGGCCGGTACTGCTGTTAACCCCCAATATGAGCTCGACTTACACCTTCGGCTACTGGATATTCGACCAGATCCGCCGCTTCCAGAGCTACTACGTACCGGCGGCGCTGGGGCTTTGCTTCACTCTGGTCGCGTTCCCGCTGTGTATGCTGGTCCGCCACTTAGTGGATAAAGCCTTCACCACGGAATAGAGAAGGGAGGGCGGAACATATGGCGAAACATCACAAGAGGGATATATTGGAGCGGCGCAGAACCGTCCCCGAGCGGATATTCTTCGCTCTGGAGTTCACCGTCCTCGCGCTCTGGTGCCTTATAACGGCGGCAATGCTCGTCTGGACGCTGATTTCCTCGCTCAAGACCAACATAGAGTACGTCAACGAACCGTTGGGGCTTCCCGCCACTCCCCGCTGGGACAACATCAAGGTGGCGATGAGCAAGCTCTCGCACAACGGGGTGGGCTTCTTCGGGATGCTCGTGAACTCCCTCTGGATGACGCTCGGCACAAGCCTTATCGGCACCCTCACGGTGCTGACGACCGGCTACATCTTCGCGCAGTACGACTTTCGCGGCAGAGGGCTGATGTTCTCCATAATTATCTTCGTGATGATAATCCCCATTTACGGCAACCTCTCCGCGACCTACAAGCTCATTTACTCCTGGGGCCTGGACAACTCCCCTCTCTACCTCATAACCGCGTTCGGGGGGTTCGGCACGAATATGCTGCTCACCTACGGCTACTACAAAAGCGTACCGAGAGCCTTGCGGGAAGCGGTCTACATCGACGGGGGCAACGATTTTCTGGCGTACTTCAAGGTTTACCTGCCGCTGGGCAAGAACATCTTCATCGCGCTGTTCCTCTTGGCTCTCATCGGCAACTGGAACAACTACGAGACCCCTATTCTCTACTTCGACAAGATGCCCACCCTCGCTTCGGGGCTGTACTACTTCCAGCAGGAGATCCAATATGTCGCGAACAACCCCGCCTACTTTATGGGGGCGCTGATAGTATGTATCCCGGTGATACTCATATTCACCTTTTACTCCAACAGGATAATGGGGCAACTGTTCAGCGCGGGGCTTAAAGGCTGACGCGCGGCACCGACACAGAAAGGCGGTTTTACTATGAAGAAGAGCTTTGCGAAACGGATCGCGACCGGGCTTTTGGCGCTGGCGCTTCTCTGCGCCCTCGCCGGGTGCGGGGGCGGCGGGAGTTCAGACGGAGGCGGCGGCTCCAAGGGAGAGCACTCCATCCAAATCGGCATAATGGCGAGGGGCTACGGCGATCAGTGGCTCTATAAGCTCGCCGAGGCGTTCCAGAAGAAGACCGGCATCAAGACGGAAGTGGTCCGCTCCAGCGGCAGCGGGGACTGGATCCAGAGCCAGCTCCAGGCGGGCCCCAACGTAAACCAGATAGACATCATCTTTGACATCAACCCCCGGCTTATGAGGAACCTCGCCGTCAAGAACTACGTCCCCGGCTACGACCGCTGCTTCGCGGACCTCTCCGACATCTACGGCAAGGTCCCCGAGGGGTACGGCACCGATAAGACGCTGAAGGAGCTAATCAACCCCACTATCCTCAAAGCGGTCACCTGGGGCGAGGAAGGCGGGGACTACGGCGACGGCAAGCAGTATTTCGCCTCCTACGTCGCGGGGATAGAGGGCTTAGTCTACAACCCGGATCTCTTCGAGAAGTATAACCTCGATATCCCCCTCACCACCAACCAGCTCTTGGCGGTGATGGACAAGATCAAGACGCTCGGCGCCAAAAACAAGGACGGCAGGGACATTTACCCCTACGTCTACTCCGGCAAGGCTAACTACTCCAACTACCTCGGCGTCGCCTGGTGGGCGCAGTACGACGGTATGGCGACCTACGGCAATATGTTGGAGGGCAAGGACGCCGCCGGCAACTACTCCGCCGAGTCGGTCAAGGCCCCCGGCAAGCTCTCCGCGATGCAGATCGTGGAGAAGATCCTCGACCCCGCGAACGGCTACACCTCGTCCGACTGCTTCTCGCAGAGCTTCACCGACGCGCAGGTGAAATTCCTCGACAACCAGGCGTTTATGATGTCCACGGGGGACTGGCTCGAGCGCGAGATGGAGGGCAACTTCTCCTCGGAGGATATAAACCCGCAGTTTATGAGAATCCCGGTCAACAGCGATATAGTCCGCGTATTAGAGACCGTGAAGACCGAGGAGCAGTTAGTGGAGAGCGTTAAGTTCATAGACGGTGAGGGAGAGAAGCCGTCCTACCTCTCCGACGCGGACATAACCCGCCTGAAAGAAGCGAGGGGAGCCTACTGCTGCGAAGGCACTCAGCACGTCGCCTGGGTCCCCGCCTACTCCGACGCGGTGGAGGAGTGCAAGCAGTTCCTGCTCTATATGTACTCCAAAGAGGGGCAGGAGATAATGCTGCAGTACGCCGACGGGAATATGGCCGCCCTCTCGGTCGACGCGAGCAAGTTCGATTACTACGGGAAGCTTTCCGGGCTGCAGCGCTCGAAGCTCCAGATGCAGAGCAGCGAGATAGGCTTCCAGTTGGTCGGCAACAACTACTACCACCCGATGGCGTACGCGGGCGGGGTCGAGACTTTCTACAACAACCCGACAATGGAGAACGCGTTCGGCGTGGTAAAATCCTCCGCGAGCCACCAGACCCCCGCGCAAATTTGGCAGGCGGATTACGAGAATATGGCGGCCGGCTGGGCCGATAAGATGTCGGCGGCGGGCGTCGCCAATTAGCCATAGGGTAACTTTGGCCGCGCCGACGGCGCGCGCCCGGGAAAAGGAGGCAAATATATGCGAGTCACACGTAAGAGGCTGCTGCTGAGGTGCATGGCCCTCGCGGCGGGAGGAGCGCTGCTGCTCGGCGCCGCCGCCTGCGGGAAAAAGCAGGGCGGCGGGGGCGGCAAGGGGGGCATCTCCTTCGCCGAGGTGTGGAGCCTTCCCGCGACACAAAAGGTGATGAAGCAGGGCGGCGAATACTACTCCAAGGGTCCGGCGAGCCTCTCCTTCGACGCGGCGAGGAAAGAAACGGAGAGCGCGCAGTTGGTCCTCACCGCGAGCGGGGATATAGCCGAGCTCTCTCTCGAGGCCGCGGGGCTTAAGGGTTCGGGCGGCGAGCTTCCCGCCGACGCTTTCGAGGTTTACCTCGAGAAGTTCGTCACCTACGCCGACGTAAACGGCAGCGGCGAGGTCGCGGACCCCCTGCTCCCGATGAAGACGGCCTCTGAGTACGGCGAGAACGCCGCCAAAAAGGGCGAGAACGCCGCTTTCTGGGTGACGGTCAGGGTGCCGGCGGACGCCGCTCCGGGGACCTACACGGGCGAGTTCACACTGACCGCCCGCAAAAAGGGCGCAAAATCGGCCGTTTCCGCCAAAATCCCCGTGAGCGTGCGGGTGCGGGACATCGCTCTCCCCGACACCCTCTCCGCCAAAACCCTCTTCTCCTGGCGGTACGACCGCGTCTCCCCGGGCGAGCTTGACGGAAGCCTCCAAATGATGACTACCTACTACGACTTCTTCCGGAGCTACGGGATCTCGCTGCAGTCGCTGCCGCTGGGCACCCTGTCGGGCGAGGAGTTTGTCGCGGCTGCGGATAAGTATTACGACTCCGTCACCTCCTACTGCCTGCTGAAAGTCGCCGGCGACATCTCGGGCGAGGTGATACAGGCCAACCCCAAATCCGTGCGGGAGCAAATCTTAGCCCTCGCGGAAAAATCCACCCCGGAGCGCAACCTCCTCGGTAAGCTGATGATCTACTCCGTCGACGAGCCCAACTTCCAGCTGAAGGAGCGCCGTGACTACGTAAAGCGCATCAGGACGGGCGAGAAAACCTTCCTCACGGGCGTGGCGGACGAGGTCGCCGCCGACACCTCCGGCAAGTACTCGGCGTTTAAGAGCATTCCCGGCTGGAGGGAGTACATAGAGGACATCCCGAGCATCATCCCGATGGGGAGCAACTCGGTCGCGTATCTTTTGGATAACGAGAACACGGCGGAGGGTAGGGAGCTGATCGACGCGCTCAACTGCATCTGCCCCGGCTTCGCCGCGTTCGAGGAGCAAAACATCGATAAGATCAAGGCGTTCTGCGAGAGAAACGGCATAAAGCTCTGGTGGTACGGGTGCGTCGGGCCGAAACCTCCGGGGCCCACGTACCACATCTCGGACGAGAACCTGCTCTCCTCCCGCAGCGTCAGCTGGCTGCAGGAAAAGTACGGCATCGAGGGCAACCTCTACTGGGACGCGGCGGCATACACCGACGAGCAGGGCGAGTGGACCAACGAGTTCGTGAACGTCTACGAGACGCCCTACCACATCTCCCACGTGGACGGCGCCTCCCCCGCGGGGGACGGCAACCTGGCTTACCCCGGCGCGCCCTACGGCTTAAAAGAGCCTCTCCCTTCCACCCGGCTGATGAGCATTCGCGACGGTATGGAGGATTACGAGCTGTTAAAAGCCCTTCGCGCGAAGCTTCAGGCGGGCGCCGCCGGCTTCGGGGAGGGCTTCTCGCCCGACGACGCTATGGAGGTATACTACCGCTCGCTCGCGTACAACGGCTATATGATGAACCGCGACGGCGAGAACGGGCTCGATTTCACGGCGCTGCGTGGGGACCTTCTCGCGACGTTGGAGGGCTACGACAGCGGGCTCGCGCTCCTGCAGGGCAAAGTTACGGTCGAAGGGGATACGGCTCGCGTGGAGTTCTACACCTCGGAAGGCTCCTCCCTCGCGGTCGGCGGCAAGAAGCTGACTCCCGCCGCACCCGGGCGCTACGAATACACCGCGAATATCGCCAAGTCCCGCACCCTCACGGTCACGGTCACGGCGAAGGACGGGAAAAAGGCGACATACGAGCGGTTCATCGCCTCGCCCACCCACGTGCTCGCAGAGTTTGACGGGGGCGCGGAGCGGCTGACCTTCTCCGAGGGCGGCTCGGCGGAGCTCCTCGCTGACGACACCCACGCGGCGGACTCTCACAGCGTTAAGTTTACCGTCCGCTCCCGCCTCACCGGGGACGCACTCACGGACGGCACGTTTACCCCGTTCGCGAGTGTCGGGACCTCCCTCTTCGGTGATAAGAAGGTGGGCGACTTCGCGAGGCTCTTCATCGACGTGTACAACCCCGGCGACAAGCCCTTCACCGTCAAGGTGAGGTTCTACGCGGGCGGCTCCTTCACCGAGTTCGGGCAGTATCAAATCTCGCCCGGAGCGGGGAGGATAACTCTCAACGTCGCGAACCAGTCCTTCACTCAAATGGCGAGCGTGGACAGGATCGCTTTCGAGTTCGAGAACTCCGGCACGGTCGCCTCGCCCGACGTCAGAGTTTTCCACATAGACAGGATTATCGGGGAAAAGTAGCTTCGTTCGCGGACGGAAAACATCACACCTCCCCTCGCAGAAAGGTGGGTACCGTAAATGAAAATCAGCGTTAGGAAAATTCTTGCGGCGGCGGGGTTATTACTCGCCTCCCTGTGCCTGATAATTCCTCTCGCGTCGTGCGGGAAGGGCGGGGGCACCGCCTCGTCTCCCTCCGGCGAAAAGCCCTCCGACGGCGAGAATACGCCTATGTCGGACCGCGAGAGCGAGCTGCTATTGGGCTTCGACACCTACGACGAGATAACCGGCGCGGGTCTTAAGCTCAGCAAGCTCTTCGGGGCTACGGCGGTCAACCGGGACAAAAAGTTCATCCGCCAGGGAGATGGCTCGTGGGAAGTCCGCCCCGAGGGGGATTACGCCGCGGACGGCTTCCCCTCCTTCCGCATGCGCTTCGGCAATATGAGCTACGGGGGAGACAGCAGCACCCTGCGCTCCACTTCCTTCGAGAAATACGACAAGATCCTTCTCGATCTCTACAACGCCGAGGAGAAGGAAATCGAGGTCAGGTGGAACTTCACCATCCTGAACTCGAGCGACGGCTACACCGACACCCCGGTTGAGAGCGTGACCCTCGCCCCCGGCGCCTGGACCACGGCGGAGTACGATCTCTCCTCCGAGGAGTACAGCAGCTTCTTCAGGCTGGGCACGGTGAAGTGGATGTCCGTCACCATTTGCTCCAAAAAGGAGAGCAAAGACGCGACCCCCGCCACCCTCTACTTTGACAATCTGCGCGGGCACCTGTCCGACTCGTCTCGCGCCGAGACGGAGCTCGCCTGCGACTTCGAGAAGGGTCTCGGCTTCGAGAGCGTCGGCGAGCGGTATATGTTCCAGGGCGACACCGCCCACCCCACGCAGTACCTCGATATCGAGAGAGTGCCGTACAGCGAGACTGGCCTCAGCAACGTCCCGGAGTCCCACGGGAAATACGTCCTGCGGGGAAAAAGCAGCGGCGCGACCTGGCCCGCCTTCACCGTAAACTTCAATAAAACCTATCCGGTGGATTCCGTCCTCACCTTTATGCTATACGTGGAAGTCGACCCCAAAGCGGTGGGGAACAACCCCTTCCGCATGGAAATGTTCGACACTATGGACACCAAAGCCCCCCACACGGTGATGAACGGGAAGAGCCTCCAATTCAACCGCTGGATAGAGATTAACGTGCGTCTGACCAAGAAATCCTCCTCCGCCTGGGGGTATATCAACCTCGACAACGACAAGGGCGGCACCGTCACGGGCGGCGCGCCCGTAACCGTCTACTTCGACAACTTCAGCGTCGCCCCGTTAAAACAGGATACGGCGGTGAGCGGCGACAAGGTGACCATTACAAACCCCTACGACAGCGATACCCATCAGTACAACGTCAACAAGAAGATCAAGAAGGGCGACATAATAGCCTTCGATATCGACTTTAACATTGACGGCACCGTCGCGGTGTGGGTCTTAGGCGACAAGGGCTGGGCGAGCGAGTGGTACGCTTGGCAGTACGACGCTTGGACGGGCAAGACGCATATCACCGTCACCGCCCCCGCCGACGCGGACTTCTTCGTGATAGAGTTCCAGTACCGCGATAAGGCGGCAAGCCGGAAGGACTACAAGGCGACGATCACCGGCATTAAAGTCGGGCGCGACACGGTGAAGACGCTGCCCGGCGGCGTGGAGCTGCGTAACGAGTTCTCCGCCTCCTCGCGGGTGCAGTACGTCTACGACAAACCGCTGAAGAAGGGGCAGACCGTGGTCTTCGACGTGGAGATCTCCCCGGCGGGGGCGGCGGCGGTCTGGCTCGTGGCGGACGGCAACACCGGCAGGTGGGAAGGCGTTGACGAGTGGTTCGCCTACGGCTACGACGCCTGGACGGGCAAACGCACCATAGAGGTCACGGCAAAGGGGAACGTAAGCCGCTTCAGGATAGTCGTGGAGTTCCGCGACGCGGGCGCTGACTTCTCCGAAAAGGTAGTCACAATCTCAGACCCGAAGATTTACGAGCCGAACGCCGTGGAGCTTAAGAACCCCGGCGCGGACGGGAAGAAAGTCCACCAGTTCAACATCCCGGTGAAGAAGGGGCAGTACGTAAGCTTCGACTTCGCGGTGGACCCGACGCGGCGCATTGCCGTCTGGGTGCTTGCGAACGCGGACAAGGCCCCCTCTGGCGCGAACTACGAGTGGTTCTCCTTCGACTACGCGGCGGAGATCGGCAAGGAGCCGACCCGCTACGACAAGACCACGGGCAAGGGCTTTGTGGCGATTAAAGCGGGCTACGATACGGATTTCATCAGGATCCAGGTGCAGTGGAGGGACGAGAACGGCGCCGGCGCGGCCGTGCAGGAAGTGCCGGTCTCTATCACCGACTTTACCGTGAGCGACCAAGCGCCCGAGGGCTTCGAGCAGGGCGGCGGCGAGCAGGGCGGCGGAGACACCGTCCTCCCGGACGGGAGCGTGGAGCTTAAGAACCCCGGCTCCGACGGGAAGAAAGTCCACCAGTACGATATACCCGTGCTCGAGGGCGCGGTCCTCAGCTTCAAATTTAAGATCTCCGACCCCTCGCAGCGCTTCAGGCTCTGGGTATTGGGCGGCGACGTGGCCCCGGAGGGAAAAAACTACGAGTGGCACGCGTGGGATTACGCCAGCCCCGCGCAGGACAGCTATAACCACAACGCGTTCGACACTTCCACGGGGGAGGGCTCGCTCTCACTCACGGTCCCCTACGACAGCGGCTACTTCCGCATCCAGGTGCAGTGGTCAGACGCGTCGGGCGCCGGCGCGGCGGTACAGGATGTGCCGGTCACCATCTACGACCTCACCGTCACGCCGCCCAACTCCGTCACGGTGGACCCGGACGGCACGGTGCATTTGGGCAACGAGCGCGGGGGCAGCTTCTTACAGTACGTGAAGGACTTCTCCGTCAAGAAAGGGCAAACTTTCCGCTACTACGTCGACGTGGACCCGGCTCGGGACGTCAGCATTTGGACGGTAGGCGACGCGGTAAACTGGAGCACGGACAAGCAAACCGGCGACGAGTGGTCGGCGTTCAGGTACTCGGAGTGGAGAGGGCGGCACATCATCGTGGCGACCGCGCTTCACGACACGGATCAGGTGAGAGTGAGGGTAGCCTTTAACACGGAGGACGATCTCGCGGCGAGCAGCGTCACGCTGTCCGGCTTCGAGCTGCTCCCCGACGACGCGGCGGTCACCTCCAACCCCGGCGACGACGGCAAGAAAGTGCTGGAATTTAATAAGCCGTACAGGCGCGGGCAGTGGATCGAGTTCGACTTTGAGGCCGACCCCAACTACCGCTTCGCGGTGTGGGTCTCCGGCGGCTCTCACGACACGGCGGACGGCTTTAAGACCGAATGGTACGCGTGGGATTACAACTCCGCGAACGCCGATTACGCCAACGGCAAGGGCCACGTGAAGGTTCAGGCCCTCTACGCGAGCGACACGTTCGTTATCACTATGCAGTTCCGCGACAGCGAGACGGGGGCCGGCATAAAGACGGAAGGGATCCCGTTCATAGTCAGCAACGTCAAAATCACCGGCGAGGGCGTGGACGGCGAGGCCGCCGCCCTGAACGATAAGGCCGACGGCGGGAAGTTCCTCCACACGTTTAATAAGCCGCTCAAGAAAGGGCAGAAGCTCCACTTCAACATCGACGCGCCCGAGGGCGTGGAGATGTCGCTCTGGGTCATCCCGCTGGATAAGCCCGTGAACGGCAATCCGTACTTCTTCGAGAAGCTTCAGGAATTTTGGCAGAACCCCGTCACGGCGGAGGTACTGTACGACTGCGAGAGCTTCAAAATCCAAGTGTTGGTCACCAAGGGGGACGTCGCCGCGCTGGACGGGAAACTGGCCGTCAGCGGGCTTTGGGTGGAGGACCCGCCCGCCCGTAACCGCGTGGAATACGGCGCGGACGGCTCGGTCACCCTTCACAACGACGCGGAAAACCTGACTCGACTGAGCTACATCGTGAGGAGTCCTCTTCACGGCGGAGACACAGTCACCTTCGATATCAAGTTCACGAACGCGAGCGTAGTTGCGGTCTGGCTCGTGGCGGACGGCAACACCGGCAGATGGGAAGACGCTGACGAATGGTACGCTTATCAGTATACGGATTGGAGCGGGACCGTAACAGTCACCGTCCCGGCGGGCAAGTCGACCGACGTGTTCCGCATCGTGGTGGAGTTCCGCGACCCCGGCGACGATCATTCCGCCTGCGCCGCGACAATAAGCAATCTTTCGGTAAAACGGGGAGAGGGCTTGGGAATCTCCGGTGTTACGGGCACCTTCGCCGAGCGCCGCTTCGCCCTCTCAGTCAAGACCGGGCAATACATCCAATTCACGGTAACGGCGCCCGCCAAGCAGCCCGTGGCGGTGTGGGCCATAGGAGTGGCGAGCGGCGGCGCGACAACCGAATGGAAAGGCATAACCTTCAACACGGAATGGTACGAAAACGGCAAGCACACCTTCTCAATGCTCGCGACATCCGATGCCGAACAGGTTATCATTAAGGTGCAGAGGCGGAAGAAAGACGGAACTGAGGAAGAGTGGGGCGATATGTCAGTCCGACTCTCGGATATCCACGTCGTCGACGCCTCCGCCCTCAACCGCCAGCCCGACGTGGAGCAGGGCGGCAAGGTCACCCTCTACAACCGGGCCGGGGAGCAAAGGCTCACATACACGTTCACCGGGCTGAAGGGCAAGCCGGGTAAGAACCTGCGCTTCAGCCTGAACGTCGCCCCCCACCAGTCGGTCTCCATCTGGGTAAACGCAATCGGAGGAGGTAAGAAAGCCGAGCTTTACGGCGCGAACGACGGCGCCTGGGCGTCGGGTCCGCTCACGGTCGCGCTTGACCCGGCAAAGTTAAACTCTGCCGGGATCACAGAGGTGGAATCGGTAGAGATTATGGTGCAATTCAACGACGCCGCGACTGACTGGACGCTGAACACCGTCACCATAGACGACGTGAGGCTCATCGGAGAGCCCGCCGCCGCCGCGCGGACGAGCGGGCCCGTCTTCTTCGTCCGCCTGCTCGCCTGCCTCGCCCGCAAGCTGTTCTCGCTCTTCGCATAAACCCGACATCCGACCCAGTTCCGGCGCGGCGGTCGGAGCGGCGCGGGACCCCGCGCTTAGCGTAAAGCCGACCCGGGTCCCCCTTCCCTCTTTTGACGGACAGACAAACGCCCCCTCCCGAATGCCGGGAGGGGGTAGCTTTATTTGCCGGGCGAAGGGCGACGCGAGGAGGCTTGCAGCAAAACGAGGGAACCGCTCAACGCGGGCAGAGATTGCGGCAAAACCGGGAACCGCTCAACGCGGGCAGAGATTGCGGCAAAACGAGGGAACCGCTCGCCGCGAGGAGGCTCGCAAAAACCGGGAACCGGTCGTCGCGAGAAACCTTGCTGCAAAGGGGGAAGCTATCCGCCGCGTGAAAGCTTACCGCAAGCCAAACCCCATTCCGGCACCGGCGAGCGGAGTTGAACAAGGGGCGCGGGCGGTCGCTCGCCCGCCGCCTGCCTTAAGAAGAACTCCACCACCGGGACCGGGACGTCCGGCTTCACGTCGGGCAGCTCTATGGCGACGGCCCCGCCGTCGTTGAAAGCCACGTCGCCGATCCTCACGTCGCCGCGCAGGATCTTCACCTCGCTCACGTCGTGCAGGAACTGCGCGTACTCCACTCTGCCGTTTAGTGAAGGGATCCGCAGGTACTTAAAAGGGTAAGCGAACAGGTGAAGATAAAGCCGCTTGCCGTCGGCGCTCTGGGTGAAGCGGCAGTCGGGCGGCGGGGTAAATTCCGGCTCGGCGGCGGTGCAGCCGTATATCGAGCGGGAGTTGTACTTCATCCAGGCGGCGAAAACCTCCGGCGATTCGACCGCCCGCCGGTCGAAGTACCCCCTCGCGGTGGGCCCACGTTCATAAGCGGGTTCCCGCCGCGGGAGACGGTGTTCACAAGCATTCTAATCAGCATTTCCGGGGACTTCCAGGTCATCTCGTCGCGGTAGTACCCCCACGAACCGGAAAAGGTCTGGCAGGTCTCCCAGTTGACAAGCTCGCCCGTCACCGGGTGACGCACCCAGGCGGCGGGCCGGAACTGCTCCGGGGTGAAGACATCCTGCTCCACCTCGCTGCGGTTGTTGATTATGATCCCGGGCTGCAGCTCCCGCGCGAGGGCTATAAGCTTCTCCGCCTCCCAGTCGTCCTTGCCCTTGCCGCGCATCCACTCCCGTCCCGGGGCGGGGCGCTTCTCGCTGTAGGACCGGTCGAACCAGATTATATCTATCTTCCCGTAGTCGGTGAGAAGCTCCCGCACCTGGTTCCTCATATACTCGGCGTATCGGCGCATATCGCGCCCGGCGTTTTGCTCCCTCGCGTCGGGGTCGTCGCGGCGGGGGTGGAGCATATCGATGGTGAAATCCGGGTAGTGCCAGTCGATCAGCGAATAGTAAAAACCGACCTTCGGTCCCTCCGCCCCGAACGCCTCCACATACTCGCGCACAAGGTCGCGCCCGGCGGGGGTATTGGTGGACTTAAAATCGGTGTAGACGCTGTCGAACAGGCAAAAACCCTCGTGGTGCTTTGTGGTGAGAATAGCGTACTTCCTCCCGGCGGCCTTTGCCGTTTTCGCCCACTCGCGCGGGTCGTACATATCCGGGTCGAACCGCCGGAAGCAGCGCTTTTACTCCCCCGCGGTCATTTTCTCGTTCGACATCACCCATTCGTGCCGCGCCGCCAAAGAGTACAGCCCCCCAGCGGATAAACATACCGAAGCGGTCGCGGGTGAACCAGGCCGTGTCCCCCGGGGTTTCGCGGGTAACGTAGCTTGACATAACCTTCCCCCTCCTTTGCCGTTAAGCGGAAACCCGTTGATCCGGCGTTGCCGCGCGGGAACCCGACTGATCCGGCATCACCGGGCAGTGTCTCCCGATCCGACATCGCGGCGCGGGAACTCCCTAACCGAGTATTGCCGCGTAGGTATCCCCGCTAATCCAGAAACTCCTCCCGGACGGCGACGCCGAAGTCCCGGGCGATGGCGCGGATATTATCGTCCGTCATAGTCCCGAGGACGGGCTTTCCGGTACCCAGCACTCTCAGATATATATCAGCCGCCTTCTCAACGGTGTGCATAAGCCCGAAGGTGGTATCGAAATCCGGCCCCGCCGCGAAAAGCCCGTGGTGCGCCCAGACCACCGCGTCAAAATCCGTCATAAGCCGGGAGGTGGCCTCCGCGATATCCGCGCCGCCGGGCACCATCCAATCCACAACCCCCACCCCGCCGGGGAACACAAGGGGGCACTCCGACATACTCCTCCAAAGCGCCCGTGAAAAAGCCCGCGCGTCTGGCGGCAGGATAAACGTCATCGCTATGACATTCACCGGATGAGCGTGGTAAATCACCCTGTAGGACGGGTCCGCCGCGCTCTTCACGCAGTGGTTGAGGTAGTGACTGGGGAACTCGCTTGTGGGTCTCCCGCCGCCGGCGAGGCCCCATACCGTCTGCCGGGAAGCTCCGTCCTCCCCCACGCGGACTATACCGATGTTACTCTCCGGGTCGCGCTCCACGTTCATAAAATACTTACCCGTCCCCGTGGTGATAAAGTACTCCCCCGCGAGACGTTTATCCTCCACTCCGAGCGGCTCGTACGGCGCGGAAAAGTCCAGTCCCTCCGCCGCTTCCTCCACCTCGCCGGGGGTCATACGGTAGGTCAGGTTCCCGCCGTTGCGCTCGTGCCAGCCCATCCGCCAGCCGTCCCCGCAAAGCCGGACGAAGCCGCGTACCGCCGCGCTGTCCTCCACTCTCATTCTTCGTCCCTCCGAAGCAGCACATTTTGCTCGTATTCCCGGCAGCGGCGGCAGCATTCCTCCTCGCCGGGGACGCCCTCGCGCCGGCAGTACTCCTCCCAGACGTCGCCGAAAGGCATAGTCTTCATAGCCTCTCCCGCCATCATAATGCGGGTGAAATCCCCCGCGTCCTGCGCCGCGAGGAGATCCCCGCGCGGGGTGAGCAGGGCGTAGAGGAGAGCCTTCTCCATAGATCTCGCCCCCGTCGCCCACGCCGCGACGCGGTTTACACTCGCGTCGAAATAGTCGAGCCCGATTATCGCGCGGTCCTCTGCGCCCGCCGCCACAATCTCGTTGGCGATGGCGAGCAGCTCGTCCTCCAAAAGCGGGACGTGGTCGCTGTCCCAGTGAAGCGGGCGGGTCACGTGAAGAGGGACCTTCTCAGCGAAGGCCAACATAGCCGAAATCTTGTCGCTCACCCGCTCGTCTGGGTGGTAATGCCCGTTGTCGAGGAGGTTGTACACCCCCTCGCGCCGCGCGGCGTAGTTGAGGTAGAATTCCGAGGAGCCGACGGTGTACGCCTCCAGCCCCAGCCCGTAAACCTTGCTCTCCACGGAGTCTATTATGAAGCGCGGGTCGTACTTAACCGAATAAATCTCGTCAAGAGAGGCCTTGAGCCGCAGGCGCGGGGTGAGCCGATCGGCGGGGGTGTTCTTGTAGCCGTCCGGGATCCATATATTGCAGAGCGAGGGGGTGCCGAGGGTCTCCCCGAAGTGGGCGGCGATCCTGCGGCAGGCCTTCGCGTGGCGTACCCAGAAGCTCCTGATGTTCCCGTCCGGGTGGGAGAGGGTGAGGTTGTCCGCCGCCAAGGGGTGGGAGAAGAAGGTCGGGTTAAAATCAATGCCCAGCGAGCGCTCCCGGGCGAACTTCACCCAAGGCTCGAAATGCTCCGGGAGGAGTTTATCACGCTCCACCGGGGCTTCGGTGACGGCGTAGGACGCGTGAAGGTTGATTCTCTTCTTGCCGGGGATCAGCCGCAGCGCGAAATCGAAATCCGCCATCAGCTCGGCGGCGTCGCGCGCGCGCCCGGGGTGGTTCCCCGTGGCGGCGATGCCCCCGGTGAGCTCGCCCCCGCCCTCGAAACCGCGCACATCGTCCCCCTGCCAGCAGTGCACGGAAATGGGAATGGAGGACAGCCGCTCCAGCGCGGCCTCGGTATCGGTCCCGGCGGCGCGGTACCTCTCCCTCGCGTACAGGTATCTCTCGCTCATATGAACACTCCTTCTTATCGGCGGGGCGACTCTTGACCGCCGCGAGGTCGCCCGAGCCTGCCGGCGCCTCGTAACTCCCGCCAAGTTATTATATCACCAGTTGATACTGCCTAATCGTTCCGGCGGCAAGGGCTCCCGCCAGGTTATTATATCCGTCGTTGCCACAGCCTGATCAGTCCGGCGGCAAGGGGTCCCCGTCGCTTTATCGCGTCACGCGCTGCCGTCTGATCATCACGGCGAGGGGGCTCCCGCCGCGCTACCGCAACGCCTTATAGCCCTGGCCGCGAAAGACACCCGCCAAGTTATTGTACTGCCCACTAAGCCGCTTTATCGCGCCGACCGCAAGCGGTCCCGCGGCATTATTGCGACACCCTCGCGCCGCTTTATAGCCCGGACCGCGAGGGACATCCGCCGCTTTACTGTAGCGCCCGCCGTGCTATTTAATCGTCCCGGCGGCGAGGGAATCCCGCGCCAGACGGCGGGCGGCGGCGGCGTCCGAAACCTCCCCCGAGGCTATCATCTGCGAAAGAATATTGCCCGTCGCGGTAGCCTCCACGGGGCCGGTCACGACGGTAAGACCCGTGGCCTCCTCCGTAAGGCGGTTCAAGTACCCGTCCCGGCTCCCGCCGCCCACTATGTGGAGCCGGGCGAAGCGCTTCCCGGTGATGGCCCGCAGCTCTTCCGCCGTCTCGCGGTAGCTCCCCGCGAGACTGTGATATATCGCCCGGACCGTGTCCCCGTCGCTTTCCGGGACCCGCTCCCCCCTCGCCGCGAGGTAGCCCTTCACGGCGGCCCGCATATCGGCGGGGTTCAGGAAAACGGGGTCGTTGACGTCCACCGTCCCGGAAAAATCGCTGCCCTCGGCAAGGGTCGGCAGCGTCTCGAACCCCGGGTCCCCCATCTCGCGGCGGACGCGCTGGAGCATCCAAAGGCCCATTATGTTCTTTAGATAGCGCGTGCTCCCGTACGCCCCGGCCTCGTTAGTGAAGCCCGCCGCGAGGCTCTCGGGCGTCGTGACGGGACGCGGCAGCTCGGTGCCGAGCAGCGACCAGGTGCCGGAGCTTATATAGAGCGCCCCCTCCTCGGGGACCGCCAACACGGCCGAGGCGGTATCGTGGGAGGGGCAGAGCACCACCCGGGCGGAGAAGCCCGCTTCACGCGCCACCTCCGGGGTGAACTCCCCCACCTCGTAGCCGGGGGCGTGTATCTCTCCGAAAAGCTCCTCCGGCAGCCCCAGTTCCCGGATCAGACCGTAATCCCACTCGCGCGTCCCCGCGCCCAGCAGCCCGCTCGTGGACGCCACGGTGACCTCACCCGCCATATTCCCGGTAAGAAGGTAGTTTAAGTACTCCGGCAGAAAGAGCAGCCGCCGCGCCCCGGGCGGCAGGGCTCCCGGGGAAAGCAGCTGGTAAACGGTGTTGAAAGTCTGCGGCTGGGTCCCGGTGCGGCGGTACTGCTCAACTAACGGGACGATTTCGGCGGTCCTCTCCCGCACCCCGTCCGTGCGGGCATCGCGGTAGGAGTAAACCTCGCCGAGCGGGGAGCCGCCTCCGTCGAGCAAGACGTAATCCACGCCCCAGGTGTCAATCGCGACGGTATCAGGGGTCTCCCCCGCCCCGGCGCACGCCTTAAAGCCCGCTATTATCTCGCGGAAGAGCCGCTCCGTGTCCCAACGGAGGTGGTCCCCTCGCCGCTCGGCCCCGTTCGCGAAACGGTACACCTCGCGCAAGTACAGCAGCCCGTCCCGGACCTCGCCTATGATGTGCCGCCCGCCCGACGCGCCTATATCCACCGCCAAGAATTTGCGCATAACTCCGCCTCCCGAGCGCCGTTCTACCGTCGATTATATACCGCGCCTCGCGGGTTGTCAAGCGGGGAAGGGCGAAGCGCCGCGCATAATTCCCGCGTACAGTTATGCGTAAAGCTCCGGCAAAATTCCGGTTGATTTTACGGGAAAAATAGGGTAAAATAAGGGTGAAATACAAAGTGAGAGGTGTTTTTATGACGGAATTGCGGCTGGAAAAGCTTACCATTCCCGCGTCGGACTTCCACGGGGTGAGCAGCCTGCCCTCGGTGGCGGCGAGGACCTGGAACGGGCCCACGCGCCGGGTCTTCGAGCTTGACGAGGACGACGGGCTGTTCATAGGCTACGGTTCGGTGAAGTACGCCTTCCCCTACCGCGCCCAGGATAACTACGACCGGGTGCTCTGCAAGAAGAAGGTCCCCACGGTGGTGCTGGAAAACGAGTACCTCCGGGCGACTTTTCTGCCCGGTTACGGCGGGAAGCTGCGCTCCCTCTACGACAAGGAGGCGGGGAGAGAGCTGCTCTTCACCAACAGCGTCTTACGTCCTTCGAACCTCGGCATACGCAACGCCTGGATGTCGGGCGGAGTGGAGTGGAACTGCGGCTACACCGGGCACAACCCCTTCACCTGCGACCTCGTCCACACCGCGAGGACCGAGCTTGAGGACGGCACGCCGGTACTCCGCTTCTACCAGTACGAGCGCATCCGCAGGGTGGTCTATCAGATGGATTTCTTCCTGCCGGAGGGCTCTCGCTTCCTCTACGGGCGGATGAGGATAGTCAACCCGCACTTCGAGGTCGTCCCGATGTACTGGTGGAGCAACATCGCGGTCACGGACGACCCCGGCTCGCGCGTCATAGTCCCCGCCGACAGCGCCTACACCACGCGCGACGGGCACGTGATAAAGCTCCCCACCCCGGTGTTTAACGGCATAGACGAGACCTACCCTGAGAACAACGTCATCTCGATAGACTATTTCTGGAATATCCCCGACCGCAGCCGCAAGTTCATCGCCGTCGCGGGCAAGGACGGCTACGGCTTAGTGCAGACCTCCACCGGGCGGCTGAAGGGGCGCAAGCTCTTCGTGTGGGGGAACAGCGCCGGGGGCGACCGCTGGAAGAACTTCCTCTCGGCGGACGGCGAGTCCGGCAGCTACTGCGAGATCCAGGCGGGGCTGGCAAAATCCCAGTACGAGAGCCTCCCGATGCCGCCCAACACCGCCTGGGAGTGGGTGGAAGCTTACGGCGCCCTAAAGCAGGACCCCTCCGCGGCCCACGGCGACTGGAGCGGCGCGGTGACAGGCGCCGAAGAGCGTCTCGAAGCCGCCTTACCCGAGCGGGATTTGGAGGAGCTGCTGCTTTCTACAAAGAAAATGGCGACCTCACCCGCCGGGGAGGTGCTCTTCAGGGCGGACGGCTGGGGCGCCCTCGAGCAGAAGCGCCGCCGCGAGGCGGGAGAGCCGGCACTCTGCCCCCACCTCGACTTCGGCAGGACCGGCGCGGAGCAAAAGCCCTGGGTCTCCCTTATGGAGAAGGGCACCACGGGCGGGCAGGACCCCACAGTGCCGCCAGTCTCCTACCAGCGCGGGCCGGAGTGGGTCGCTCTGATGCGTCAGGCGGCTGAAAACGCCGATAAGGATAACTGGTTCACTCTCTTGCAATTAGGGCTGAACGCCCTCAGCGAGGAGCAGTACGCCGACGCGCGGATGTACTTAAAGAGGTCGCTCGCGGCGGCGCGTTCCCCCTGGGCGCTCTACGCGCTCTCCGTCACCTGCCGCGACCAGGGAAGCCACGCGGAGGAGGTCCGCTATATGACGGAGGCTCTCGCCGCCGCCCCGGGGGACATATCCCTCGCCAAGGCGGCTCTGAGGTGCCTTTACGAGAACGGGCGCTACCGCAAGCTGAAGACGGTATTCACCACGCTCCCCGAAGAGGTAAGGGCGCACCCGCGCTGCCGGGTCTACTACGCTCTCGCGCTCGTGAACACCGGGGACATAGCGGGCGCAGAGGAGATACTCTACGAAAACGGCGGGCTGGTCGTCCCGGACCTGCGCGAGGGCGAGACGATCACTCTGGAGCTGTGGTACCGCGTGGAGGAGGAGAAGGCGGCGGCCGCCGGCAAGGCCTTTGACCGCGCGAGCGCCGTCCCCCCGCGCTTCGTGGACTTCCGTATGACCGCCAAAAAGGACTGGCTCTACGGCTAACGCCCTTGCTCCCCGGCGGCGGGGCGAGACAAATCTTCCGCCGAGCGACCCGCCGCCCGCTAATCGCCGCGCCTTCCCGGGCCGCTCGGGAGGGCGCCTTTTCGGGTGAGCGGACCGGGCTCGGCTCCGGGGGCTGACTGCTTGCTCAGGCTCCGCCCGGCACCGGGGGATTTCTTCTCGCTAACGCGAGGTTAGCTTTCTAATTTTCCCCAGCGCGGCTGGGGAACGATGTCCGCTTTTCTTCTCTGCGCCGGAACGGTCCGCCTTCGTC
>CAYOSS010000010.1:0-5700 GCA_964406705.1 uncultured Eubacteriales bacterium
CTGAACGACGCCCTCGGCTTCGCCCCGGAGCTTCTCGTAAAACGTCAAATCCGGCTTAAAATCGGGCTCTTTGGGGCGGACAAGCACCGGGAGAAGCCGCCGCATAAAGCCCTCGGTGTTGTCGTAGAGCGAGGTCAGCATCTGGTTGCAGCACGCCACGAGACGGGCGTAGGGGGTGAACTCGGTCATCGCGCCGTACTTCTTGTTGGCCTTGATTTTCAGGTTGCTCGTGATGAGCTTCTTATACAGCCCCGTCTCGGAGAGCGCCTTGTGGTCCAGGTCGTCGTCGTAAAGAACCAGCCTGTGCCGTAATTCGGCTAACATAAACTGGTTGTCGGTCAGCTCGCGGGTGCTGCCGATGCTCATCATCGCGTCACCCAAAACGGACTGTAGTATAACGCCAATTCCGGACTTTCCGGTCCCCCCGTCCCCCACTAAGAACAAAGCTTTTCCACAGTAGGTAGCGGGAATTAGGCAATAAGCCAAATAGCGGAGCACCAAATCCTCGTCCTCGGGGTAGAAAGTCTCCTGAAGCCAGCGCGGGAAGCAGTCGCAGCAGAGCAGCTCGCGGCGCAGCTTCACCGGCAGCCGGTACGGCAAGGGGGTAATCTCGTTCTCGTGAAACTCCCACCTGGATATGTAAAAATTGCCATTCTTAAACGGGATGATGTCCGGGTCCTCGCTCACCTCGTCGGTGTTGGCCCGCACTTTGATGGTCTCCCGCAGCGCCTTCGCCCGCCGCGCGACGCCGGTGTTAATGCCCCAAAGCTCCAACAGCTCGGCGATGTCCTTCTCGACGGCGGTCGCGTCCTTGACGCCGTACATTGTATAGTAGTTGTCCTTACAATGTACCAACCTTTGCAGTTCAATGTAGTAATCCGCGAGAGCGTGCTCGTTGAGTATTTTGCGCTCCCGGTTCTCCCAGATGCGCCCCCGGTACCTCTGCCAGACCTCCTTCTCGTCCGGCGGGGCGATACTCTCCCACCTGACGCCGAGGGTACCGTTCTCAACGGTGAACTTGTCCGATACGTACATAGCTAATCCTCCTATATGTGTTTTTTGCTATTATGATACGCCGTGTGCCGGATTGCTCCCCTAACGCTACAGAGCGTGCCGCAACCCCCCCCCCGGCTGAGTTGGCACGGCGTGTGCCGGATAGGTCACTCAACAGCGGGGGCGCCGGGAGCCCCGCGCCTTACGCAACCCACGCGGGGGAGCGCCGCCGACCCAGCAGAGGCGGGGGCGCAGGGCCGTCCAGGCGGATTTGGCACGCCGTGTGCCGGATTGCTCCCCTAACGCTACAAGGCGGGCCGCAACGCCGCCGGATGATTTGGCACGGCGTGTGCCGGCTTCTAACCGTGTTCCGGTACGGGACGTGCCGATTGACTCGAGTAGGTTATGACACCGTGCGTGCCGTTTCACCGGCTGAGTTGGCACGGAGTGTGCCGGTTGCCGGGAGTTCCGCGCCGACGGGGTTGCCGGGCGCCCGAGCTTGTAGCAATACGCAACGTGCCGTATCCCCTCCACTAATAGAAACGCAACATAGCGTTTGCCTAAGCTGTGAATGTTATGATACGTAGCGTTTGCCAAAGCCGCTCAACGGAACGGCGCGGGGAGGCTACCCGGTATCGGGGGCGGATTTGGCACGGCGTGTGCCGGCTTCTAACCGTGTTCCGGTACGGGACGTGCCGATTGACTCGAGTAGGTTATGACACCGTGCGTGCCGTTCCCCGGCGGATTTGGCACGATGTGTCCCGCCTACCCCGTGTCGGGGGCGGATTTGGCGCTGTCCATAGCGTCAATCTGCTTAATATAACGATACGTTGCGTCCTCTAACAGCTCGCGAAGGGGGGTCAGCCGGGAGAGCGCGTCCAGCCACTCGGGCGAGGGCGGGTCGCCCGGACCCTTCGGGCGCAGCTCCCGGACCCGCCGCTGAGCCGCCGCGAACGCGTCGCCCGCGCTGTGGTAAGCCCGCTCCCGGTCAAGCAGCACCGCCGTCCCGTCGGCCCGGCTCTCCTCGCGGGCCCGGCGCTCCTCGCGCGAACGGCGAAGTTCCCCGGGGGAGGGGGTATCCTCGCCCGTTAGTTTACGGCACGTTTCGTAAAATGAAAGCCCGTCCGCCATCCCCACAAAGCTGATGACGTCGCCGTGCGCGCCGCAGCCGAAGCAGTGGAAGGTGCCGTCGGGGTAGACCTTGAGCGAGGGCGTGCGTTCCCGGTGGAAGGGGCAGAGGGCGTAGCCGCGGCGGTTCACCCGGACCCCGCGGCGCTCCATCTCGTCGCGAAGCGATATGGCCCGTTTTATTTGGTCGGTGTCAAAGGCGGACATTTGGTAAGCTCCTTTCGGTGTGTTTACATATAAGTTATTAGCAGCAGGGCGGAGAGATGGGAGGTTATGACAAGCGCCGGGACAACAAAAAGCGCCGCGCGAGACCCGGGCGGCGGGATTTCTCCCGTCACTCTGTCTGACGTACGGCGCTTGGTAGCTCGAACTCGTTGCCGGCGGCCTATGCCGGGGTCTCACCGGTCTCCCCCGCGCGGGGGGGGAAGCCCGTCTCCGCTTGCTCGATTGGTCCATATTCAGTTGCCTATGAACTGGGCAAAACGGAATGTATTGTTTCGCCATCTATTTTTATTATAACACAGCGAGTAACAGCTTGTCAAGGGGGTAAGAGGAAATTTTTGAGAAACCGGGGAGCCGCGACCGTCGGCGGGCGGGATGAGGTATCCGCTCTCAGGCGGATGGGATGAGGCGCCCGCTCTGGCGGCGGGGTGGGACTGATGTTCACTTCCCTGTGGGCAGAGTGTGGTGCCCGCTTACCGGCGGGATAGGGACTGACGCTCACTTTCCTGTGAGCAGAGTTTGACACCCCGCTCCGCGGCGGGGCAGGGACCGGTGCCCGTTCTCCCGGGCAGGGTTTGGCGCCCCGCTCCCGGTCGTGTAAAACGTAATGTATTGTTTCACCCTATACTTTTATTATAATACATTTTGTAACGCGTGCCAAGGGGGGTTCGAGGGATATTTATCGGAAAAAGCGGGACCGCCGAGACCACCGCCCCCATTCCCCCTAAATTTCCGCAAATACTATTGACAAAGCGGCGCCGGTGGTCTATTATTGTAAGTGGCTTAGGGCAAAACAGTCGGGCGACCGCGGCGTCGCCTTGGGCTAATCTGTCGGACGGAGGTCTGCGGTATGATTTTCGACAAGGTGCGCGCCATTCTCTGCGAACAGCTTGACCTGGAAGAGGACGCCGTCACTATGCGGTCCGATATAGCGGACGACCTGGGCGCGGACAGCATCGACTTGGTGGACTTGATTATGTCCCTTGAGGACGAGTTCGATATGGAGCTTCCCGACGAGGATATCGCGAACATCCGCACGGTCGGGGACATAGTGAACTACATAGAGGCTCGCAAGGGCTGAGATGCGCGCCCCCGCCACCCTCTACCTCGTCGTCCCCTGCTACAACGAGGAGGAAGTCCTGCCGCTCACCGCGCCGGGCTTCCTCGGGAAAATCCGCTCGCTAACGGCGTCGGGGGAGATTTCGGCGGACAGCCGCGTCCTCTTTGTCGACGACGGCAGCCGCGACCGCACCTATCGGATAATCGAGGAGCTCGCGGAGGGCGACCCGCTCTGCGCCGGGGTTTCTCTCAGCCGCAACCGGGGGCACCAGAACGCGCTCTTGGCCGGGCTGCACGAGGCGGCGGCGCGGGGCTGCGACGTCTCGGTCACCATAGACTGCGACGGTCAGGACGACATCGACGCGCTGGACCGTATGCTCGCCCTCTACCGCGAGGGCTGCGACGTCGTTTACGGGGTGCGGGACGACAGGCGGACCGACAGCGCCTTCAAGCGGGGCACCGCGGCGGCTTTTTACAAATTTATGCGGCTGATGGGCGTGGAAACGGTCCCCAACCACGCGGACTACCGGCTGCTCTCCCGGCGGGCTATGGACGCGCTCTCGGAGTTCAAAGAGGTTAACCTGTTCCTGCGGGGGCTGGTGCCGCTTGTGGGATTTAAGTCCGGCAGGGTGTACTACCCGCGGCGCTCAAGAGAAGCCGGGAGTACGCATTACCCGCTTCGGAAGATGCTCCGGCTCGCCGCGGACGGCATCACCTCGCTCTCCGTGCGGCCCATCAGGATTATCACGGCGACGGGGTTGGCGGTAGCCGTGCTCAGCTTCGCGGGCGTGCTCTGGGCGGTTATATCCTACTTAAGAGGGGTTACAGTCGCGGGCTGGGCGAGCGTTATATGCGTGGTGTGCTTCTTCGGGGGGCTGCAGCTGCTGGCGACAGGCACCATAGGGGAGTACATCGGCAAGATTTACCTCGAGACCAAGGCGCGGCCCCGCTACATCATAGCTAAGAGGACGGGGGAGCCGGGCGGTTCGGGAGAGCAGGGCGGCTCCGGCGGCTCGGGAGAGCAAGGCGAGCGGGGAGAGCCGGGCGGCTTCACAAACCCCGGCAGCTCAGGCGAGCCGGGCGGCTCAAGTGGCTTCAGCAACTCAGGGGAGCGGGACCGCTTCGGTGACACAAGCAAACCGGGTGGCTCAGAGGAAAAGGAGAACCCCGGCGGCTCGGGCGGACAAGACGAGCGGGGTGGCTCAAGTGGCTTCGGCAGGTCCGACGGCTCAGGCAAGCGGGGCAACTCCGGCAACCACGCCGGCTCAGAGGAACAGGGCAACCCCGGCAGCCCCGGCGGGCAAGGCGAGCCGGGAGAGCGGGGCGGCTTCACAAACCCCGGCAGGCAAGACGAGCCGGGCAGTCTAAGCGAACCGGGCGAGCGGGGCTTCAGCGAGCGGGGCGGCTCAGAGAAGCAGGAGAACTCCGGTGGCTCGGGAGAGTGCCAGGGCGAGCAGGACAACCCCAACGGCTCGGGCGGCACGTGTAACTTCTACAGCTGCGACAACCCCGGCGAGCGGAGCGGTCCGGGTGGCATCGGCAGGTCCGGCGGACAAGGCAGCTTGGGAGAACAGAGCGAAGCAAGCAGTGCGGGCGGACAAGGCGAGCGGGGCAGCTCAAGTGGCTTCGGCAGGTCCGGCGGCTCAGGCAAGCGGGGCGACTCCGGCAACCACGCCGGCTCAGAGGAACAGGGCAACTCCGGCAGCCCCGGCGGGCAAGGCGGTCCGGAGGGCTTCGGCGGCTCGGGCGGACAAGGAGAGCGAGGCGGCTTGGGCGGCTCCGGCAACTCAGGGGAGCGGAGCGAAACGGGCAGGTCCGGCGGACAAGACGAGCGGGGCGGCTCAAGTGGCTTCGGCAGGTCCGGCGGCTCGGACGAGCGGGGCGGCTCCGGCAACCACGCCGGCTCAGAGGAACAGGAGAACCCCGGCGGCTCGGGAGAGCGGCAGCGCGAGCTGAGAGACTTCGGCAGCACCGGCGGATAAGGCGAGCGGGGCAGCTCAAGTGGCTTCGGCAGGTCCGGCGGATAAGGCGAGCGGGGCGGCTTCACAAACCCCGGCAGGCAAGGAGAGCCGGGCAGTCTAAGCGAACCGGGCGAGCGAGGCTTCAGTGAACGGGGCAGCTCAAAGGAACAGGGCAACCCCGGCGGCTCGGGCGGACAAGGAGAGCAGGGAGAGTTAGGCGGTCCGGGTAGCTTTGGCAGCTCGGGTGACACCGGGGGCGTCGACAACTCAGGGAAGCCGAGTGACTTCGGCAGCTCGGGCAGACAAGGAGAGCCGGAAGAGCTGGGCAGCCCGGATA
>CAYOSS010000010.1:5800-15742 GCA_964406705.1 uncultured Eubacteriales bacterium
GCAAGGCGGTCCGGGTGGCATCGGCAGGTCCGGCGGGCAAGGCGGTCCGGGTGGCTCGGGGGAGCAGGGAAGCTCCGAAAAGCAGGGCGAGCAGGACTATTCCGGCGGTTCAGGCGGGCAGGGTAAGCGGGGAGACTTCGGCAGCTCGGGCAGACAAGGAGAGCCGGAAGAGCTGGGCAGCCCGGATAACTCCGGCAAGTCCGGCGACTCGGAAGAACAGGACTATTCCGGCGGCTCGGGCGGCTCGAATGACTTCATCAGCTCGGGCGGACAAGGCGAGCCGGGTAGTCTAAGCGAACCGGGCGAGCGGGGCTTCAGTGAGCGGGGCAGCTCAGAGGAATAGGGCAACCCCCGGCGGCTCGGGGGAGCCGGGAGACTTCGGCGGCACCGGCGGGCAAGGCGGTCCGGGTGGCATCGGCAGGTCCGGCGGGCAAGGCGGTCCGGGTGGCATCGGCAGGTCCGGCAGGCAAGGCGAGCCGGGAGACTTCAGCAGGTCCGGCAGGCAAGGCGAGCCGGGAGACTTCAGCAGGTCCGGCAACTCAGGGGAGCGGAGCGAAACGGGCAGGTCCGGCGGGCAAAGCGAGCCGGGCGGCTCAAGTGGCTTCAGCAACTCAGGGAAGCGGGACTGCTTCGGTGACACAGGGGAGCGGCAAGGCGGTCCGGGCGACTTCGGCAACCCCTCCAAGCGCGCCGGCTCCGTCGGCGAAAGCACGGCTGCTCGGCCGGAAAGGAAACGGGATGTTACAGAATAAGCTCGGCATAACCGACCCCGCGCTTCTCGCGAGGGAGGAGGAGCGTATCGGCAAGCGCGCCGCCCTCCGGCTTTGGGACAGCGGTACCCTCGACGCGCTCGCGCCCGGCACGTTCGCCACACTGGCGACAATCCACCGGGAGCTGTTCGGCGAGGTCTACCCTTTCGCCGGGGAAATCAGGACGGTGAACATCGCCAAGGGCAACTTCCGCTTCGCCTCCGCGCTGTACCTCCGGGACGCGCTGCGCGGTATCGAGAGGATGCCGCAGGACACCTTCGACGAGATTATGGAAAAATATGTGGAAATGAACGTCGCTCACCCGTTCAGAGAGGGCAACGGGCGGAGTATGAGGATATGGCTCGACCATATGCTGAAAAACGCTCTGGGCTTAGTAGTAGACTGGAGCCTCGTCGACCGGGAGGACTACCTCTTAGCTATGGAGCGCAGCCCGGTGAGGGACACCGAGATAAAGCATCTGCTGAAGTCCGCCCTAACAGACAAGGCGGGCGACAGGACCGTCTTTATAAAGGGGCTCGACTGCAGCTACAGTTATGAGGGGTACGCCGCGTTCCGGGCGGGAGAGACAGAGTAGCCCGGGCGGGGGTGACAGAGCAGCGCCGACCGGAGAGGCGGTGTAAGCCGAGGCGAAGAGACAGAGCGACCCGGGCCGGAGAAGCAGAGTAGCCCGGGCCGGAGAGCCGGAACGACACCGGCGAGAGAGCCGGAACGTCCATAAACGGGAAAGCCGGAGTACCGCGAGCCGAAGATGCGGAGTAACCCGAACAAGAGAGCCCGAGTACCTTGTGCCGGAGAGACGGATTAGCCCGGCCCCGGGGACCGCGGCGGCCCGCGTGCGGCGGGAGACGGACTAACCCCCCGCGCGGGACGGGGATACGGAACAGTCCGTGTAATAATACGGGAAGTAACATTATAAATACGGGAGAGTGACATTGTATGGAATATTTACCCGACTTCGCGAGGGAGTACAAGGAACTGTTGGGGCAGGACCGCTACCGCCCGACGTACCACTTCGCCGAGCCCGCGGGCAACGGTTACCCCGGGGACCCCAACGGGGCGTTTTACGCGAACGGGGAGTACCATTTGATGTACCTCTACCGCAACGAAGTGACGAACGCCTACCACTGGGGGCATATTACCTCCGCCGACTTAGTACACTGGAGATGGCGCCCCGACGCTCTGTGGGTCAACAAGGGCGACGAGGGGGCGTTCAGCGGAGGGGCGTTCGTGGACGACGACGGCGCGGCGTACCTCAGCTTCTGGAAGTTCCCGGCGGCGGACGGGAGCGACAACGGCGGAGTGGCCCTGACCCGTTCCCTTCCCCCGTACGATGAGTGGGAGAGGATGGAGCCGATCGCCATAGAGGGGAGCGGGCGCTGGGGCACCTTAGAGCTTAATATAAACGGCGAGACCCGCCACATAGGCTGCGCCGACCCGGGGAACATATGGAAACGCGACGGGAAGTACTACCTGCAGACGGGCAACAAGTGCGTGCTCGACGCCTACGGCAGGGACCCCGGCTCTCCCGCTGAGTACCGGGGGGACTGGACGGACCTCTTCCGCTCCGGGGACCTGCGCTCCTGGGAATATGTCGGGCGGTTCTACGTTAACCGGCATTTGGGAGCCGACTGGCCGGACGAAACCGAGGACGATATGTGCCCCAGCTTCCTCCCGCTGCCGGGCGGCGAGGACGGCGGGGAGCCCTCCGGCAAATGGCTGCAGCTCTTTATCTCGCACAACAAGGGTGCGCAGTACTACATAGGCGAGCTTCGCGGCGAGGAGTTCGTCCCGGAAAAACACGGGAGGTTCTCCTATGTCGACAACACCTGCTTCGCCCCGGAAGCCCTCGTGGACGGGCGGGGGCGGCAGTTGGCCTGGTACTGGCTGACGGACAACCGCCGGGACGAATACGACCGCTTCGGGTGGACGGGGGTGTACAGCTTCCCGAGGTCGCTCTGGTACGAGGACGGCGAGCTTCATATGGCGCCGGCTAAAGAGCTGTCCCTCTTGGAGAGGGCGGAGCGGCACTTCTCCCCCGGGGAACTGGCGGACGGCGAAAGTCTCGAGGTCCCGAACGGCGAGAGCTTCCGGCTGAGGGCCACGGCTAAAGTCGGCCCGTCCGGCAAGGCGGGGTTCAGGGTGCGCTTTGACGAGAGAAACGGGCAGTTCACGGAAATTTACTACAGCCGGCGGGAGGGCGCGCTGGTCTTTGACGCGACGAAAAGCGGTCAGGACGGGCGTCGTGTCCGCGAGGCGGCGCCGCTGCGCTTAGCCGAGGGCGAGGAGCTGCGGCTCGATATATTTGTGGACCGCTCGGTGGTGGAGGTTTACGCCAACAACCGGCAGGCGATTTGCCGGAGGGTGTACCCGAGCGACCCGGTGGGCTCCAGGGGTGTGCTCGTGGTAGCGGAGGACGCGGCGTTCCGCGAGGCCGCCGCCTGCGAGATGGCCCCGGCGAACTGGTGCTGAAGAGATTGGAAGCTTCTTCCATATGGCGGGCTCGCGGCGGACGCGGCTATGAGCGGGGGCGGCTCGCGTTGTCCCGGCCCGGGCGGCTATGAACGGATAAGGGCGGTTCCCCCGGATTGAGCGGCTGGCTTACCGCGCCTGCGAGGGGCGGCTCGCCCCTTTATGCCCGACTAAGCCCGACGCGGCGGGGCGGCTTCGCGGCGTCCCCAATATAGAGAGGTCCCCTGAATTAGCCGGTGCGCGGCTCCCACGCCGCCGCCGGTTTTTTATGCGAGCGAGGGGTTCTCCTCCGGAGCGGCCGGCGGAGCGGCTCCCCCAAACCTTGCGAGCAGCGGACAACTCCCCTCACCAAGCCTGACGGCAGCCAGAACGGCTCCCTCCTAACCCGGCGGAGGACCGACCCTCCCGCGCGGCGGTCCTTGGCGCGGCGGTCCTCTCCCCCGGTGCAGCCGGCGTTCGGCGTGGTGGGGGGCGGCTCGCCCCTTTATGCCCGACTAAGCCCGACGCGGCGGGGCTGCTTCGCGGCGTCCCCAATATAGAGAGGTCCCCTGAATTAGCCGGTGCGCGGCTCCCTCGCCGCCGCCGGTTTTTATGCGAGCAAGGGGTTCTCCTCCGAAGCGGCCGACGGGGCAACGCTCCCAAAACCCGGCGGGTGGCGACCGGCTCCCCTCGCTGAGCCCGATGACCGGGGGGTGCGGTTCCCCCTCCTTAACCCGGCAAACCGCTGCCCCTCCCGCGCGGCGGTCCTTGGCGCGACGGATCCGGCGCGGCGGTCCCCTCCCTGGTGCAGCCGGCTATCGGAGTGGGGGGCGGCTCACCCACCGAAGCGACCGGCGGAGCGGCTCCCCCAAACCCTGCGGGTGGCGACCGGCTCCCCTCGCCAAACCCGGTGAACGGCGGGTAACCCTTCCCCCTTAAATCCGCAGACGGAGAGGGGGACCCCTCCTTTTAAGCTAAGCCCGGCGGGCTACCCTCTTAAATCCGCAGGCAGGGGGCCGACCCTCCCCCCTAAATCCGCGGTCAGAGGGGAGACCCTCCCCCTTTGTCCCGCCGGCGAGCGCAAATACGGCAAAAAAATCTTAAAAAACCACTTGCGCCCGAAACGGGGTTGTAGTATAATATAGGTATCAAATCCGATTACCCCCCCCCCGTATTTTTTCCGGCACCGCGTGCGGCCCCGCGCCGGGCGCGACGAGAGAGATTTGCGGGGCTGGGGGCGGTACAGAATACCACTGGGGGGTCATTGTGATGAGGGAAAGGTTCACAGTCAAACGGCGGCTCGCGTCGAGCGTTGTCGCCCTCGCTCTCTGCCTCGCGATGTTGGCGGGCACCACGTTCGCGTGGTTCTCCGACGAGGCGAGGACCGCCGCGAACACCGTCACGGCGGGGAATTTGCACGTAGCGTTGGAGTACAAAGACGGCGAAGAGTGGAAGGACGCGTCGATTCACAGCCTCTTCTCCGAGGAATTAACGAGCCTCTGGGAGCCGGGGAAAGCCGTGCTGTCCGATGAGTTCCGGGTGCGCAACACCGGGACCCTCGCGCTGAAGTACGCCCTCTTCGCCGTCTTGGAGGAGACCTCGGGCAAGCTCGGCGAGGTCATCCAAATGGCGGTTGTGACAGAGGACGAGTTAACCGAGCTCGGCGTCACGGCGCCCTTTACCGACGAGCGGAGAAAGACGGTCATAGACTACGTCGAGGCCCTCGAGGAGGGCGGCTTCGCCCCCGTGGAGAGCTTTGCGGAAGTGGGCACGCTCCTGCCCGGCGAGGAGGGGTCCGACACGGGCGGTCAGTACGTCCTGCTGTACTGGAAGCCCAACACCGACGACGTGGATAATCAGTACAACGGCATCGCGGACGGGCTCGCCTTCCACCTGCTGCTGCAGGCCACGCAGACCCCCGAGGAGTCCGATTCCTTCGGCAACGGGTACGACGGCGGCATCCTCCTCGACCCGGAGAAGGCAGAGGCCCTCGAGAATTTAGACGAGGATCAAAGGACAAGAGGCAAGCCCTTCCGCATCGTTCCTCCCGGCGTTGACCCCTACGATTTGCTGGATATGAGCCCAGAGGATCTGGAGAAATACTATCTTGACGAGAACGCGATAAAACAAAATCCGTTCAGTATATTCGATAAATTTGTCGACCAGCACGGCGGTTCCCTGTCTTTCGCCGATGACTTCGACTCCGGTGAGAATTTTGGAACAGGCGGCATTAGTCCCAGGTACGGAAACTATATATATGAGCTGAACGGTCATACCGTTACCGATCTTTTCCACAGTCAGATTAAGGGCATTAGAGACGAAGCCGGGAATGACGTAACCCTCACGGTTAACAACGGCACCCTTAACTCGAACCACGAATACACCCTCCACTTTACGGGTGGCGGGCTGACCCTGAACAACGTCACGGTTAAGAACGGGAGCGGGAAAAACAATTCCGGAGCGTTTAACGTGGGCGGGTCGCTGGAATTCCCAACCGATGTTTCAATCAAGGGCTGCGTCTTCGATTGCACGTCGACCATAGCGGGCGCGGTCTCAGAAAAGAATCACCACTTTACGGCGGCAATCTCGGACAGCGTGTTTAATAAACCAGCGGTCCTGAAGTCGATCCACCGTTTGAACGTCACCAACACCGTTTTCGGCGAGCTGACGTTGAACGTTGAGAAGAACGGCAGCAGGGGGACGATCACCGGCGGCAGCATCGGGAAGCTCACGGTAACGGCAAACGCTAACGGTTCCTCATACTACACGGCGGATGTTGCGCTGAACAATGTTAAGATCGGGGATCTGATATTAGACGACAGATTCGGCGGGTCGCCCAAAGACGTGCTGACGCTGACCGACTGCGAGGTAACGGGAAAATTTGACAATGAAATCTCCAGCGTAATGAAGCTCGTCATCGTCTCCGGGACATACTCCTTTGACCCGACGGAATATAAAGCCGAGGGCAGCAGCGTAAAACAGGCGGGCGACCGGTGGGTCGTGACGGCGGCGGCGAAATAAGCGGCGAGAGCGCCGGAGAAGCGCCGGCGGGTCGGAAGCGGGCGGCGCGTTAGGCGGGCTACGGGCAATCGGAGCATAAGGCAAGCTTTAGGCGGGCCGCGCGAACGGCAAATTAAAAGAGAGGCGCCCATCGGTGGGGGCGCTTTTCTTTTCGCGGAAAAGGGCAATTTCGGGCTACCATTTCCGGGCGGAATGTGGTATAATGGTGCGGTCGGGTGGCGGAACGGACACCGGGCGAGCGGCGGGCGCGCGCCAACGCGAAGCCGGCTACGGGAAAACGGGCTGTCGCCGGGCGGGCAGGACTGATAAGGCGGACGGGACAGGCAAGGTTGACGGGACGATCAAAGCGAATAGACTGCGCTGGGGTACAGCGGGAAGGGCGTAAAAAAATGGTAAAAGCTATTGTCGGGGCGAACTGGGGCGACGAGGGTAAGGGCAAGATCACGGATATGTTGGCGGCGGGCGCCGACATTGTGGCTCGTTTCCAGGGCGGAGCGAACGCGGGGCACACCATCAAGAACGGCTACGGGAAGTTCGCGCTGCACACCCTGCCGTCGGGGGTGTTCAACCCCGGCGTCCGCAACGTGATAGGCCCCGGCGTGGCGGTGAACCCGGTTCAGCTTAAAAAGGAGCTTGACGGACTGGCGGAGCGCGGAGTGCCGGCTCCCGACCTGCGGGTGTCGAACAGGGCGCAGGTGGTGATGCCCTACCACATCCTCTTCGATAAGTACGAGGAGGAGCGGCTGGCAGGGGCGAGCTTCGGCTCGACGCGCTCCGGCATAGCGCCGTTCTACTCGGATAAGTACGCCAAAACCGGCTTCCAGGTCTGCGAGCTTTACGCGGGGGAAGAGCGCCTGCGCGCCCACGTGGAGCGGATCCTCGCGGCCAAGAACGCGACCCTCTCCGCGCTGTATAATAAGCCCCCGCTCCGGGCGGAGGAGATATTGGAGGAGCTGCGGCGCTACGGGGAAATCTTAGCCCCCTATGTGGCGGACACCCACGCGCTGCTGAGGGACGCCCTGAGGGCGGGCAAGACGGTGCTCTTGGAGGGGCAGTTGGGCTCGCTCAAGGACCCGGACTACGGGATTTACCCGATGGTGACCTCCTCGTCCACCCTCGCGGGATACGGGGCCGTGGGGGCGGGAGTGCCGCCCTACGAGATACGGCAGATTATCGCCGTGGTGAAGGCCTACTCCAGCGCGGTGGGCGCGGGGGCGTTTGTCAGCGAGATATTCGGCGCCGAGGCGGAGGAGCTTCGCCGGCGCGGCGGCGACGGGGGGGAATACGGCGCGACCACGGGGCGTCCCCGGAGGATGGGCTGGTTCGACGCGGTGGCGACTAAGTACGGCTGCGAGGTCCAGCACGCGACGGAGGCGGCTCTCACCGTGGTGGACGCGCTGGGGTACCTCGACGAGATCCCGGTTTGCACGGGGTATTTGATTGACGGCGAGGAGACGTCCGACTTCCCCGTGACGCCGCTGTTGGAGCGGGCGAAACCCGTCCTCACGGTACTTCCCGGCTGGAAGAGCGACATCTCCGGGGCACGGCGGTACTCCGACCTCCCCGACAACTGCCGGCGCTACATTGAGTTTATAGAGGAAAAAATCGGCGTGCCGGTCACAATGGTGTCGAACGGCCCCGCGAGGGAGCAGATTATCATCAGGTAGCGCGACTGCAAGCGTAAGCGGGAGAATTGGGCAGGTAGCGCGGCAGGTATACAAAGCAAAAAGACTGGTCAGGTAGCGCGGCGGGTATACAAAGCGAAAAGACTGGTCAGGTAGCGCGGCGGGTATACAAAGCGAAAAGACTGGTCAGGTAGCGCGGCGGGTAAGCATACTCGAAAGGATCGGCCGGGTAGCGCGGCGGTTAAACATACGCGGGAAAATTAGAAGGAGCGGGCGATGAATTTTACGTATAACGCGGCGGCGGGGGCGCACGAGGGGTACTGTATTATAAAGAGCGCGGAGGTCAAGAACACGGCTAAGGGGCTGCCCTACCTCGACTTGGTGCTGTCCGACGCCACTGGCGACCTTGTCGCGAAATACTGGGATTACACCCCGGCGGGGGAGCCGTACAAGCCGGGCGACATAGTGAAAGTCCGCGGGACAATGCAGAAATACAACGGCGCGGACCAAATGCGGGTGGAGCGAATACGTCCCGTCAACGCCGCCGACAGCTACAAGATGGAGGACTTGGTCAAGTCCGCCGAATACGACGGGGAGGCGATGTTCGACGAGCTGCTGCGGCTCGCGGAGGGTATGGAGGACGAGGATCTCCGCAAGATCGTAGTCTACCTGCTCCGGGAGAACCGGGAGAAGCTGCTCTACTGGCCGGCGGCGTTCAAGCTTCACCACGCTATGCGGGGAGGGCTGCTGTACCACACCCTCTCCATAGTGAGGATGGCGGAGGCGGTCTGCCGGATCTACCCCAACATCTCGCGGGACCTGCTGCTCTCGGGGGCTATGCTCCACGATATAGCGAAGCTCACCGAGCTTGAGGTCAACGACGCGGGCGTCGCGACGGGCTACTCGGTGGAGGGCAACCTCATAGGGCACCTTGCCAAAGGGGCGATAATTGTCGACCGCGCGGCGAGGCGGCTCGGCGTCCCGGAGGAGACCGCGATACTGTTGGAGCATATGCTGCTCTCCCACCACGGCGACCCGGAGTTCGGGGCGGCGGTGCGCCCGATGATGCTCGAAGCGGAGGTGCTGTCCGCGCTCGACAACCTCGACGCCAAGATTTACGAGATAGCCGAGGCGGTTTCCGGCGCGGAGATAGGCGGCTTCACGGGGCGGGTCTGGTCGCTCGACAACCGCAAGCTCTTCAACCACGGTATGTCCCCCGCCGAGCCGAGGGCGAACCTGCTCCCCGGGGGCGAAGAGTAGTTTCCCGGGCGGGGCGGCGGTGCGGCGGGGCGGTGCTCCCCACAAGTGAAGGGCTGCCCCGGGCGGGGCGGCAAGGACGGCGCTCTGCCGCGCCGATGTAGATCTCGGCGGCGCAGTTAGCGCTCCCCGCGCGGTACAGATAAAACAGCGGCGGCGGAGACACCCCGGCGGGGCGCGGGTTCGGGCGAGACAGGCTCCCTTGGGGCCGCACCCGGAGGCGCCGCCCCCCTTAAATACGGCAATCCCCGTGACGGTGAGCTTCCCGCCACGGGGTCGTTTTTTGTCTGGCGCGTCGCCGGTTTATCTGCCTTTAGCCGCCGGTCCGCAAGTCTCAGCTGCCTCTTTATTAGCCTTGACCGCCGGTCCGCAAGCCCGTTGCCGCTCCCGGAAAAGCGGGTGTCTCTCCCGTTACAAGGGGGGCTCACTCCCCCGCCCGCTCCCGGCGAGGCAGGGGCACGGTTCCCATATGCCCCGGTCCCGCGCTCCCGGCTTGGGGGTACCGCTCCCGGCGCGCTGGGACCTCGCTCCCGCCGCCCGCTCCCGGTGGGACAGGCGCCGCTCCAGTTATGCTGGGCTCCCGTTCTCAGCGAACCGAGTGCCGCTCCCGGTGAGGCAGGGGCACGGTTCCCATATGCCCCGCTCCCGGTGCGCGGGGGCTCTCTCCCCAGGTCCGGGACAGCAAGCTAATCGCGCCGGGCGCTCTGACGATCCCACGCAGTTCGCTCCCCCGTGCAGGACCACACGCCCGGTGCGGGGGGAACTCGCTCCCCGCCCGCTTACCAGCGGAGCGGATGCCGCTCCCGGCGCGCTGGGACCTC
>CAYOSS010000010.1:15842-33142 GCA_964406705.1 uncultured Eubacteriales bacterium
GATGCCGCTCCCGGCGCGCTGGGACCTCTCTCCCCTGCCAGCTTAACAGCGAACTGAGTTAAAGCGCCTTAAACGCGGTATCCAGCGCGGCGATGAGGTCGTCCACGTTCTCTATGCCAATCGAGAGGCGGATGGTATTGGGCTTTATCCCCTGCTCCAACAGCTCCTCGCCGGTCAGCTGGGAGTGGGTCGTGCTGGCGGGGTGGATGACGAGCGACTTCACATCCGCGACGTTCGCGAGCAGAGAGAAGATCGGCAGGTTATCGATAAACTTCTTCGCGGTATCGGCGTCGCCCTTCACCTCGAAGGTGAATATCGAGCCGCCCCCGCGCGGGAAGTACTTCTTATACAGCGCGTGGCTGGGCTCGGTCTCCAGCGACGGGTGGTGGACGGCCTCAACCTGAGGATTGGAGTTCAGCCAGTCGACGATGCGCAGGGCGTTCTCCACGTGGCGCTCCACGCGAATGGAAAGAGTTTCCAGCCCCTGCAGGAAGAGGAACGCGTGGAACGGGGAGAGCGTGGCGCCCGTATCGCGCAGCAGTATCGCCCTGATATAGGTGGCGTACGCCGCGACCCCGGCGGCCTCCGTGAACCGCGCCCCGTGGTAGCTGGGGTTGGGCTCGGAGATCCAGGGGTACTTGCCGGACGCCGCCCAGTCGAACTTGCCCCCGTCGACAATGACGCCGCCTATCGCCGTGCCGTGCCCGCCTATAAACTTCGTGGCGGAGTGGACGACTATATCCGCGCCGTGCTCGATCGGGCGGATCAGGTACGGCGTCGCGAAAGTGGAATCAACCACAAGAGGGATCCCGTGTTTGTGGGCTACCGCCGCGAGACCCTCAAGGTCGATCACGTTGGAGTTGGGGTTGCCCAAAGTCTCGGCGAAAAGGGCCTTGGTGTTGGGGCGGATCGCGGCCTCGAACGCCTCCGGCTCCGGCTCTACAAAAGTGGTGGTAACCCCGGCGGTCTGCGGCAGGGTGTGGGCCAAGAGGTTGTAGGTCCCGCCGTAAATGGTCTTGGCGGATACGATATGCTCCCCCGCCTTGGCGAGAGCGGTCACGGCGTAGAATATGGCCGCCGCCCCCGACGCGGTCGCGAGAGCCGCCACACCGCTCTCCAGAGCCGCTATGCGGGCTTCGAACACACTCTGCGTGGGGTTGGTGAGCCGCCCGTAGATGTTGCCGGAATCCTTCAGCCCGAACCTCGCCGCCGCGTGCTCCGAGTTATGGAACACGTAGGAAGTGGAAGCGTAAATGGGCACCGCCCTGGCGTCGGTGGCGGGGTCGGCCTGCTCCTGACCGACGTGGAGCTGCTTGGTCTCGAAACTCCAGTTCTTGGGATCGCGAATGTCTGCCATATGAGTTACCTCCGTTACAGTGTTTTCGGCTTTGCCGTTGTACACAGTATAGCACGGCGGGCGGCATTTGTAAAATACATAAAATCAATACGCATCTATAGGGAAAACCTATAGCGGGTGAGGGGCGAGGAAGACGGCTTGCGGCAGACAGGGGGGTGGGGCGGTTCGCGGCGGGTAGCCGGGCGGGCACGGGGCGACTCCCGGCGGACGAGCTCACGGGGAGGGACAGCCAAGCGGGGCACGGCGGGCGGCCCGCGGCGGGTAACGGGGCGAGGAGGGTGTCTCGCGACGGGTAGCCGGGGGCACAGCGGACTGTTCGCGGCGGACGAGCTCACGGAGAGGGACAGCCAAGCGGGGCACGGCGGGCGGCCCGCGGCGGGTAACGGGGAGAGGAGGGTGTCTCGCGGCGGGTAGCCGGGCGGGCACGGGGGCGACTCCCGGCGGACGAGCTCACGGAGAGGGACAGCCGGGCGGGCACGGCGGGCGGCCCGGCGAGCCCCCCCTTTTCACGGGCACGGGGGCGGCTCCCCACCGCGACAAAACCCTCGCCCGCTCCTTGACATTTAGCCGCCGCTATTGTACAATATAATGCGCGGGGTCTACCCCCGCGAAAGCCACTACGGGAGCGCGGTAGAATGCGGGAAATCGTCTTCAGCGTCATACAGCTGCTTTGCGGGCTGGCGTTCTTCCTCTACGGGATGAACGTGATGTCCGGCGGCTTGAGGAAAATGGCCGGCGGCAAGTTGGAGAGCCTTCTGAAAACCGTCACCTCGAACCCGTTCACCGGGATACTGCTCGGAATGGTGATCACCGTCGCGATACAGTCCTCCTCCGCTATGACGGTGATGTTGGTGGGGCTGGTGAACTCCGGGATAATGGAGCTTTCTCAAACCTTCTCGGTGATATTGGGCTCCAACATAGGCACGACGGTGACCGCGTGGATCACCTCCCTCTCCGCCGTGAACAGCGACAACTTCTTTCTGGCGCTGCTGCAGCCCGCGAACTTCGCCGGGATTTTGGCCTTCGTCGGGATACTCCTCTTTATGGCGGCCAAAAAGCAGAAAAAGCGGGATGTCGGCACCATACTCATCGGCTTCGCGGTGCTGATGTTCGGTATGGAGCTTATGAGCGACGCGGTGCGGCCCCTTAGCGAAATGGAGGAGTTCCGGCGGATACTGCTGCTGCTGAGGAACCCCCTGCTCGGCGTCTTGGTGGGGACGGTCTTCACGGCGATTATACAAAGCTCCGCCGCGTCGATCGGTATACTCCAGGCGCTGACGCTGACCGGCAACATCTCCTACTCAATGGCGATCCCCATTATCTTGGGGCTGAACATCGGCACCTGCGCCACCGCGCTGATCTCCAGCATAGGGGTGTCTAAGCCCGCCAAGCGCGTCGCCGTGATGCACACGCTTATCAAAATTATCGGCGCGGCGGTCTTTATGGTGCTGCTCTACGGGGTGGGGGCGCTGATACCGATGCCCTTCCTCCAAAAGCGGATAGACCCGTTCGGAGTGGCGTTCTGCCATATGGTGTTCAACATCCTCAACACCGTGATCCTCCTCCCCTTCCCGAAGCTGATAGTAAAGCTCACCCGGCTGATAGTGCCGGACGGCAAGGGTGAGGGCGAGAATTACAGCTTCGTGGACGACCGCCTTCTCAAGACCCCGTCCTTCGCCATAGCGGAATGTTTCGGCAAAACCGTGGAGATGGCGGATATGGCGGCGCGGAACATCCGCCTGTCCGTAGAGTGCTGCGAGCATTACAGCGAGCCGGCGGTGGAGGAAATAGAGAGAACCGAGCCCAAAATCGACCGCTACGAGGACCAGTTGGGGACCGCCTTGGTGAAGCTTTCCGCCTTGGGGCTTTCCGAGCAGGACAGCCGGCAGACCGCCCTGCTGCTCCACACCATAGGCGACTTCGAGAGGATAGGCGACCACGCCGTCAACCTCGTGAAGACCGCCCGCGAGATAAACGAGAAGCAGATTCGCTTCTCGGACGCGGCCTCGGCGGATATAGCGGTGCTGAGGCGGGCTTTGGAGGACATTCTCACCCGCACCCTGAACGCCTTTAAGAACGACGACCTCGCCGTCGCCAAGACCGTGGAGCCGTTGGAGCAGGTCATAGACCGGCTGACGGACAAGATGAAATCCCGCCACATAGAGAGGCTGCAGCAGGGAGGGTGCACCATAGAGATGGGCTTCGTCTTCTCCGACCTGCTGAACAACGTCGAGCGCGTCTCCGACCACTGCTCCAACGTAGCCGTCGCGCTGATCGAGCTCGCTAACGACACCTTCCGCACCCACGAGTATTTGGGCGACGTCAAGGCGGAGGATTCGGGCTTCAAGGAGCAGTACCTGCGCTTCAAGGCGGAGTACAGCCTGCCGCAGTAGCGGACGGGGCGTGTTCTCCCCCGGCGGCGGACGGGGTGTGCTGCCGCGGCGGCGAGAGCGGTACCGTCTCCGCGGCGGGAGCGGCAAGGCGGCTCCCCCGCAATAACGGCGCGGGGGCGGAGCGGCGAACTATGGCGAGGCGCCCCGCCCCCCGCTTATAAAAAAGACCCCCGGCAAGAGCCGGAGGTAACCCTTAAGAGTAGAAGATGATCGGCGATGAAGATATTCATATCCGTGGCGCTCTGCCTTGTGGCGGGGCTGCTGCTCTCGCGCCTCGCGAAACGGCTAAACCTGCCCGCCGTGACCGCGTACCTCATAGCGGGGCTGCTGTTGGGGCCCTACTGCATCGGGGCTCTTAACATACCCTACGTGGGCTTCCACACGTTGGAGGAGGCGGGCGCGCTCGACCTCTTCTCCGAGGCGGCGCTGGGGTTCATAGCCTTCAGCATAGGCAACGAGTTCCGCCTCGACGCGCTGAGGAACACCGGGCGGCAGGCGGTGACGGTCGGGATACTCCAAGCCGTGTTCACCACGGTAGCGGTGGACGGGGCCCTGCTGCTGCTGCACTTTATCGCTCCCGGGCTTATATCGATTCCCGCCGCCATTACGCTCGGGGCCATAGCCGCCGCTACTGCTCCCGCCGCGACGCTGATGGTCGTCCGGCAGTACAAGGCGGAGGGACCTCTAACAAGGCTGCTGCTCTTAGTCGTGGCTCTGGACGACGCGGTGGGACTGCTGCTGTTCGCGGCGTCGTTCGGCGTAGCCACCGCCATAGAGAGCGGGACGCTGAGCCTTATAACGGTGTTGGTCGAGCCGCTGATTGAAATCGCCCTGTCGCTGCTGTTGGGCGCCGTCGCGGGGTGGGCGCTCTCGTTCCTCGAGAGGTTCTTCCACTCGCGCAGCAAGCGGCTGTCGCTCACGGTCGCGTTCGTGCTCCTCGTGGTGGGGATATCGATGCTGCAAACGGAAATCGGCGGCGTCAAGATAGGCTTCAGCCTGCTGCTCGTCTGTATGATGACGGGGACGGTCTTTTGCAACATCTGCGACTTCTCCGAAGAGCTGATGGACAGGCTCGACCGCTGGACGGGCCCGCTCTTCGTGCTGTTCTTCGTGCTCTCCGGGGCGGAGTTGGACCTCGGCGTCATCGCGAAACCCGCCGTGCTGTTGGTGGGCGGGGTGTACATTCTCGCCCGGTCCCTGGGGAAATACTTCGGAGCGTACGGCAGCTGCGCGCTCTCGCGGTGCAGCCCCGTCGTCCGCCGGCAGTTGGGGATTACCCTGCTCCCGCAGGCAGGGGTGGCTCTCGGGATGGCCCTCACCGCGCGGCAGTTGGCCGACGGGGAAATCGTGCGCAACGTGGTGCTCTTCTCGGTGTTGGTGTATGAGTTAATCGGGCCGGCTCTGACAAAACGTGCCCTCACCGCCGCCGGGGAGATCAAGCGGGAAGGCAAGACCAGCGCGCGGCAAAAGAACAAGCCCAGAGCGGAAGTGAAGTTTTGAGGGCGCGTCACAAAAAACTCCCTACCAAAGAAGCTTCCTTTTGCTCCCCCGCACCGCTCTCACTGTTCTAAGTCCTTCGGTTGGCCGCTCGGCGGCGTTGCCGGCCCGCTGAAGTGATACGCGCAGAGCCTCATTAAATAACGCCATAGTGCTCCTCACCGCGCCCGTGAGGAGCTCTTTCTTGCGGCGGTCGAGGGCTCCCGCCGGGAGGGGCCCCGCTATTCCGTCGACTTTAAAGAATAATTCCCGGCACAAACGGCGGCCTAATCCTCCACCGGGATGCTGTACTCTATGAGGATCTTGGAGGGGTCCTTGGTGGTCGTGTTGTCGCGGCAGACGGCGTCCTCGCAGTTTTTGAAGATGACGTCGTACTCCGTCTCCTCCAGCGACGGGTCGTAGGGGGAGCAGGAGCAATCCTCGAACCTGTTCCCGCTGACGTCGACATCCGTCCCCGCGCAGACGAAAACCCCGCTCGAGCCGATATTGCGGAAGGTATTATCACGGATCTTGATCCCGCGGTGCACCCCCGCCGGGAACACGTTGTAATACGACTGGTGGCAGGCGTTAAACAGCACCGCGCCCTGGTTCTCCGCGTGAATGGTAAAGCAGCACTTGTCGAAGTCGCAGCCGCGTATCTCCACGTTGCGGGACGGGCCCACCTCGTGCCAGCGCCTCGCGTCCGGGGAGACCAGCACCGCCGAGTGGGAAATCCCATAAAACTTGCAATTCTCTATAAGCATATTCTCCGACTGGAGGAGGAACCCCCGTGCCCTGGTGTTCCTCACCACGCAGCCGCTGGCGGTCACGGCGGCGAAGTACGCCCCGTTCGCAAGCTCGTCCCCGACGGCGACGCTCCCGGTAAGGCTCGTAACATGGGCGTTGCCCTCCGCGTCGAAGGAGTCTATGACCGCGCGGCCCTTCTCGAGGAAGGTCCTGCTGTCGTATATCCTGATAGTGTCTCCCGCCGAGGCCCAGTCCGGGGGCAGGTTGGTACGCTTCTCCCCGCGCCGGCAGAGCAGCATCCCGGTTCCGGGGTCGTAGGACACGACAGTTCCCCCGAGGCCGTGGATATTCAGCGCGTCGTCGCCGATCCCGTCAAAGTAGCAGTTCTTAAGGTGAATGTAGCCGCAAAGCCCCAGGATGTGAATGGCGTCCGCGCCCGCGCAGTACAGGGACGGGTCGCCCGGGGCGGGGCGGAAGTTCACGTTCTCCAAAGTGAAATCGGAGCAGCGGGGCCTTATCACCACGCCCATACTGCAGCAGCGGTTGACCTCGATGTCGCGGAGCGTCACCGTGTGGCAGTCCTCGAAGAAGAAAAGCGAGTTGCCGTATATCTCGAAGCGGTAGACCATCCTGTAGCCCGTGTGGAACTTCTCCGGGCTGAATAGCTCCCCCGGGCGGGGCATATTCACCCGGATTTTCCGGGGGGAAAGGCAGGTGTAGGGAAGCCCGGTAATCTTGAGCCGTTTGTTCCCCCGCTCGTCCGTGACCTCCTCGCGGGTTATGGGATCGTATGACTCGACCACCTTATCCGGGGAGCCGTCCTCGTCGAAGGTGTTGGAGCCGTAAATATGCTCCCAGCCGGTAAGAGTGTAACCCTCGTCCAAAAGGACGTCATACGTCCGGGCGTCCCAGTCTATATCGGTGACGCGGCCCATACAGAGAAAGGGGTTGTCCGTGACGCAGGTGAACCCGGAAAGCTCCAGCCCCCGGCAGCGGCTGAACCGCAGCGCGTCATTGTTGACCGAGATGTCCTCCGTCGCGGAAAAATGGGTGACCAGCGTCGCCCCCTCCCCGCGAATGGAGAGGCTGTTCTTGTCCGTAACCGGCACGGCCCTTTCCAGATAGTACACCCCCGCCGGGAAGTAAACCTCCTCCCCGTCCTTAGCGTCCCGAAAGACCGCCTCCAGCGCCTCCGCGACCGGGGAACCGTCGCTCTTGACCCCGTAATCCGTAACATTTCTCACTGTCATAATATTTCCTCCTTCACGGGCGATTGCCTCGCCTCGTTATCTTCTATCAGGTGAACGTTCAGGTGGTTGTAGGTCATCTCGATGCCGTTTTCGTCGAAATCCGCCTTTATACGCTCAAGCAGCGCGAAGTACGCGTCCCAGTAATCCGCCGTGGCGACCCAGGCCCTCACTATGTAGGCTATACTGCTCTCCCCGTAGGACGACACCGCGACAAAGGGAGGAGCCGGCTCGTCAAGAAACTTTCCCACCTTCTCGATAGAGCCTAAAATCGACCGGCGCACGTCGGCTATCGCCGCGTCGTATGACACCGTCACGGTGAGGTCCACGCGGCGGCGGCGCTCCATAGTGTAGTTGGTTATCTCCCCCGCTATAATCTTGCTGTTGGGGACGAACACGGTCTTGTTATCGATGGTAGTCATCCGGGTGTGAATAAGACCGATCCGCGTGACGGAGCCCTCCACGCCCGTCGCGGAGATGTAGTCGCCCGTCTTAAACGGCTTGGTGACAAGCAGCATTATTCCGCTGGCAAGATTTGACAGGGAATCCTGCACCGCCAGCGACGCGGCAAGCCCCACCACCGAGAAAGCCGCCAACAGCGAGGTCGCGGAAACGCCCAAGGTGTCTACCACTATCATCACGGCGATGAAGTAGAGGACGACCTTCACCACGGTGCGAATGATCTTCCGCAGCGGCTCGTCAAGCTTGGTACGCGACAGGATCCTCTGAAGCAGCCGCTCGACAAGGCGTATCAGCAGGTAGCAGACCACCGCCACGACGACCGCCGACAGCAGCTTGCCCACGGTGAAATTCCCGATGGTGTAGTTCAGTATCTCGCGTATCTTCTCCGTAATATCACCCCTTGCGCCGGCGCGCCTTCTGGGAACGCTTCGGCGGATGCTCCATTATCTCGTCGCCGTAGCGGTAGGAGGAAAGCAGCCTGTCCGCTTCCTCGGAGGAAAGCAGTACGTCTCCCCCCGCTCCCGCCCGCAGCACAGCGCTCACGGTTTTATCGTACTCCCGGCGGGTCCTTCGCCGCTCCAATTCGCCGAGGACGCACCAAACCGTTTGTACCAAAAACAGAAGCAGCAGCGAGATCAGGTGCAGCGCTTTGAAAATTCCCCTGATGGCCCCCCGCCAGAGCAGCAGCGGGGACAGCACAGCCACGGCAAGGGAAATCGCCGCGCCGGGGACCCTCACGCCGAGCAGCGTGCAAACGCACCCCGCGACTTCCGCCGCCGTAAGCACCGCCGCCAGAGCCAACAGCCCCTTGGCCTGCGCCGCCGGGACCACCACCTCCGCGCCGTCGAGAACGGCAAGGATCATCGCGAACATATAGGCGAACACGAGCAGCAGGTAGAACACCCCCGCCGCTATCAGCCCGACCCGCAGCGCCGGGTAAAAGCGCCTGCCGGAAGAACACTTTTCCTCGATGGGGTCCCATATGTTCCCGTAAATCTTCTCGCGCATACGCCGTGCCTCTCACGCCCCGCCGGGACGGGGAGCAGCCGAAATGTCCCCCGGGGTAGCCCCGCCGGGACGGGGAGTCTCCGAAATATCCTTCGAGGTAGCTTCACCCGGATGAGCAACCGCCAAAATCTGCTCCGGGGTAGCCCCGCCGGGACGGGGAGCAGCCGAAATGTCCTTCGAGGTAGCTTCGCCCGGACCGGGAGCCGTCAAACCGTCTTCCGAAGTAGCCCCACTCGGACGGGCGACCGCCAAAATCTGCTTCGGGGCGACTTCAATGTAGCCCCCCGCCTCGGGGCATATCACTTTGCGGACGCCGCACTCCGCCGCGTACTCCGCCGCCGGGCGCCAGTACGCCCCGAGGTCGCTCGCCTTATGTGTGTCGCCCGACAGAACGACCCGCCCTCCGCGCTCCGCCACCCGCCGCAGTAGGAACGCCGCCGGGTAGGGCGTCTTCCTGCAGCCTCTCGCGAGAGCCCCGGTGTTCACCTCCACCGCCATCCCCGCGTCGAGCGCCGCGTCAAGGGAGCAGAGAGCCGCCCGCCGGTAGCGGGGGTCGTCCTCGGAAAAGAGAGCGCCGCCCTCATTGAATTTCGCTATAAGGTCGAAATGCCCCGCCACGCGGCAGCCTTCAAGCCCCGCGAGCCCCGCCGCCGCACGGTAGTAGTCCTCGGAGGCGCGGTAGTAATCCCCGCCGTAAAGCCGCTCCACCGCGCCCCTGAACTCCTCGGGCGAGCCGTCCACCGGGATATACTCCCCGCCCGCCTTGAGATAGTGGCAGGAGGCTATCCCGTACTCCGCGCCGGGCGGCAGCGGCTCGCCGTACAAATCCGCCTCGACGCCGAGATACACCGTGAGCCGCCCCACGTACCTCTCCCGCAGCGCCGCGACCTCGCCCGCGAGCCGCTCGAAGCCGCCGTCCGCGAGGCAGTAAGACCTATCAAAGGGCGTTATCCAATGGGGGGTGAAGCCCAAACAGCCGAGCCCGGCTTTTACCGCCGCCCCGGCCAATTCCTCTGGGGTGTTCTCCCCGTCGCAGTAAACGGTGTGGACGTGCAGGTCGTAGGGTGTCATACCATCTTTTCCTGCTTGACCTTGTGCTTGATTATGTTCCGCGACGCCAGCTCCCGCTTGACCTCCTCCACCGGGATCCCGGCTTCGACCATCAGTACCAGAATATGGTAAGCGAGATCCGCCAACTCGTACACCGTCTCGGCGCGGTCTTCCGCCTTGGCCGCCAAAATCACCTCGGTGCTCTCCTCGCCGACCTTCTTTAAGATCTTGTCCAGCCCCTTCTCGAAGAGGTACGACGTGTAGGAGCCCTCCTCGGGATTCTCCTTACGGTCCCGCAGCAGCGAGTACAGCCCCTCCACCGAAAACGGCTCCGGCTCCGTCTCCAACAGAGTGTCGTTAAAGCAGGAATCCGTACCGAGATGGCACGCCGGCCCGTCCTTATGCACCTCGACCAAAAGGGCGTCCCTGTCGCAGTCGGCCTTAATACGCACTATATGCTGGACGTTGCCCGAAGTTTCCCCCTTGCGCCAGAGTTCCCGGCGGGAGCGCGAATAGAAACAGGTCCGCCCCTCGTCGAGACTGATCCCGAGGCTCTCGCGGTTCATATACGCTACCGTCAGCACCTTGCGGCTGTCCGCGTCGACCACCACCGCCGGGATCAGCCCGTCCTCGCCGAATTTCAGATCGTCTACGCTTAATGTCATTCTCCCGTCACCCCGCTATACTCTCACTAAAACGCCGGCGTCCCGCAGGATCCGCTTTAACTCCCCCACGCCGAGCTCTTTATAATGAAAAATCGACGCCGCCAGCCCCGCGCTGACGTCGGGGACCTCCCGGAACAGCCGCACAAAATCCTCGGCGCTGCCCGCTCCCCCGGAGGCTATCACGGGGACGCTCACCGCGGCGCACACCGCCCGGAGCATCTCTATATCGAAACCTCCCCGCGCCCCGTCGGTATCTATGCTGTTTAACACGACCTCGCCCGCGCCGCTCTCCACTCCCCGCTTTATCCAGGACACGGCCTCCAGCCCGGTATCCACTCGCCCGCCTTTAGAGAACACCCGGAACTCCCCGCCCACACGCTTTACGTCGGCGGAGAGCACCACGCACTGGCTCCCGTACTTCTCCGCCGCCCGGCGGATCAGCTCGGGGTCCGCTATGGCCCCGCTGTTCACGCTGACCTTATCCGCCCCGGCGCAGAGCACCCGCTCGAAGTCGTCAAGCGAGTTGATCCCGCCGCCCACCGTGAGCGGGATAAATATCTCCCCCGCCACGGCTCTCAAAGCGTCGGTGAACAGGCGCCTGCCCTCGCTCGACGCGGTAATATCGTAAAAGACCAGCTCGTCCGCGCCGCCCTCGCTGTAATACCGCGCCAGGTCCACCGGGGATGACACGTCGCCGAGGTTTCGGAAATTCACCCCTTTGACGACCCGCCCGTCCTTCACGTCGAGGCAGGGAATGATCCTCTTGGTGATCATAGCGCCTTCCCCGCCGCCAACGCGTCCTCGAGTGTGAGCGCCCCGACATAGAGGGACTTGCCCAGTATCACCCCGGAAACGCCCGCGCCGGCGAGGGATTTTATATCCCCGACATCCTTAACCCCGCCGGACGCCACCACTTTCCCGGAGAATTTGCTCGCAATCCCCGCGTACCAGCCCGCGTCCACGCCCGAAAGTACCCCGTCCCGCGACGTGTCGGTGCATATGACGGTGGCGACCCCGGCGCTCGAAAGTTCCTCCAAAAACGCGTCTAACGTGTAGCCGGAGCTTTCCCTCCAGCCCTTCACCGCCACGCGTCCGTCCTTTATATCCGCTCCCACGGCGACCTTCTCGCCGAACTCGCCCACGCACTCCCGCAGAAATTTGCCGTCCAGCGCCGCCGTGCCGAGTATCACCCTGTAAGCCCCGGCGGAAAGCAACCTCTTGGCGGCGTCAAGGCTCCTCACCCCGCCGCCTACCTCCACTTTAAGGCCGCTCTCACTGATGAGCCGCTCTATCACGGGGAAATTCGCCCCCACGCCGTCCCTCGCCCCGTCGAGATCGACCGCGTGAAGGTACTCCGCGCCCCGCTCGCGGAAGCTCGCGGCAAGGCTCACGGGGTCGGCGGAGTAGACCGTCCTCTTGCCGTAGTCCCCCCGGACAAGCCGCACCGCCTCGCCGCCCAAAATATCAATCGCGGGAAAAATATCCATAAAGCAGTCTCCTTATAAGCTGACTCGGTTTTTACCGCAGCTCGCAGAACGCCCGCAGGATCCGAAGACCCACCGGCCCGCTCTTCTCCGGGTGGAACTGGGTGCCGTAAACATTCCCGTTTTGCACCGCCGCCGTAAGCTCGGCCCCGTACTCGGTGAAAGCCGTGAGGCACTCTCCCGCTCCCGCTCCGTAATACGAATGCACAAAGTAAACATAGTCGCCCGGCTCGGTGTACCTGAATATGGGCGAACGGGGCCGGTCGCCCGGGAATGAAAGGCTGTTCCAGCCGATATGCGGCACGGGCAGCTCCGCCGGAATAACGTCCTTAATAGGCCGCACCTCCCCGGGGACAAGGCCCAGCCCCTCGTGCTCCCCGAACTCGCAGCTTTTCTCAAAAAGCAGCTGCATCCCGAGGCAAATCCCGAGCAGCGGCCGACCCGACGCGGCCACTTCCCTCACCGTGCCGAACAGCCCGGTGGAGCGCAGCTTACGGGCGGCGTCCCCGAACGCTCCCACTCCGGGGAGTATCACCCTGTCGGCGGAAAGTATCGCGGCCGGCTCCCCCGTGACTGCGGTCTCCTCGCCCAGAGCGGAGAGGGAGCTTGACAGAGAGAAGAGGTTGCCGACGCCGTAATCCACAATAGCGGTCACAGCAGCGTCCCCTTAGTGGAAGGGACGGCGTCCCCGTCGACGGCCCACGCCGTACGCAGCGCCCTCGCCACGGCCTTGAACACGCCCTCTATTATGTGGTGGGTGTTGCTCCCCGAAAGCCGCCTTATATGAAGGGTTATCCCGGCGTTCACGGCGAAAGCCCGCCAAAACTCCTCGCAAAGCTCGGTGTCGAACTCCCCCACTCTATGCGACGGCAGCGGCACGTCGTAGCACAGCATTCCCCGCCCGGATATATCCACTGCGGCGGCGGTCAGACTTTCGTCCATCGGCAGCAGCGCCCAGCCGTAGCGGCCTATGCCCCGGCGGTCCCCCAGCGCGTCGCTCACCGCGCGCCCGAGGGAAATCCCGATATCCTCCGCGCTGTGGTGGAAATCCACCTCGGTGTCGCCCCGGCAGGTAAGCGTCAGATCGGCCCCGGAGTGCAGGGCGAACAGCCTCAGCATATGGTCGAAGAACCCGTTCCCCGAGGAAATCTCCGCCGCCCCGTTCCCGTCAAGGTTTATCCTCACGGAAACATCCGTCTCGGCGGTAGCCCGTTTTACCACGCCTTCCCGCATCGCTATCCCTCCAAAATCCCGCGTGTCTCGCGAAGAAGTATGTCCAGTTGCTCCCGCGAGCCCACGGTAATCCTCACGTAATCCTTTATCCTCGGCTCGGCGAAGTGCCGCACCAGCACGCCGCGCTCCTTAAGCTCCCTGTAAAGCCGCTCCCCGCCGACCGCCGCCGACCTCGCGAACACGAAATTCGCCAGCGACGGCACCACCTCGAAACCCAACTCCCTCAGCGCCCCCGTGAGGTACTCCCTGTTGGCGATTATCGCGGCGCGGCACGCGGCGAAATACTCCTCGTCCCGAAGCGCGGCCAGCGCGGCGGCGGAACTGAGCCTGTTCACGTTGTACGGGTTGGAAGAGTACTGAGCCGCCCGGAGGTCCGCTATCAGAGCCTCGTCCGCCAGGGCGAAGCCCACCCTCGCCCCCGCGAGCGAGCGTGACTTGGAAAAGGTCATCACCACGATCAAATTGGGGTGGCTCTTAACAAGCCCCGCCGCGCTCCCGGCCCCGAAATCGACATACGCCTCGTCGCAGACCGTGACGCGGCTCGGGTTGCTCTCGGCTATACGGGCAATCTCCGACACGGGCAGCGCCCGCCCCGTGGGAGCGTTGGGGTTAGCGAGCACCGTGTGCGCCCCGCTCGCGATATAGTCCCCCGGGTCCACGCTAAAGTCGGACCGCAGCGGCACCTCCTCGGCGGACGCCCCGTACACCGCCGCGAACACCCTGTAGAACCCGTATGTGATGTCCGGGAACCTCACCCGCTCGCCGGGGAAGTAACACCTGAAACAGTAGTCCAGTATCTCGTCCGAGCCGTTGCCGACAATCACGTTGCCGGGGCCCACCCCGTACCACTCCGCAAGAGCGCGGCGGAGCTCCCCGGAATCCGGGTCCGGGTAAAGCTCCAGCCTCTCCGCCGCCGCGCGCACGGCCTCCGCCGCGCCGGGGCAGGGCCCGAAGGGCGACTCGTTGGTATTGAGCTTGACATACTCCCGTCCGGTCGGCTGCTCCCCGGGGACATACGCGTCGACGCCGCGCATCGCCCCGCTTAAATACCGGCTCACCGCTTCTCCCCGGCAAGGCGAACGGTCGCGCTGCCCGCGTGGGCCGTCAGCCCCTCGCGCTCGGCGAACAGAGCCACGTCGCCCGCCACGGCCCCGCAGGCGTCCTCAGAATAGTAAGTATACTGCGTCTTCTTTACAAAATCGTCCACCGACAGCGGGCTGGAGAACCTCGCCGTCCCGCTCGTGGGCAGGGTATGGTTGGGCCCCGCTAAGTAGTCTCCGAACGCCTCGGGGCAGTACTTCCCCAAGAACACGGAACCCGCGTTTTTCACCTCACCTAAGACATCGAAGGGCCGGTCGAGGTACAACTCCAAATGTTCCGGCGCCAGGCGGTTGGCAAGCTCCACCGCCGCCGGGATGTCCGGCACGATTATAATTTTCCCGTTATTATCAATGGAAGCCCTCGCTATTCCCGCGCGCCGCAGAAGCGGTATTTGCCGCTCCAGCTCCTCGCGCACAGCCGTGGCAAGGTCCGGGCTGTCGGTGAGCAGGACGGCGGTCGCCATTTTGTCGTGCTCCGCCTGGGAGAGCAGGTCCGCCGCGAGGTAGCGGGGGTCCGCCGACCCGTCCGCTATGATCAGGATTTCACTGGGCCCCGCCACCATATCTATCCCGACCCTGCCGAACACCTGCCGCTTCGCCTCCGCGACATACGCGTTCCCCGGGCCCACGATCTTATCTACCGCCGGGACGGTCCGGGTGCCGTAGGCGAGGGCCGCTATCGCTCCCGCTCCGCCGATCTTATAAATCTTAGTCGCCCCCGCGACCGACGCCGCCGCTAAAATGCCTGGGTTCACCTTGCCGTCGGGCCCGGGAGGAGTGGCCACGACTATCTCCCGGCAGCCGGCAATTTTCGCCGGGATCACATTCATCAGCACGGAGGACGGGTACGCCGCCGTCCCCCCGGGGACGTAAACGCCCACCTTCTCTATCGGGGTCACCCTCTGCCCGCAGACGACGCCCGGCGTGTCGGTTATAATAAACCCGGGCCGCGCCTGCCTGCGGTGAAAGTTTTCGATATTTCCCGCCGCGAGCCGCAGCACCCTCGCGAACTCCGGGTCCACGCTACGGACCCCTTCGGCCAATTCATCCTCGCTCACAACTAAAGAGGTTAGCTTCGCCCCGTCGAACCTCTCCGCGTAGCCTAAAAGGGCCTCGTCGCCCTTCTCCCTCACCTCGGCTATGATCCCCGCGACGGTCCGCGCCACCTCGCGATCGGTCTCCGCGTCCCGGCGGAGCACCCCGGATAAGTCGTCCTTCCCGTATTCCAATATGCCGATCATTTCCCGCTCCTTCCCGCCAGCCGCTCGCGTATGGCCTCTATCTCGCTATGCCGGAACTTGTAGGCCGCCTTGTTGGCAATCAGCCTCGCGGAAATATCCGCGACCTTGGCGAACTCCTTTAAGTGGTTCTCGGCGAGCGTCTTGCCCGTCTCCACAATGTCCACTATCACGTCGGAAAGCCCCAGCAGCGGCGCCAACTCTATTGACCCGTGAAGCTCTATAATCTCCGTCTCGCGACTCTTGGCGGCGTAGTAATCCCCTGCTATCCGGGGGAACTTGGTGGCGACACGCAGCGTCGCCCCCGGTGTGTCCTCAAAATCCTCTCTACCGGCGACCGCCATCCGGCACCGCCCTATGCCGAGATCCTCCAACTCGTAGACCGACGGCTCGTACTCAAGAAGTATATCCTTCCCCGCGACGCCTATATCCGCCGCCCCGCGCTCCACGTAAACTGGCACGTCGGTCGGCTTCACCCAGAAGTAGCATACGGTGCGCTCGGAGTTCTCAAAGAGCAGCCGTCTCCCGCCGTTTTCCATATCGGGGCACCCGTACCCCGCCGCCCGGAACAGGGAGTACGCCGCGTCACCGATCCGCCCTTTAGGCAGGGCGATATTCACGCGCTCGCTCATAATGAGCCGCCCTCCTCCCTGCGGACACGCACGCCGCCGCCGCCGTTTACGATGTCCGCCGCCCGGCGAAGCACCTCCCCGGGGTCGTCCGACGCGCCGTACCGCACGGCGGTCCCCGGCTCCTCGTCCGGAGTACGGTTCTCTAACGCGTCAAGGTACACGGCGAAGCCCACCGCGCCGCTGCCCGCGCCCATTTTCCTTGCTAACCCGTCGTACCTCCCGCCGGACAGCACTCCGCGGGGGACCCCCCTCAGGTACCCCCGGAATATCACCCCGCTGTAGTACGCCATATCGTTGACAACGGAGAAATCCAACCGCAGATTGGGGAAATCCCCCACCCGCCCCAGAGCCTCGCATATGCCGCGCAACTCGCTTACAGCCTCGCCCATAGCAGGGTTACGGACCCCGCGCTCCAGTACGGGCAGGACCTCGCCGGGCGTCCCGTACACCCGGGCAAGAGAGGCAAGCTCCCCCGCCAACTCGTCGGGCAGGCGCCACTCCCGGCAGACGGCGGCAAGCTCCCCCGCGTCCTTGCGGGATAGGGCGGAAAGCAGCCTCCCGCCGGCCTCCCCGCCCACGTCGAAGGCTCTCAGAAGCCCGCCCACGTAGCCTATGTGGGACAGATCGAGCAGAAAATCGCCGCCTATTTCGGCAAGGCTCTTATAGGCTAAATACACCGTCTCCAACGTCGTGTAGCCGTCCACCTCGCCTATGCACTCAAGACCGGTCTGCCCCGTCTCGCGGAAGCCGCCGCCGCTCGCCCGGTAGACGCTCTCGTGATAAAACACCTTGCGGAGGCGCTCGCCGCTCCCCGCCGCGTTCTTCACTATAGACAGGGTTATATCCGGCTTGAGCGCCCGCAGCCGCCCGTCCGTATCGGTGAACGTCAGTATGCCGCGCTCCGGCAGGAAACTCTTGTTCTCGCTGTAGAGGTCGTATTCCTCGAACTTCGCCACCCTGTAACGCTTGTAGCCGAACATCCTGTAAAGCCGCCCGAGCCGCAGCACGGCGGTCTCGGAAGCCGACAGGTCGCTTTCCCGAATTTCCGTCACGGTTCCCCCCTTCCGGCGCTTTCCGCCGGTACACTCCTATTATAACGCGTTTTGGCGAAGGTTGCAAGGGGTTTTAGAAGGAAGCTTGTCGCCGCCTACAAGGTTCTTTCCTTTTCCCCGTGAAATCTTTCCTGAAACGTGGTATAATAGCCCCCG
>CAYOSS010000011.1:0-29629 GCA_964406705.1 uncultured Eubacteriales bacterium
GCGGGGGTTGCCAGTACCTCCGGGCTACCCCTTCGCACCGGCGGACCTCCGGGCTCCCTCGGCAGGGGCTTGCTGTAATCTGCGAGCCCTCCCCGAACCGGCAGGCAAAGGCTCTCCCGCGCCCGCGAGCCAAAATTGATAGCGGCGAGCCACCCCCGGACCGGCGAGCCTTTGTACCGGACACGGCAAGCCCGGAATGAATACGGTAGGGTCCCGGAGCCGGCGTTGGCGGGACCTCCGGGCCCTCCTCGCGAAGCGAACTTCAAGGGCAACGGTACAGGTGGCGGCTACCCCCAAACCACCCGGTGAGTGGCGTTCGAGCAAGCCGGTCCGCCTGAACTTCTTTTCTGTCCGCTTTTCTTCTTTCTGCCGGACCGTTCCGGCACAGAGAAGAAAAGCGGACATCGTTCCCCAGCCCAGCTGGGAAAGATTGGAAAGCTAACTTCGCGTTAGCGAGAAGAATCCCCCGGTGCCGGGCGGAGCAAAGCCGCCGGCACCGCAAAGCCCTCCTCGAAGCAGGACCGGCTTCCCCTGTACGGGCGGATCCGGAGCAAGCTCCCGGCACCGCAAACCTATCCCCGAAGCGCGGCGGGCCCGCCGAAAATCCGAAAGCCCGCCGCCGACTAAAACCCTTCTCTCTCCCGGATGTCGTCCAACTGCGCCCGGGTGAGGAGCACCTCGCGGGGCTTGGAGCCCTCGTAGGGGCCGACTATGCCCCGCTGCTCCAACTGGTCCACAATCCTGGCGGCCCGCGCGTAGCCCAGCTTCAGCCGCCTTTGCAGCAGCGACGTGGACGCCGAGCCCGCCTCCACCACGCATTCCGCCGCCTGCCAGAGCATAGAATCGCTCTCCGCCGGCTCCTCGGAGTCGCCCGAATCGTCCTTGGTGTGGCGGTCGATCTCGTCTATCACGGCGGTGTCGTACTCCGCCGTCTCCCCGCCCTTGACGTGCTCCACCACCGCTTCCACCTCGTCGTCGCCGACGTAGCACCCCTGCACCCGGGTGGGCTTCGCCGCGTCGGCGGGGCAGAAGAGCATATCCCCGCGGCCCATCAGCTTCTCGGCGCCGCCGGAGTCGAGTATCGTGCGGCTGTCCACCTGGGACGCGACGGCGAAGGCTATTCGCGCGGGTATATTAGCCTTGATAACCCCCGTCACCACGTTGACCGAGGGGCGCTGCGTCGCGAGGATCAAGTGCATACCGGCGGCACGCGCTTTGGCGGCTATGCGGTTTATGGAGTCCTCCACGTCCTTGGGGGCGGTCATCATAAGGTCGGCTAACTCGTCCACGATAATTACGATACGCGGCATAGCGGAAAGATCCTCCCGCTTCGCCGCGAGCCGGTTGTAGCCGTCGAGGTTGCGCACATCGTGCTCAGCGAACATCCTGTACCGCCGCTCCATCTCCGTGACGGCCCAGCCCAGCGCCCCCGCCGCCTTGCGGGGGTCGGTCACCACGGGGACCAGCAGGTGCGGGATCCCGTTGTAGACCCCCAACTCCACCACCTTGGGGTCGATGAGCAGCAGCTTCACCTCGTCCGGCGAGGAGCGGTAGAGCAGGCTCACCACAATGGAGTTTATACAGACGGACTTGCCCGAGCCGGTCTGCCCGGCTATCAGGGCGTGAGGCATTTTCGCTATATCCGTTAAGACGACTTCCCCCGCGATGTCGCGCCCCAGGGCCACCGTCAGCGGGGATGACGCCGCCGACCACGCCGGCGACTCGAAGCACTCCTTAAGCCCCACCACGCTCACCGTGCGGTTGGGAACCTCTATTCCTATGGCGGATTTGTTGGGTATCGGGGCGATGCGGACCCCGCTCGTCGCGAGGTTCATAGCTATCTCCTCGGACAGCCCCGTCACCCGGTTGATCCTCACCCCGGTGGATGGCTGCAGCTCGTAGCGGGTCACCGCCGGACCACGGCTGATGTCCACGATTCTGCTTTCCACGCCGAAGCTGCGGAGGGTCTCGATGAGCTTGGAGGCGGTGTGCTCCATCTCCGCGCCGACCGCGCCCTCGTTCACCGGGGGAAGGCTCTTCAGCAGCGACATCGGCGGGGGAGAATACCCCGTCCCGCTCCCCTCGCCGCTCGGGGGGACGAACCCCCCGGTGGTCTCCTCCTCCTTTTTAAGCTCGGCCCGGCGGTTGATCCTCTCTATCATACGGGAACGCTCGCCGGGACCCTCGCCCGGGGTATCTCCCGAGCTGTCCCCCGGCTCGCCGGTCTCGCTTCTCCCAAGCTCGCCGCCCGCGCCGCCGTAGTCGCCAGCCGCTTTGCCCCCGCGTCCGGCTGACTTGCCGCCGATTTCACCTGACCTCCCGCCGTTTTCGGCTGATTTTCCGCTGTTTTCCGCCGATCTGCCGTCGTATCCCGCCGATTTATCGCCGGTCCCGCCTGACCCGTCACCGTACCCCGCCGCGCCGGAGGACACGCCCTCCGAGCCCTCTCTCCCGGCTCTCACGGACTCCACAAGCCTCTTTCCCTTCTCTCCGAGGCCCGGAGCCTCCTCGCCGTCGAGGGGGATATCCACGTTGAACCGCGCCTTGTTCTCCCGTCTCTGGCTCTCCGCCCGGCGGATTTTCTCCACCGGCTTCGCCGCGGCCCGGGCCAGAGCCTTAAGCGTGGTCCCCGTCACAAACATTATAAAGACAAAAAGCAGCAGCACCACGGTTATCGCCGCCCCCGTGTGCCCGAACAGCGCGTGCAGCGGGTGGCCTATGACCGCGCCCGCCGCGCCGCCGTTGCCCCAGGCTCTGCCCCTGCTCCAGCAGTGGGATATATGGCTGAAAAAGCCCCGCCCGGCGGCGTTTCGCCCGAATATGTCCACCGCCGCGCCGGTAAGCAGCAGCAGCCCCGCCGCCTCGGCCGCCTTGCCGCCCCAGCTGCCGTAAAGCCTGTCCGCCGCCGCGAGGACGGCCACGGCGCCGAGTACCAGCGGCCACGCGTACGCCGTCACGCCGAACATCCCGAAGCACGCGGTGTGCAGCGCCCGCCAGAACCTCTCCCCGGGTATCAGCGTCACAAAGAGGAAGAAGAGGGACAGCGCGAACAGCGCCACCGCGACCATTTGCCGCCGCCAGACGGTCTTTTCCCGGCGGGCCTCGGCGTCCCCCCGGGCTATGGCGGTCGCCGTCCGGGACCCCGCCCCGCCGTTCCTCACGGATTTACCCGTCTTAGATGACCCGCTTCTCCCGGCCGATCCCGCCCCGCCGTTCCTCCCGGCCGGACCGACTGTTTCGCTTCTCACGGCAGCGCCGCCCGTCTTAGCCGCCATTCGCCGCCCCTCCCTTCTCACGCTAATGTGTCTTTGGCGCGTATCTCACGCTAATGTGTCTTTGGCGCGGCTATCGCGCCGGTATATCTCTCGCGCCGACGCGGCTCCCCGCGCCAATGCAACCCCGCTAAAAAGACTCTCCCGCGGCCGCAACTTTCATTTGCCGTATTCCGGGGGAGAAAACCCCAGTGTTTTATTGTAGCACATTTTGGGAGGAATTGCAAGAGGGAATGGGCGGCTCTTGGCTCAACCTTCGCCTACCCCCTTGCGCTCCCCGCCGCGATGTGGTATAATAAAATCGGGAGAGTGAGAATATATGACTACAGCCGAGCGCTCGCTGAAGCTCCACCGGGAGCTGAAGGGCAAAATCGAGGTTACATCCCGCGCCCCGGTGAGGGACGCCGAGGACTTATCGCTGCTCTACACGCCCGGCGTGGCGGCGCCCTGCCTCGAGATTAAGGCCCACCCGGAGGCGTCGTTCGAGCTGACCAGAAGGGCCAACTTAGTCGCCGTGGTGACGGACGGCAGCGCGGTGTTGGGTCTCGGCAACATCGGCCCGGAAGCCGGTATGCCGGTGATGGAGGGCAAGTGCCTGCTGTTCCGCGAGTTCGCCGGGATAGACGCTTTCCCCATTTGCGTTAAAACACAAGATATTGATGAGTTCACCCGGGCGGTATACCTTATATCGGGCAGCTTCGGGGGAATTAACCTTGAGGACATCGCGGCGCCGAGGTGCTTCGAGATAGAGCGGCGGCTAAAGGAGATGTGCGACATCCCCGTGTTCCACGACGACCAGCACGGTACCGCCGTGGTGACCGGGGCGGCGCTTATTAACGCGTTGAAGCTCGTCGGCAAGAGCTTCTCCGAAGTCCGCGTGGTGATTAGCGGGGCCGGCTCGGCCGGGACGGCCATAGCCAGGCACCTAACCCGGCTCGGCTGCCGCGACATCGTCGTATGCGACAGGGTCGGTATACTGAAATCGGGTGAGCGGCGTCTTTCTCCCGCCAAAGAGGAACTCGCGGGTTTTACCAATCCAGAGGGGCTTTCGGGCACGCTCGCGGACGCCCTTCGCGGCGCGGACGTGTTTGTCGGCGTGTCCGCTCCCGGCGTCGTCACCCCCCAAATGGTGCGCTCTATGCGGGAAAAGCCCGTGGTGCTGGCTATGGCGAACCCCACGCCGGAGATTATGCCGGACGAGGCGAGGGCCGCCGGCGCGTACATCGTGGGGACCGGCAGGTCGGACTTCCCCAACCAGATCAACAACGTCCTCGCTTTCCCCGGGATATTCAGGGGGGCCCTCGACACCCGCGCCCGCGACATCACCGGGGATATGCTCCTCGCCGCGACCCGCGCCATAGCCGGGCTTGTGCCGCCCGGCGAGCTTCGCCCGGACTACATCGTCCCTTCGGCCCTTGACCGCGGGGTCGCCCCGGCGGTCGCGTCGGCCGTCGCGCTGGCCGCTAAAAGTTCTTGACAAACCGGGGCTTATGTAGTATAATAAGACCGCGTCGGCTGAAGTGGCTCAGTTGGTAGAGCAGCTGATTCGTAATCAGCAGGTCGAGGGTTCAAGTCCCTTCTTCAGCTCCATATCGAAGGCCCGCTGTTTTAGCGGGTTTTCTTATCCTGTCGGAAAGGCCGGTGGCGCGCTATGCCGATTATTTCGCCGCGGGACGAGGTGTTCGCGTACGCCGAGCGCGAGTACGGCAGCCCGGCGGAGTTCCTCTGGGCGAGGTTTCCCTACACCGGCATAGTCCGGCGGGCGGACAACCGCAAGTGGTACGGGATAGTGATGCGGGTCTCCCGCGAGAAGCTGGGGCTTCCCGGTCCGGGCGAGGCGGACGTGCTTAACGTAAAGCCCGGCGACCCGCTCCTGTTGGACGAGCTTCTCCGCCGCCCGGGATATCTCCCCGCGTACCATATGGCGAAGGGGTCCTGGGTGAGCGTGCTGCTGGACGGGTCGGTCCCCCTCGCCGACATCGCCCGGCTGCTGGACTTAAGCTACGGCGCCGTCGCGCCGAGGGTGAAGGCGGGGCGGCGAAGCGGGCCGGGTCGGCATTAGCGGGGCTGAGACGGGCGCAGCGGGGCAACCCCGCCATAACAGGGCGGAGCCGGAGCCGACGGCACCGCCGGGCTTCTCCGTGAACCGCCGTGCTTCAGGGGCGGGGTTGCCTGCCGACGCCGGGTTGCTCCTTAAATCGCCGCGCTTCCGGGGTGGGGATGGTCGGTAGCCGCCGGGCTATCTCTTGCGTCTGCGAACCGCCGCGCTTCCTCGACAGGGGCTTGCTGTATCCCTGCGCGGCTCCCTGAATCGCCAGGCAAAGGCTGCCCGGAAGCGCCGAGCCCAAATCGATAGCGGCGAGCTTGCCCGAACCTGCGAGCCTTTTGCATCCGACTCTGCGAGGCGGGAATGAATACGGCGGGGTCCCGGAGCCGGCGCCGGGGGTATCTCCGGGCTTTCCTCATAAGCACAAGGGCTGCGGTATAGGTGGCGGCTACCCCGTACCCACTCGGTGTTCGGCGTAGGAGCAAGCCGGCGCGCTGAACTTCTTTTCTGTCCGCTTTTCTTCTTTCAGCCGGACCGTTCCGGTGCAGAGAAGAAAAGCGGACAACGTTCCCCAGCCGCGCTGGGAAAAAAGCAAGCTACCCCTCGCGTAGCGAGAAGAAGTCCCCGGGCTTCAGGCGGGGACTCCTGTGCACCCGCGAGCCGCCCCCGACCGGCAGGCAAAAGCTGCCCGGAAGCACCGAGCCCCGAACAATAGCGGCAAGCTTGCCCGAACCGGCGGGCAAAGACTATCCCGCGCCCGCGAACCCAAATCGCCAGCGGCGAGCCGCCCCCACACCTGCGAGCCTTTTGCATCCGACTCTGCGAGGCAGGAATGAATACGGGAAGGCAGCCGGACCGGCGCCGGGGTACATCCGGGCTTTCCCCGCGTCAGCGACCGCAAGAGCAACGGTACAGGTGGCGGCTGCCCCACAACCACTCGGGTGAGGGCGTCACCTGATAGCTCCCGGGAACCACTCAGCCTTCCGGCTGCGAGCCGACGGACCAGCCCGATGAGGGTATAGCGCGTGAGCTCCTTTTCTTTTGCGAAGCTTTTCTTTTACCTCTCTCCATAGTTTCCCTTACGTTGCCGCGGGAGAGAGGAAAAGAAAAGCGTCGATAGCGGGAAAAACCACTCGGGTTTCCTCCCGGTAGGGAACAGACCGGCTCGCCCTAACCACGCAGAGCCGAAGCCAACGGCAGCGCCGGGCTATCCGCGAAGCAGGACCGGCTTCCCCTGAACGGGCGGAGCAAGCTCCCGGTACCGCAAAGCCCCTCGCGTAGCGAGAAGCAGCTCCCGGAGACGGGCGGAGCAAAAAAGCCCCGCCACCCCCGAGCTATCCGCGAAGCGGAAGAAACTCACCGCAACAGGTAAGCCGGAGCTGCCGGCGCGGCAAAGCTCTCCCGCGCAACAGGAAAAGCCGGCCCCCGTCAGAGCGCCGGCCCCGCCGAGGAGCCGGCTACCTCTCAACAGTCAGCAGCACGGTCTCGTAGGCCGCGAGGGATATATCCGCCGCGGGAGGGAGCGCGCCCTCGCCGCAAAACTCCATGTCGCGCGTCTCGTCAAGGACGTACCCCCGGCAGCGGGAGCCCTCTCCGAGGCCCCGGAACTCCAGCCGCGCGTCCGTCGCCACGGCGGGCCCGTCGCTGTAGTTGGTAACTAACAGCGCGGCGCGGCTCCCGTCCCCGCTCGCGGCGGCGACGGCGTAGAGAGGGGCCTCCGCCTCGACCCTCACCGACGTGCCGAGCTTGTAGAGCTCGTTAAAAGCCTTCATAGAATAGTAGCCCTTGAGCTTCACCGAGACGATGTCGGTGTCGAACAGCCCGTTCATCCCGCAGGGACGCGCGTCGTAGTACATCAGCATATCGACGCCCTCGCGCTGGCACTCCGCCATCACAGCCGCGTTAAAAGCCGCGCCCTTCAGCGATTTCTCCACGCGTATCGCCTCGATCATATGCTTCCCCGCAAAGCTGCGGACAAAGTTCCACTCGTCGAGTATGCTCTCCGCGTCGCGGAAACCGTGCCTGTCCAGCATCCCCCGCACCCGGCGCGCCCTCTCGACTATCTGCGCCGGCTCCGTCGCGTAAATATGCCAGGAGAAGAAGTCCAGCGGGGCGGACAGCCGCGAGAGGAAATCCTCCGCCCACTCCATATTCCCGGCTATGGCGGGGCCGCCTATCTTCAAATGCGGAAAACAGCTCTTCAAGTGCCGCGCGGTGACATCGTAAAGCCGGAAGAACTGCTCCCTGTCGCCGCCCCAGGTGAGCTTCACGGGGGCGTCGTCCCTGTTTAAGTCCGGCTCGTTCCATATCTCCCAATAGGGTATGTCGTAGTAAAAGCCGTTCGCCCACCCCTCGGTGTAGTGGCGGATAATATGCTCGCAGACACGCGCCCACTTGCCGAAATCCTTGGGCGGGAGGGTGCCGTATTTCCTCACCGCGTGCTCTATGCGGTTGCCGAGGCGGTAGAACACCTTGGTGCCGGTGAGCGAGATTACCCGCAGGTACTCGTCCGTACAGGCGAAGTCGTAGGACGCGGGGTCGTTCTCGTCCGCGTCAAAATCCGGGAATATCGCGATGACGTCCACCGTATGCTCCCCGCCGTACGTGGAATAGAAGCTTGAGTCGTGCGTCCTCGCGTAGGGAAACCCCGCCTCGCGGTACTCGAACAGGTTGTAGTTGCTCTGATCCGCGCTGTCGCGGTACACGGGACCGTTGTTCACCGCGTGCATCGGCTTGACCGCGCCCTCCGCCGCTCCGAAATCCACACTTACTTTAAGCATAATAATCCTCCTCTTACCATAATATCGTTCGGGCGACCCCGCCGCGCGCTTTACGGCGCGCCGCCCGCCGCCTATATTATAGCGGGGAGAAGGGGAGAAGGCAAGCGGAAAATACCGGGGCTAAGCATAACCCCGAGCTCTTCGAGGGCAGGTGCAGGCACCCGCTAACTGTTGCCGCTCAATACAGCATTTCCTCTTGACATCCCCTCAAACTTCGGCTAAAATAAAGTCAGACTTTATTTCTGCGGAGGTTAATTAGCAATTATGTACATAAAACGGCATATGGAAGAGCAAATTTTATCGGCATCGCAGGAGTACCCCGCTGTGATGCTCTGCGGACAGCGCCAGGTAGGCAAATCCACAATGCTCTACAACATCAAGGAGCCGGGCCGCCGCTATGTCACTCTTGACGACGGCAACGCCCGCCGCCTCGCCGAAAACGACCCCGCTCTCTTCTTCGAGAGTTACCCCGCCCCGTTGCTCATAGACGAGGTCCAGCGCGTCCCCTCCCTGCTTTTGGAAATGAAGCGGGTCATAGACGAAAAGGCGCTCGCCGGGGAGAGCACCGCTGGGTTATACTGGATGACCGGCTCGCAGAAATTCCCGATGATGCGCGGGGTCTCGGAGTCGCTGGCGGGGCGCGTGGCGGTGTTCGATATGCCGCCTCTTTCCGCCGCAGAGATTGACGGCTGCCCCCCGGACGTGTTTAACCCCGACCCCGCCGCGCTGCGCGAGCGGGCGGGAACTCGTCCCCGCAAGACCATTCACGAGATATACGGGGAAATTTACCGGGGGAGTATGCCGAAAGTCCGCGCTTCCGACATTCCCACCGAGCGGTTCTACGCGGACTACGTCAACACCTACATAGAGCGGGACATCAAGGATTTGGCGCAGGTGGGCAAACTTAGCGCGTTCTACGATTTTTTGGTGATGCTGGCGGCGAGGACGGGGCAGACGCTTCGGTACGACGAATTAGCGAACGCGGCGGGTATCTCCTCCCCCACAGCGAAAAGCTGGGTATCGATACTGGAACGCTCCGGGGTGATTTACCTTCTTCGCCCCTATTCCTCCAACATCACAAAGCGCCTGGTCAAAACCCCGAAAGTCTACTTTTTGGATACGGGGCTGGCGGCACACCTCTGCCGGTGGCCGGACCCAGAAACGCTGGAGCGCGGCGCGATGGACGGGGCTTTCCTCGAAACCTATGCGGTAAGCGAAATCGTAAAGAGCTACCTCAACGCCGGACGGCGCCCCGATCTCTACTACTACCGCGACCGCGACGGGCGGGAAGTCGACCTTGTAATAGCGTCCGGAGGCTCGCTTTACCCCATAGAGATTAAGAAAGCCAAGCAGCCAGCCAACGCCGACCGCCACTTCGGGGCGCTGGGCGCGCTGGGGCTCCCCGTCGCGCCGGGGGTGATCCTATGTATGAGCGACGAAGTGATTCCATACGGCAAAAACACCTGGTACTGCCCTGTCTGGGCGATTTAACCCTCTCAGGAGCGGTCAGCCTTACCCTCTACCCCACTCTGTAATGCCCCACGATCTCGTGGCGGCGGAGAGCGTTCTCCTCATAGCGGGTCTGAGCCGGGTTCGCGTGGTGGATCAGGTACGGGACGCCGTGGCGGTCGCGCTTGTCCGACACGATGCCTATATGCCCCGGGAACACGACGATGTCCCCGCCCTGCCAGCTCGCTATGTCGCCGGGATCCGTGGTGAGCGACGTCGCGTGCCGGGAAAAGTAAACATTGAGGTTCACCACCCGACGAAAATCAATGTTGCTGTCGGGCTTCTCGATCCCGTAGGCGGCGAGGTCGCCGCGAATATCCTCGTCCACAAGGGTCCGCAGGTCGTACCCCGCGGCGAGGAGCGCCCGCGCCACCACATCGGTGCAGACCCCGTACCCGTCGTCCGGCCACCCGCCGGTGTAGTATTTGCTCTTGTAGCGGGGGCGGGTGGCGACGTAATCCCTCGCGCCGCGCAGGATGTCGGTCTGATCGTCCAGCCCGTCGCCGTCGGTGTCGAGCGGGCTGATGTAGGTTTCCACGCCGAAATCCCCGCCGCTGTACGTCCTTTGGAACACGCACCCGCGAAGCGCAAAGAACACTCCCGCCCCCAAAAGGGCGGCTATCACTATAAATATGGCGACCCTCACCGCCACCGCTCCCCGCGTCTTTAACTTTGCCACGATACCACTCCCTCGCGCCCGCCGGGGCTCCCTCCGCCCGACCGCTATGCGCTTATTATAGCACAAACTCCGTGACGGGTGGGTGACAATACGGTGAGAATTTTGTCATAAAGGGGGGGATTTTTGCGGGAAGCGGCGGCTCCACAGTCCGGGGGCTCTTCTCGCTAACGCGAAGTTAGCTTTCCAATCTTTCCCAGCTGGGTTGGGGAACGTTGTCAGCTTTTCTTCTCCCGACCGGGATGGCTTGGCTGTCTCCGCCAGTTCGCTCCGGCTCCGCCCGTCCCCGTTGCTTTCTTCTCGCTACGCGAGGGGAGCTTATTTATTCCCCAGCTGGGCTGGGGAACGTTGTCCGCTTTTCTTCTCTTCGCCGACGGGCGCGGCTGAAAGAAGAAAAGCGGACAGAAAAGAAGTTCAGCGCGCCGGCTTACTTCTACGCCGAATACTGAGAGGTTATGGGGTAGCCGCCACCTGCGCGGCGTCTCTTGCGGTCGCTGGCGCGAGGGTAGCCCGAAGGTCCCGCCGACGCCGACTCCGAGACCCCACCGTATTCATTCAGGGCCTGCCGAGCCCGGTACAAAAGGCTCGCAGGTTAGAATAGGCTTGCAGCTATCGATTAGGGCTCGGCGCTTCCGGGTAGCTTTTGCCCGCCGGTTCGGATAAGCTCGCGGGTGTACGAGGAGCCCCTGCCGGGGGCCCGGTGGTTCGCCGGCGCGAGGGGTAGCCCGGAGGTACCGACAACCCCCGCCCCGGAAGCGCGGCGGTTCACGGGACAGTCCGGCGGCGACCGGTGGATCGCTCGACTCCGTCCCGTTGCCGGAGATACGGCGGTTCGCGGGTTAGCTTGGCGGTTCCGGGGTTTCGGCTCCGCCCTGCCCGTCGAAGTCGCAGTGGCTCGCCCCATACGGGAGGGAGGCTCTCTGCATATCTGCGAGCCCACTCCAACCACCAAGCAAAAAGCTGCCCCACAAGAACCGAGCCCAAATCGCCAGCAGCGAGCCGCCCCCCAACCTGCAAGCCTTTTGTACCGGGCTCGGCGAATTCGGAATGAATACGGCGAGGCTTCCGAGCCGGCGTTAGCGGGACCACTGCACCAACCTCGTAGGCACAAGGACAGCGGAGAAGAGGCAGCTACCCCCAGACCACCCGGTGAATGGCGTAGGGGAAAGCCGGTCCGCCTGAACTTCTTTTCTGTCCGCTTTTCTTCTTTCAGCCGGACCGTTCCGGCGCAGAGAAGAAAAGCGGACATCGTTCCCCAGCATAGCTGGGAAAAATCAGAAAGATAACCTCGCGCAGCGAGAAGAAATCCCAGGGAACAGGGCGCAGCCAAAGGCGGGAGGACCGCCGCACCCGTCGGCCGAGAGAGAAAAGCGGACACCGTTCCCCAGCCGCGCTGGGAAAAACTGAAGAGCTATCCTCGCGCAGCGAGACGCAGCCCTCCGGAACCGGGCGGCGCCAAGGGCAGCGGGAACCGCCGCACCCGTCGGCCGAGAGAGAAAAGCGGACACGTTCCCCCAGCCGCGCTGGGGAAAATTAGAAAGCCTCCCGAAAACAGGCGGAGCCAAAGCCGGCGGCGCCGCCGCGAAAAAGCCCCCGCTCGCTTGACAACCGGGGCGCGGCGTGCTATAATTTATCCTGTTGAGTTATGCAATCGGGGGTGTGGCGATATGCCGGGGTTCGAGGAGAAAATGCGGCGGTTGGAGGCGATTGTCGGCTCGCTGGAGAAGGGCGAGTGCGGTCTGGACGACGCGCTGTCGCTCTACGAGGAGGGCGTCCGGCTTTCGAGGGAGCTTGCCTCGGCTCTTGATTCCGCCCGGCAGAAGGTGGCCTCTATAAACGAGGAGGACGCCGGGGGCGCGGCTTCGGACGGTCCGGCGGGCTCGGATAACATCAGAGGGGCTTCGGCGGACGGCCCGGCGGGTCCGGGTACCTCCGGGAGAGTTGCCCCGGGCGCCCAGACAGGTCCGGGTGCCTCCGGGAAAGCTTCGCAGGATACCCCAGCGAGCTCCAAAACTGCCGGGGAGGCAACTTCGGGCGCCCAGACAGGCTCGGGTGCCGCCGGGGAAACCGCCCCGGGCGCTCCGGCAAGCTCCGGTGCCGCCGGGAAAGCCGCGCCGGACGGCCCGACGGATCCGGATACCTCCGGAAAGACAACCTCGAACGGCACAGCGGGTTCACGTACCGCCGGAGCCCCCGCGCCCGCGGGCGCCGCCCGGTCCGCCGGCTCGCCCGGCTCAGACGTCGCCGCCAAGCCGGGCAGATCCGCCAGATCCGCCAAATCAGCCAAAACGGCCGCCGCGCACGCCGATGGTGAGTGAAATCCTAAAAACCCTCGCCGGTCTGGTGGAGCGGGGGCTTGACGAGACGCTCCCGCGCGGGGGGGAAGTCGCGCGGTGCATGCGGTACGCGGCGCTCGGTGGCGGCAAAAGGCTCCGCCCCGCGATGCTGCTCGAATTTTGCCGGATATGGGGCGGCGACCCGGGCGACGCCCTCCCCTTCGCGCTGGCGCTCGAGATGATCCACACTTATTCGCTGATCCACGACGACCTGCCCGCGATGGACGACGACGACACTCGCCGGGGCCGTCCCTCCTCGCACATTGCCTTCGGGGAAGCGACCGCGCTCCTCGCGGGGGACGCGCTTCTCACTCTCGCGTTTGAGACGGCGGCGGGGTGCTCCCTGCCCCCGAAAAACGTGGTGAAAGCTATAGCCATACTCGCTAACCTCGCCGGTACCGACGGGATGGTCGGCGGACAGGAGATGGACCTCGCGGCTGAGAGGGAGCAAAAACCCATCTCCTACATCACCGAGATGTACCGCAAAAAGACCGGGGCGCTGTTGGCCGCCACCGCCAAAATCCCGGCGGCGCTGTTCTCTGTTGGCGGCGAGACGGCGCGGGCGGCGGAGGAATACTGCGAAAAGTTGGGACTCCTCTTCCAGATTACCGACGACATACTGGATCTCACGGGCGACCCCTCCGAAACCGGCAAGCCCGTGGGCAGCGACGAGGCGGCGGGCAAGTCGACCTACCCGGCGGCGGCGGGTATTGGCGCCGCGAGGGAGGAAATCTCCCGGCTTAGGAGTGAAACCGAGGCTCTTGCCGGCAAATTCGGCGGGGACGGCTTTTTCCGGGAGCTACCGGGCCTCATCGCGGGAAGACGGGCGTAGAAAGGCGATGGAATACGAGCTTTTAGGGCGTATTAACTCCCCGGAAGACTTAAAAAAACTGGACGGGTCCGCCCTCCCCCGCCTGTGTGAGGAGATACGCGACTGCATTATTAAGACCGTCTCGAAAAACGGGGGTCACCTCTCCTCCAACCTCGGCGCGGTGGAGCTGACCGTCGCGCTGCACAGGGTATTTTCCTGCCCGGAGGACTCCATCGTGTTCGACGTCGGTCATCAGAGCTACACTCACAAGCTCCTCACCGGGCGCTATGAGCAATTCTCCACCCTTCGCCGCGAGGGGGGGATATCCGGCTTCACCCGCCCGGACGAGAGCCCCTGCGACGCCGTGGTATCCGGGCACAGCAGCACCTCCGTCTCCTCCGCGTTCGGCATATTGAAGGGCAAGCTTCTTCGCGGCGAACCGGGCAAGACGGTAGCGGTCGTGGGGGACGGCGCTCTCACCGGCGGGATGGTCTACGAGGCGCTCAACAACGCCGGTCGCGACAGGAGCAACCTCATAATCGTGCTCAACGACAACACCATGTCGATCTCCCGCAACGTGGGGGCGTTGGCGCGCCACCTCAACGTGATCCGCTCCAAACCGGGCTATTTTAAGATGAAGCACGCCTTTAAGCGGCTGCTCTGGAAGATCCCCTTTATAGGAGCGAGGCTGGAGTCCCGCCTGGGGCGGTCGGTCAGGGCAGTGAAGAACGCCCTCTACAACAGCAACATCTTCGAGGGGTTCGGGCTCCACTATATGGGTCCCGCGGACGGGCACGATATTCCGCTGCTCGAGACGCTGCTACGCGAGGCGGCGGCGGACCCCCGCCCGGTGCTGCTGCACGTTGTCACTACAAAGGGGAAAGGCTACCCCTACGCCGAGGAGGCCCCCGCGCTGTTCCACGGGGTGGAGCCTTTCGACCCGGCGGAGGGGCTCGTGGAGCACGGCAAAAGCTTCTCCACGGTGTTCGGGGAGACGCTCTGCGAATTAGCCGAAAGCGACGACAGGATATGCGCCATCACCGCCGCTATGCCCGCCGGGACGGGCTTGGAGAAGTTTTCCGAGCGGTTCCGCCCGCGCTTCTTTGACGTAGGGATTGCGGAGGAGCACGCGGTGACCTTCGCGGCGGGGCTCGCCACGGCGGGGCTGCGCCCGTTCGTCGCGGTGTACTCGTCGTTCCTGCAGCGGGCGTACGACCAGCTTCTCCACGACGCCGCGATTGCGAGGCTGCCCGTCACGGCGTGCGTGGACAGGGCCGGCTTCTCCGGCAGCGACGGGGAGACGCACCAGGGGCTGTACGACCCCGCGTTCCTCTCCTCCATACCCGGAATAGAGGTTTACTCCCCCGCGAGCTACGGGGAGCTGTCGGAGCTGCTGCGGCGTGCGGCGGCGCGGGAGCGGGGGCTCTGGGCCATTCGCTACCCGCGCGGGGGGGAGCCGGAGAGGGTCCTCCCCTACGGCGGCGGCGATTTCGCGTATATCCCCGGCAAGAGGAGCGGCGCCGGTTCGGGCACGGCGAACGACGCACCGGGGATGGCGGGCGGCGCCGACCTTGGGACGACTAATGGCAAAAATCCCGGTGCGGCTGGCTTTTTTTACCCCGACGAGACAAGCGGTGTCCCGGACACAGCGGGCAATATCCCCGGTGTGATGAGCGGCGACCACAGTACGGTAGGAGACAACCCGGGCGGGGCAAGCGGCACCGACCTTAGGGCAACCGGCGTTCTCTATCCGGGCGGGGCGAATAATCCATATCCCGGTGGGGCAGGCAGTGTCCACGGCGGGGTAAGCGGTAACCCGGGCGCGATGAATGTTACCTATCCCGGAGAGATGAACGGTGATCCGGGTATGGCGAACGGAAATCTGAGCACAGCGAGTGATCCCTATCTCGGCGCGGGGGGGGGCAACCCGGGCGCGGCTGGCGTTCTATATCTGAGCGGGGCTAACGGTGCCCCCGTCGGTACGAGCGGTAATCCGAGCACAGTGAGCGGTGCCCCCGGTATGATGAGCGGTCCCTATTCGGGCGGGGCTGACGGTGACCCCGGCGGAGTGATCAGTAACCCGGTCACGCCGGACGCTGCTCCGAGTGTGACGACCGCCACCCCCTCCCCCGGGAGCAGATACCCCGGAGAGGACGTCGTGCTGGTAACCTACGGGACGCTCTGCGGGGAGGTGCTCGCGGCGTTGGATGACTTTCCCGGGACAGGGCTTATCAAGCTCACCAGAATACACCCCCTGCCCCCCGAGGCGGTGGAGATAGCCTCCTCCTGCCGCGCCGTGCTCTTCTACGAGGAAGCGGGCCGCTCAGGCGGGATAGGCGAGAGGTTCGCCACCGCGCTTTGCGAGCGGGGGTTCGCCGGGGTGTTCCGCCACTTCGCGGTGGACGGCTTCGCGGCGCAGGGGACCGTCGCCGAGCAGCGCCGCCGCTACGGGCTGGACTCCGCCGGTATGCGCGAGCAGCTCCGCCTGGCAAGCGGCGCGGTATCCCTCGATGCGGCGCGTCCCGGAGCGGCGTACTCCGATGCGGGGGACCCCGGCATGGAGCGTCCCGGAACGGCGTGCTCCGACGCGATGGATTCCGATGCCGCACACTCGGGAAAAGCAAGCCCCGGAACAGCGAGTTCCACCCCGACGTACCACGGTGCGGCGAGCCGCAACACGGGGGACTCGGACGCGGCGTGTTCCGGAACGGCGAAACCCGGCGCACCTTATCCCAACACTGCGAGCCCCAACACGGGGGACTCAGACGCGGCGTGTTCCGGTGCCACGCACCCCGGAGAAGCAAACCCAGGCGTGGTTTGCCACGGCGCAGGGGACCCCGGTGCGGTTTATCACAGCACGAGGGACCCAGGCGCAACGTGTCCCGGAACGGCGAAACCCGGCGCACCTTATCCCAACACTGCGAGCCCCAACACGGGGGACTCAAACGCGATGTGTTCCGGTGCCACGTGCCCCGGAGAGACGAGCCCCGGAGCGACTTGTCCCGACGCAGCGTGTTCCAACGCGGCGAACCCCGGTACGGCTTGTTCCGGCACGGGAAACCCCGGCACGGGAAACCCCGGCGCGGCGGGGGACCCCCGATGAGCGCGAGGGAGCGGCTCGACACCGCCGTGTTCGCCCGGGGGCTCGCCAAAAGCCGGGAGGAAGCGAAATCCTTCATCTTGGAGGGCAAAGTGTTCGTCGGCGGCGAACGGGCGGACAAGCCCGGCATGCCCGTAGCGGATTCCGACGCCGTCGAGGTCCGGGGGGAGCGGCCGCGCTTCGTCAGCCGGGGCGGGTTCAAGCTGCAAAAGGCAGTGGAGGAGTTCGGGCTGTCGCTCACCGGTAAGACGTGCGCCGATATAGGGGCGTCGACCGGGGGGTTCACCGACTGTATGCTCCAAAACGGCGCGGTCAAAGTCTACTCCGTGGACGTGGGCTACGGGCAATTCGACTGGACCCTGCGGAACAATCCCGCCGTCGTTTGCCTCGAGCGGACCAACTTTCGCTACGTCACGGCGGCGGAAATCCCCGACCCTCTGGACTTCGCCTCGGCGGACGTCTCGTTCATATCGCTCGCCAAAATCCTTCCCCCGCTCTACCCCCTGCTAAGGCCCGGCGGCGAGGCGGTCTGCCTTGTGAAGCCGCAGTTCGAGGCGGGACGGGGCGCCGTCGGTAAGAACGGCGTCGTCCGCGAGGAAGCCACGCATATAGAAGTGTTGGAGCGGGTGGCGGCGTTCGCGGCGGAGGGCGGCTACGCCCCGCGCGGGCTGACGTTCTCGCCGTTCAAGGGGCCGCGGGGCAACATAGAGTACCTGCTCTTCCTCCGAAAGGGCGGCGAGCCGGCGGACATAGACATACCCGGCACGGTAGACCGCTCGCACAAGGAGTTGGATTAGGCGAACAAGATCGGCAAACCCACACAAAGGTCAGTTGGGCGGATAAGGGCGGCGCGCCCCCCCGCGCAAAGCCTGATCGGGTGGACAAGATTGGCAAGCTCACACGAAGGTCAGATTGAGCGGAAAGTTGGCTTGCTCACACTAAGGTCAAACCGCGTGGGAAAGTCGGCGCGCTCACACGGAGGTCAGATGGGCGGATAAGGGCGGCGTGCTCACACAGAGGTCAATCAGGCGGATAAAACTGGCGAGCCACGCAAGGGTCAATTAGGCAAATGAGACTGACAAACCCACACAGAGGTCAGTTTAAGCGGGCGAGATTACCGCGTACGAAGGCCGGATTGGTCCGCAAAAAATCAGCGCGCCCGCGCGAGGAGTCGGATTAAATGGATAAGATTTGCATAGCGGTCACCGCGAGCCCCGCTCCGGCGGCGGCGGAGATTTGCGCCGAGTTGGCCGAGCTTTTCGCCCCGGACGAGGCGGATCTCTTCACCGACCGCGAGGGGCTCCCCCGCCGCTACACCCGGATCCCCACGGAGGAACTGGCGAGGACGGGGGACGTCGTCGTCGCGGTGGGCGGGGACGGCACCATAATGCACACCGCGAGGCGCGCGGCGGCGGAGGGCAAGCCCGTCGCCGGAGTAAACGCCGGGAGGCTGGGCTTCTTAGCCAGCCTCGAGCGGGAGGAGCTGCGGGAGCTTCGCCGTCTGCTGAACGCCGATTACGAGGTGGAGGAGCGCATTATGCCGCTCGCCCTCTACGGCGGGACCGGCTACCCGTTTGTCAATGATATGGTGGTGGAGAAGGCCCCCGGCACGGGTATGGTCGAAATCAGCGCGGGCTACCGGGGGCAGGGCGTGGGCTACCGGGGGGACGGGCTTATAGTGGCGACCCCGACCGGCTCCACGGCCTACTCGCTCTCGGCGGGAGGGCCCGTGCTGGACCCGGGGCTGCGCTGCCTTACCGTCACCCCGATTTGCCCGCACACCTTCTTCTCCCGCTCAATGGTGTTTGACGCGGAGCGGGGGCTGGAGGTCCGGCTGGAGGGCAGGGGCGAGGTCGCCCGGGTGAGTTTCGACGGCGAAGAGGAGTTCACCCTTCGCGGCGGCGAGGCGGTGGAGGTGACGCTCCCGGAGGGCGCGGCGGCGCGGTTTATCAGGTTCCGGGATGACGCGTTCTACAGCGTTCTCGCGAGGAAAATACGGTGACGGGTCAGACGGCGGCGAGGCGGGCCGCCATCGTAAAGCTGATAAACGAGGGGAACATCGCGAACCAGCGGGACTTGGCGGTGGCGCTCGCGGAGGCGGGCTACCCCGCGACCCAGGCGACCGTCTCCCGCGACCTCAAGGCCCTTCGCGTGGCGAAATCCCCCGCCCCGGACGGCGGCGCGCGCTACACGGTAGGCGGGGAGCGCGGCACCGGGATCAAGTACGGGGAAATCTTCGCGAACTCCGTCATCAAGGCGGAATGCGCCCTCAACGATGTCGTGATCAAGTGCCACCCCGGGATGGCGCAGGGGGCGTGCGCCGCGCTGGACAGTATGTTCGGGGGGCTGATGTTGGGGACCCTCGCGGGCGACGACACCATACTCGCCGTCACCGCCGACAGCGAGCAGGCCCTCGCCCTCACGGAGAAGATCCGCGCCCTGCTGAGGTAGGGTTCTTCTTACCGGCGGGTCTCGGCGGGATCGGCGGGGCTGGTCCCAGTGGCTCCGGCTTCTCCTGTTATGGGAAACCTGACGTACTTCGCGGGGAGGCTTTCCAATTTTCCCAGCACAGCTGGGGAACGATGTCCGCTTTTCTTCTCTCCGCCGACGGGCGCGGCGGTCCCCCTGCCTTTAACTCCCGCACGGCGCCGGGGCTGCTGCACTCTGCGCGGGGTGGCTTTGCGGTGCCGGAGGCTCCGGCTTGCCTGCTATGGCGGATTTCTTCTCGCTGACGCGAAGTTGGTTTTCTCTTTTCTCCAGCACGGCTGGGGAACGATGTCCGCTTTTCTTCTCTGCGCCGGAACGGTCCGGCTTGAAAGAAGAAAAGCGGACAGAAAAGAAGTTCAGGCGGACCGGCTTACCACCACGCCGGACACAGGGAGGTTAGGGGGCAGCCGCCACCTATACCATTGCTCTTGCGGTCGCTGGCGCGAGGGCAGCCCGGAGGTACCCCCGGCGCCGGTTCAGCAGCCTTGCCGTGTTCATTCCTGTCTTGCAGAGCCGGATGCAAAAGGCTCGCAGGTTCGGGCAAGCTCGCCGCTATCGTTCGGGGCTCGGCGCTTCTGGGTAGCTTTTGCCTGCCAGTTCGGATAAGCTCGCGGGTGTACAGGGAACCCCTGCCGGGGAGCCCGGAGGTTCGCCGGCGCGAAGGGGTGCCCGGAGGTGCTGGCAACCCCTACCCCGGAAGCGCGGCGGTTTATAGGATAGCTCGGCGGCGGCATAGGCTTCGGCTCCACCCTGCCCACCAGGAGCGCGGGGGCCGTCCCATACGAGGGGAAGGCTTGCTGTATATCCGCGAGCTAACCCCAACCACCGGGCAAAAAGCTGCCCCATAAGAACCGAGCTCAGTTCGACAGCGGCGAGCCGCCCCCAAACCTGCGAGGTTTTTGTACCGGGCTCGGCAAGCCCCAAATGACCCCGGCGGGGTCCCGGAGCCGGCACCGCCGGGACCTCCGGGCTACCCCCGCGTCAGCAAGCGCAAGACCCGCCGTATAGGTGGCGGCTACCCCATAACCTCTCGGCGTTCGGCGTAGAAGTAAGCCGGCGCGCTGAACTTCTTTTCTGTCCGCTTTTCATAAGGGGCCCCCGCGGCGCCGTAAGGCGTCGTGGGGAGAGGAGGAGCAGTGGAATGAGCGAGCTTTTCACGCTTTAGCGTGGAAACGAGCGATATGGAACTTGCGACGACGAAGCCGCGCCCGTCGGCGAAGAGAAGAAAAGCGGACATAGCTCCCCAGCCGCGCTGGGGAAAAAATCAAGCTACCCCCGCGCAGCGAGAAGGAGCCCCCGGAGCCGGGCGAAGCCAAAGGCAGGGGGACCGTCGAGCCCGTCGGTCAGATAAAGAAAAGCGGACACGTTCCCCCAGCCCAGCTGGGAAAAGTTGGAAATCTATCCGCGAAGCAGGGCAAGCCCCCCTTAACAGGGCGGAGCCAAGCCCCCCCGGCAAGGAGCCAAACAAACCCTCAACCCTCAGCAAGGTGGTGACATCAAATACTAAGCCGTCTTAAAATCGAGAATATCGCGGTCATCGAGTCCGCCGAGCTCGAGACCGGCCCCGGCTTCAACGTGCTGACGGGCGAGACGGGCGCGGGCAAGTCCATAATCATCGATTCCATCAACGCGGTCACCGGCAAGCGCACCTCCAAAGACCTGATCCGCTCCGGCCGCGACCGCGCGACGGTCTCCGCGCTGTTCACGGGGCTGAACCCCGCCGCCCTCTCCGCCTGTGCCGAGCACGGCGTGGAAGCGGAGGGCGGGGAGCTGCTGTTACGCCGGGAGATGCACGCCGACGGGCGCAACATCTGCCACGCGAACGGGCAGCCGGTAACTTTGGCGGCGCTTCGTGGCATCGCGGACTCGCTGATCGACATTCACGGACAGCGGGACAACACCCGCCTCCTCGACCCCGCCCGGCACCTCGACTTTTTAGACGCCTACGCGGGCAACGGCGGGGAGCGGGAGCGGTACCTCGCCGCGTTCGAGAAATACCGCGACATAAAGAGACGGCTCAGCTCCCTCTACTCCGCGCGGGACGAGGGCAATCGGCGGCGCGAGGAGCTGCGCGAGACGGTAAACGAGCTCGGCGCGGCGAAAATAGTCCCCGGCGAGCCCGAGAAGCTCCGCGAGCGCCGCAAAAGAGCGGAGAACGCCGAGCGGCTGCGCTCCGCCCTCAACGGCGCGGTGGCCGCTCTTACGGGGGACGACGACTCCCCCGGCGCCGCGGAAACCCTCTCCTCTCTCGCGGGGGATTTGCGGGGCGTGGAGGACGCCTGGTCCGGCGCGGGCGAGGTCTCGGCTAAGTTGGAGGACTACGCCTTGGAGCTTCGCGCCCTATCCGAAACCCTCGAGCGCGCCGCGGAGGACGCGGATTTCAGCCCCGGCGAGTTAGAAAAAATAGAGGAGCGCCTCGATATGTACTCCCGGCTCTCACGAAAATACGGGGACGAGGAGGCCTGCCTCGCCGCGCTCGAGAGCGCCACGGAGGAGCTCTCGAGGCTGGATAATTACTCCGGGGAGGTGGCGTCCCTCGAAAAGGAGAGCCACGCGGCGGGCGAGGAGCTTATCGCGGCGGGGGACGAGCTTACCGCGACGAGACAGGCGGCGGGGAAACGCTTCTCGGCGGCCGTCAGCGAAATACTGAGAGAGCTCGGTATGCCGGAAGTGCGCTTTTCCGTCTCGCGCGAGACGGGCCCCTACACCCGCCACGGGAAGGACAGGGTGGAGTTCCTCATCTCGGCAAACGCGGGGGAAGCCGCCCGCCCGTTGGCCAAAATAGCGTCCGGCGGGGAAATGTCCCGGGTGATGCTCGCGGTGAAGAGCGTTTTGCTCTCGGCGGACACGGTGGACACCCTCATATTCGACGAGATAGACACGGGGCTGGGCGGCAACGCGGCGCTTAAGGTCGGGCGGCGTATGAAAATCCTGTCTGGCAGCAAGCAGCTGCTCTGTATCACCCACTTGGCGGGGATAGCGGCTATGGCGAGCCGCCACCTTCTTGTGGAAAAGGCAGAACGCGACGGGCGGACTTACACCTCGGTCACCGCGTTGGAGGGGGACGCCCGCGTGGAGGAAATAGCGCGAATGTTGGCGGGCGGCGAGATGACGGAACATCTGCGGCGCACGGCGGCGGACTTAATTGAAAGCGGGATGACAGATGACGGTATTTGAGGAACTGAAGGAGCGCGGGATCATAGCCCAATGCACCGACGAGGGCGCGGTGAGAGAGCTTCTTGACGACGGGAAAGCCACGTTCTACATAGGCTTCGACCCCACGGCGGACAGCCTTCACGTAGGGCATTTCATGGGGATGACGGTTATGGCGAGGCTCCAGCGGGCGGGACACACCCCGATAGCCCTGTTCGGCGGGGGGACGGGGCTGATAGGCGACCCCTCCGGCAAGACGGATATGCGCAAAATGCTCACCCGCGAGGAGATAGACCGCAACATAGAGTGCTTTGTAAAGCAGATGTCCGGGATCCTCGATTTTGGCGAGGGCAAAGCCGTAATGGCGAACAACGCCGACTGGCTGCTGAATCTCAACTACATAGAGTTTTTGCGGGAAGTAGGGGTGCATTTCTCCGTCAACAGGATGCTCGCGGCGGAGTGCTACAAACAGCGTCTGGAGCGGGGGCTGACCTTCTTCGAGATGAACTATATGGTGATGCAAAGCTACGATTTTCTGGTGCTGAACCGCAAGTACGGCTGTCGGCTCCAGCTCGGCGGGGACGATCAGTGGAGCAATATGATAGGCGGGGTAGAGCTGATCCGCCGCTCGGACGGGGGGGACGCCTACGCTATGACCTTCAACCTCCTACTCACAAGCGAGGGCAAGAAGATGGGCAAAACCGAGCGCGGGGCGGTCTGGCTCGACCCGGTGAAGACTCCACCCTACGATTTCTACCAGTACTGGCGCAACACGAGCGACCGCGACGTGATAAAGTGCTTAAAAATGCTCACCTTCGTCCCGCTCGAGGAGATAGCGGGGTACGAGGGGCTGACGGGCGAGGCGCTCAACCCCGTCAAGGAGCGGCTGGCGTACGAGCTCACCGCGATGATCCACGGGGAGAGCGCGGCGGCTTCGGCCCGCGACGCGGCGAGGGGGCTGTTCTCCGGCGCGGGAGGGGACAGCCCCGAGACGGTGCTCCTCCCGGAGGATCTCCCGGATGGCGGCATCACCTTGGCGGAGCTTCTCGTGAAAACGGGCCTCGCTCCCTCGAGAGCCGAGGCGAGGCGGCTGGTAGCGCAGGGCGGCGTCACGGTAAACGGCGAAAAGGCGGGCGACCCGCTCGAGACCTACGGCGCCGACGCGCTGAGGGAGGGCGTCTCCCTCAAAAAAGGCAAAAAAGTGTTCCACAGGGCGGTGCTGAAGGGTTAGCCTCGCCGTCCCGAGCGCCGGGGGATTAGCCGCCCGGGCCAGACGTGTAAACTTGCCGCCCGGGCCAGGCGGGGCGGGTACCCTGCCAGCCAGGCGGAAAGACGCGTCGCCCGGGCCAGGCGAGCAAGCACCCTGCCGCGTCAAGCGGATACGCTCGCTGCCGGGTCAGGTGGTGAAGCACGTCGACAAGTCGGGCAGGTAGGCTTGCCGCGAAATTGAGCAGGACGGATCTACCGGGTCATACGGATAAGCACACCCCGTGTCAAACGGGGCGAGGGCTCACCGCCGAGTCAGACGTGTAAGCTCGCCGCCCGGGTCAAGCAGATAAGCTCGCCACCGAATCGGGCAGACACGTTCGTCGCCCGGGTCGGGCAAGACAAGAGCTCACCGCCGGGTCAAGCGGGACACGTTTACCGCCGGGCCAGGCCGGGCACTCGTCAACAATAAACCAAAAACCAAGAGGAGGCGCCGCGATGCGCGACACATACGAAAACCCGCTTTGCACCCGTTACGCGGGGCGGGAGATGAGGGAGTTATTCTCCGACGACAGAAAATTCTCCACCTGGAGGCGGCTCTGGGTGGCGCTGGCCGAGACCGAGCGGGAGTTGGGGCTGCCCATCACCGAGGAGCAGATAGCCGAGATGCGGGAGCACATTTACGATATCGACTACGAGGCCGCCGCGAGGGAGGAGAAGATCACCCGGCACGACGTGATGGCGCACGTCCACGTCTACGCCGCCGCCTGCCCCAAGGCCGCCGGGATAATCCACCTCGGGGCGACCTCCTGCTACGTGGGGGACAACACCGACATCATCCTTATGACCGAGGGGCTGCGGATAATCAAGAACAAGCTCCTGATCTGCATAAAGCGGCTGCGGGACTTTTCGCTCCGGTATAAGGACGTCCCCGCCCTCGCCTACACCCACTTCCAGCCCGCTCAGCCCACGACCGTCGGCAAACGCGCCTCGCTCTGGCTCTACGATCTCACCCTCGACTACGAAGAAGTCTCCCGGCGCGTGGAGAATATGGCTCTGCTCGGCTGCAAGGGGACGACGGGCACGGCGGCGAGCTTTATGGAGCTGTTCGGCGGGGACGGGGAAAAGTGCCGCCGGCTCGATAAGCTTATAGCGGAGAAGATGGGCTTCTCGCGGGTGCAGCCCGTCTCGGGGCAAACTTACACGCGCAAGACGGACTCCTTTGTCCTCGGGGCGCTGTCGGGCGTCGCTCAAAGTGCGATGAAGTTCGCGGGGGACGTGCGGCTGCTCCAGCACGAAAAGGAGCTCGAGGAGCCGTTCGAGAGCGGGCAGATAGGCTCGTCCGCGATGGCGTACAAGCGCAACCCGATGCGCTGCGAGCGGATAACCTCCCTCGCGAGGTACGTCATTACGGCGGCGGAAAACCCCGCCTTCACCGCCGGCACGCAGTGGCTGGAACGCACCTTGGACGACTCCGCGAACCGGCGCATAGCCATCCCGGAAGCGTTTTTGGCGGCGGACGGGATACTCACCCTCTACGCGAACGTCACCGGGGGGCTTAAAGTCTACCCGGAAATGGCGAAGCGGCACCTTCGCGAGGAGCTGCCCTTTATGGCGAGCGAGAACATCCTTATGCGGGCGGTGAAGAAGGGCGGCAACCGACAGGAGCTTCACGAGGCGATCCGCCGGTACGCTATGGAGACCGCGGAGCGGGTTAAGAACGGCGGGGAGAACGACTTCACCCGCCGCGTCGCGGACGACCCGCGCTTCGCCCTCAGCGAGGAGGAAATCGCGGGGGAGCTGAGGCCCGAAGCCTTCACGGGGAGGGCGGCCGACCAGGTGAGCGAGTTCATAGAGGAAGTCGTCGACCCGCTGCTGCGGCGCGACCCGCCGGACGAGGGCAAGGCCGGCGGGGTGGAGGTGTAACACGGTGACGGAAACTGCGGCTGATTACTCCGGGTTCTACATAGTGATCCCCTCGCTGGACCCCGACGAGAGACTGCGCGCGACGGTGGAGGGGCTTCGCGGGGCGGGCTTCTCCCGCTTCGTGTTGGTGGACGACGGGAGCGACTCCGGGCATAAGAAATTCTTCCCCGAGGAGGGCGAGCCGGGGATAACGCTGCTCGCTCACCCCGCCAACCGGGGCAAGGGCACGGCGCTCAAGACCGCGTTTTCCTGGATTATCGGGCATTCCTCCCCCGGCGACGAGGGAGTAATCACGGTTGACGGGGACGGGCAGCACGACGCGGGGGACGTCGCCGCCTGCGCCGACCGCCTGCGTGCCGAAAAGAACAAGGTCATCCTCGGCTGCCGGGATTTTTCCGGGAAGGACGTCCCCGCGAGGAGCCGCTTCGGCAACACCGTCACCCGCCTCTCCTTCAAGCTCCTCTGCGGGATAGACATCTCCGACACGCAAACGGGGCTGCGGGCGTTCCCTATGGACGTCCTGCCCAAGCTTACCGAAATCAAGGGCGAGAAGTTCGAGTACGAGACGAATATGCTGCTGAACTTAAAGCGCGCCCACATAGAGGTAGCGGAAGTGCCCATTAAAACGCTTTATATCGATGAAAACTCCTCCTCACACTTTCGCCCGATAATCGACTCGCTGAGGGTGTACGGCTTCTTCATAGGGTACCTGCTGAGCTCGATGATCGCGACGGTTATCGACATACTGCTGTTCTACGTCATCAGGAAGGTGGGGGCGCCGTACCTCGGAAGGTGGACTATCCTTACCGCGACGGTCGTCTCCCGCGCGGTCTCCTCGCTGACTAACTTCACAATCAACCGCAAGCAGGTCTTCACGAGCAAGGAGCACACCGGGCGCACGCTGTTCCGCTACTACGCCGTGGCTATTCCTAAAATGCTGGTCTCGGCGGGGCTGGTGCAGCTGATTTCCATATGGCTCGGCGGTATGCCGGGGATAGATACGCTTATAAAAGCCCTCGTCGACTTAGTGCTGGTCTTCGTATCCTACCGGCTGCAGCAGGAGTGGGTCTTCGCGGAAAAGAGGAAGAAATGAGCGACAAACCGCCCGTCTACAATAGCGCGAAAAAGGGTGAAAAGGTTACCGAAAAGCGGCGTCTCACCCCGGGGAAGGTGATACGGCGCGTCGCTCTCTGTATCGGGACGGCGCTGCTCGCGCTGCTGCTCACGGTGTACTCCTCGCTGTTCGTGCTGACCCACGGCCCCGGGGACTCCCTGCGGGACACGCTTGTGCTCTCTGCGACACAGGCGAGCGCGACCAAGTGGCTCCCCAAGCTCTTCCTAAAACAAAGCACTATAGACGGGATCCTTCGCCGCTCGGAGCAGGACAGCGCGGGGAGCATTGACGCGGGGGTGTTCGCCGGGCGCGAGCCGGGCGAGTGGGACGACGCGGTGGACGGGATGAAGCTGGAATTTTTGTCTTACCCCAAGTTTAAGGCGTACCTTCTCACCGTCAAGGACCCGGCGCGACTGTATGTAGGGGTGTCGTCGGGCGATTTTGCGAGCGCCAAAGCCGGGGTAGGGCTGTTCGACTTCGCCGAAAAAAGCAGCGCGGCGGCGGCGATAAACGGCGGGGAGTTCGAGGACCCGGGAGGGGTGGGCACGGGAGCCCGCCCTATGGGGCTTACCTACTCCGGTGGCAAAATGGTCTGGAGCGACGGGCTGAAGCGCACCTTTATAGGCTTCGATAGGGATAACCGCCTCCACTGCCTCGAAAGCCCCTCGGAGGACGAGGCGCGGCGGCTGGGAATACGCGACGGGGTGTCGTTCCAGAGCGGCAACGTGCTGATAGACCGCGACGGCGAGCGGCTGAACCTGCGCTACCGGCCCGGCAACACATCCACCTCTCAGCGCACCGCCATAGCTCAGAGGGCGGACGGGGCGGTGCTCCTTCTCGTGACGGACGGGCGCTCCACCGAGAGCGTGGGCGCGACGAGGGACGAAGTCATTGATATTCTGGCGGGAGCGGGCGCGGTCACGGCGGGAATGCTCGACGGCGGCACCTCATCGATGCTCTACTGCCGGGATTACGCGGAAAAATACGGCGTGGACCCCGCCACGCTTGACGACTACCAGAAGAGGGGGCTTGTCAACCGCTACAGGGCGTTCATTCCCCCGCGACGGCTTCCCACCTACTTCGCGGTGAAGCCCTCCGACGGCGGCAGGTAAGGGGGGCACTATGAAAAAATCTCTGTTCTACAGGATATATCTCTCGGTCGTCGCGGCGTTCTTGGCACTGCTCGCCGGGGGGCTGGTGTTCCTCTACCGCTGGGCGGGGGAATACGAAAAGACCCGCCCCGACGTGGTGATGCGGGAGTTCTGCGATAAGTACCTCTCGGAGGGGGATATGGAGGGTCTCGCCGGGGAGTGCCCGCTCGACATCTCACCCTACGAGACCGGGGAGCGGCTCGAGGCGGCCGGCAGAGCGGCGGCGGAGAAAAAATTGGAGTTCACCGGGGTCCCCGGCGAAGAGGCGGGCGAGAAGGCGTTTGTCGTCACGGCGGACGGGGAGGCTATGTTCCGCGTGCGGCTGCGCCAAGCCAAAAAGAGCCGCCTGGGGCTGCGGCCCTACCGCGCGGCGGGAGCTGGCTTCCAGGGGAAGTACAGCAACACCGTCACGGTGGTGGCCCCTCCCGGCGCAGCGGTCACGGTAAACGGAATCGCGCTTGACGCGGCGGCCTCCTCCCCGGAAGAGCTGCCCGACTGCTTAAAAGCCGCTCCCGGCGCCGCGCCGCCGGTCCGCTACACCCTCGACAGGATGCTGGACTCCTCTCCCGAAGTGGCGGCGGACGGGCACGATATAATAAACGAAGGCGGAGTCTACAAAGTCTGCGAAAAGAACGCCCCCGCCGCGCTGAAAGAGTTCGCCGTCGCCGCGGCGCACGCTTACGCCGCCTATATGGAGGACGATATCCCCTTCGCCGACGCCGCCCGGTACCTCGACCCCGGTTCCAAATTTTATAAGGAGCTTCGCGGGAGCGAGACGCGCTGGGTCTGGGACCACGACGGATACTCGTTTGACGGCGACAGGTGCGGGGAGGTTCTCTCCTACGGCGGGGGGTACTACCGCTGCAGGGTGAGCTTTACGCAGGTGCTGCGGCTCGGCTCCCGCACGCACGAGGAAAACTTCGACAAGTACGTCTATATTAAGACCGGCGGCGGTATGCTCGCCCTCGATATGGTAAACCCGGGAGGCGGAGAATGAACTTATTCGAGATCGGAATATTGGACTGGCTGGCGGAGCACTTGCGGTGCGGCTTTTTGGACGCGGTGATGCCGGTCATAACGCGGTTCGGCGACGGGGGGATATTCTGGATCGCGCTCGCCGCGGTGCTGTTAATTATCCCCAAGACCCGCAAAATCGGGCTCTCGATGGGGCTCGCTCTGCTGACCGGCTTCCTCGTGGGCAACGTCTTCTTAAAAAACGTGGTGGCGAGGGTGCGCCCCTACGATGTCAAGGAGGGCGTGGAGCTGCTGATCGCCGCGCCGACCGACTGGTCCTTCCCCTCGGGGCACACTCTGGCGTGTTTCGAGGGGGCGGTGAGTATCACGCTCCGAAAGCGCGCTTGGGGGGTCCCGGCGCTGGTGCTCGCGGCGCTGGTCGCCTTCTCGCGGCTGTATTTGTACGTGCATTACCCCACGGACGTGTTAGCCGGGGCGATACTCGGGACGGCGTTCGCCTTCCTCGCGTGCTTCCTCGCGGATAAGCTCTACGCCCGGCTGGAGAGGAACAGGGGCGCGGAGGAGTAACCGCTCCCACCGTCAGACGCCGGTCACCAATCGTGGTGCATATGGCCGGCAGACCCGGATCCGCAAATACGGCAAAGCCCTCCGCCCTGAACGGGCGGGGGGCTTATTGCTACACGGTAAGAGGTAAAAGAGGCACAAAGGGCAAGCCGCGGGCCGCGGTCATGGGGCGGGAACGTGTGCCGCCGCAAAACGCGATCGAGGGGGCGGGAACGTGTGCCGCCGCAAAACGCGGTCGCGGGACGGGATCGTGTGCCGCCGCAAGACGCGGTCAAAGAGAGCAGGAGCAAGCGCCGCCGCAAGACAGTCCGTCGAACCTTCGCTACCCCGACAACGCTGCCGCAAGCTCAGGAGATCCGCTTCGAGCCCGGAAAGCAGCCACCGCAAGCCCGGGGACCCACTTCGAGCCCGGCGAGCAGCCACCGCAAGCCCGGGGACCCGCTTCGGATCCGGCGACCCTGCTGCAAATCCGGCGACCCTGCTGCAAATCCGGCGACCCTGCTGCAAATCCGGCGACCCTGC
>CAYOSS010000011.1:29729-31474 GCA_964406705.1 uncultured Eubacteriales bacterium
ATCCGGCGACCCTGCTGCAAATCCGGCGACCCTGCTGCAAATCCGGCGACCCTGCCGCGAGCCCGGGGACATGCCGCCCCGGCGGGGGAAACCCGCTACTCCGCGAACATCGGGGTGGAGAGGTACCTCTCGCCCGTATCCGGCAGCAGGACGACAATGTGCTTCCCGGCGAACTCGGGGCGCTTGGCGAGCTCGGTCGCCGCCCAAAGCGCCGCCCCTGAGGACATCCCGACCAGCACGCCCTCGCTGCGGGCTATCGCTCTGCCGGTCGCGAACGCGTCCTCGTTCTCAACCGGGATAATCTCGTCGTAAATCGAGGTGTTGAGCGTCTCCGGGACAAAGCCCGCGCCGATCCCCTGGATCTTATGCGGCCCGGACACCCCTTTGGACAGCACCGGCGAAGAAGCCGGCTCCACCGCGACCACGTGGACGGCGGGGTTCTGCGACTTTAGGTACTCCCCCGCGCCGGAAACCGTGCCGCCCGTCCCGACGCCCGAAACGAACGCGTCAACCTGCCCGTCGGTGTCCCGCCAAATCTCGGGGCCGGTGGTGGTGCGGTGAATGGCCGGGTTCGCGGGGTTGACAAACTGCCCCGGAATAAAGCTGTTCGGCGTCTCGGCGGCAAGCTCCTCCGCCTTGGCAATGGCGCCCTTCATACCCTTGGAGCCTTCCGTCAGCACGATCTCGGCGCCGTAAGCCTTTAGGAGACTGCGCCGCTCGACGCTCATCGTCTCCGGCATCGTGAGGATGATCTTATACCCCCGCGCGGCGGCGACGGCCGCGAGACCGATCCCGGTGTTGCCGCTGGTGGGCTCGATAATGACGGAATCGGGCTTCAGCAGCCCCCGCTGCTCCGCGTCGTCGATCATCGCGCGGGCGACACGGTCCTTCACGCTCCCCGCCGGGTTAAAATACTCCAACTTGGCGTAAAGCTGCGCTCCGAGGTTCCTCGCCGCGCCGTAGCGCGAGAGGTGAAGCAGGGGGGTGTTGCCGATCAGGTCGGTGAAACTTTCAGCGATTTTCATAGGGGTCCTCTCCTTTTCCCGACAGGCAATTTACACATTACCTATCTGTATTGTGGGTTTAGTATATCACGGTCCGCGCGAGATGTCAAGGGATTTTTTGCGGTATAGGGAAAAATTATAGGAGAAGGCGAGCTATAGGGACAGCTGGGGTGGGCGGCCGGCTGGTCCCGCCGGATTTGGCTCCGCCCGGCTCCGTTGCTTTCTTCTCGCTGCGCAGGGTAGCCTTTGACTTCACCCGTCCCTTGAAGGTTTCTTCTCGCTACCGCGAGGGCAGCTTGCTTTTTTCCCCAGCTATGCTGGGGAACGATGTCCGCTTTTCTTCTCTGCGCCGGAAGGTCCCCGCTTCGTCGTCGCAAGTTCCATATCGCTCGTTTCCACGCTAAAGCGTGAAAAGCTCGCTCATTCCACTGCTCCTCCTCTCCCCACGACGCCTTACGGCGCCGCGGGGGCCCCTTATGAAAAGCGGACAGAAAAGAAGTTCAGGCGGACCGGCTTGCTCCTACGCCGAACACTTAGTGATTAGAGGGAAGATGCCACCTGTGCCGTTGCCCCTGTGGTCGCTGACGCGAGGGTAGCCCAGTAACACCGCTGAATTTGCTCCGCCCGTCGCCGTTGCTTTCTTCTCGCTGCGCGAGGTTAGCCTTCCAATCTTTCCCAGCTATGCTGGGGAACGATGTCCGCTTTTCTTCTCTGCGCCGGAACGGTCCGGCTTCGTCGTCG
>CAYOSS010000012.1:0-31442 GCA_964406705.1 uncultured Eubacteriales bacterium
GTTTGGAGGACGCGCCAATGGACGAGCCGCTGATCAGCGTTATTATCCCGGTGTACAAGGTGGAGAAGTACCTCCGCCGCTGCCTTGAGTCCGTGCGGGACCAGAGCTACCGCAATTTAGAAGTCATAGTCGTCGACGACGGCTCGCCGGACAAGTGCCCCCGGATATGCGACAGTTTTGCTACATCCGATAAAGCGCCCCCCCCCCCCGAGCTTCAAAATTATTCATCAAACAAACGGCGGCGTAGATGTCGCCCGGAACACCGGGATCGCCGCTTCCACGGGGGAGTACATCTGCTTCGCGGATTCTGACGACTGGCTCCCCCGCGACTCGGTCAGGATCCTGTACGACCGCATCAGGGAAACCGGCGCGGACGCGGTGTTCGCGAACCACAAGCGTGTTCACTTTCGAGGGGTCGGGAACAGAGGTGATTATAAGCGAGCAGTAATCGACATTAGCGATAAGGAGGCGCTTTCGGATTTACTCGGGATGGGTTTCCCCCCATGGGGAGCGCTCTATCGGGGGGATATAATCAGGGATAATCAGCTTTGGTTCCCGCCGGGGATGTCGTTTGACGACGATACGTATTTCGTTTTCCGCTATCTTGGGCGCTGTAAGAAGATCGCAACCACGCCCGAGAGCGCCTACTATTTTAACGGGATAGTAGACGAGTCGGTCACGAGGGGCAAGACAATAAAATGGCTGCCCTATGTGTGCCGGTCGCTCGAGGAGCGCGTCAAGCTCTTCGACGAGGACAACGTACCACTTGAGGAACAGAGGAAACGGGTCCAGATTTTCCAGCGCTCACTCTCCAATGTGTGCGACTTTGCACGGGACGAAGGTCTATGCGTTATCGAGGAAGGCTACCGGGAAGCCAGAAAATTCCTGGACAACATATCGGACGAGATATTCCGGGTGTTCCCGGGCGACGAGGACATCCGGCTTTACGGGGAAATCAAACCCCTGCTCAGAGCAGGGGATTACGATAAAATTTACGACCTCTATCAGCAACGGCGCGAGGAAGCTCCCAAGGACAGTAAATTCCGTGTGGTAATGCGGAAAATAGTCATAAAGCCCGAGCAATTCGTAATCTTCAAGCTCCGCTGGTTCTACAAAAAATAGCCCGCTTTTTCCGCTATCCGAAAAATAGCGGAAATTTGCACTTGAAAAGTATACCGAAATGGTATACAATAGAGTCGGGAGGGGAGATGTGTATGAGCAAGCGTTTCGTTTACGCGGACAACGCCGCCACGACGGGCGTCTCGGAGGAGGTCTTCGAGGCGATGCGCCCGTATTTCACCGAAAAATACGGCAACGCCTCCACCCTTTACGCGTTCGGCGGCGAGGCAAAAATGGCGGTTGAGGCCGCCCGCGACAAGGTCGCCGCGGCTCTGGGCGCGGACCCGGGCGAGATCTACTTCACCGGCGGCGGGAGCGAATCGGACAACTGGGCGCTGAAGGGCTACGCGAGGGCTATGCGGACCAAGGGCAAGACGCACATTATCTCGACGGCGTTCGAGCACCACGCGGTTCTGCATTCGCTGGACGCGCTTAAGAAAGAGGGCTTCACGGTAACGCTGCTGCCCGTTCACGAGAACGGCATTGTACGCCTGGAGGAGTTGGAGGCGGCCGTGACGCCGGAGACCGGGCTTGTCAGCGTGATGTTCGCCAACAACGAGATAGGGACAATTCAGCCGGTCCCCGAAATTGGCGCTTTCTGCCGTGAGAGGGGGATAATCTTCCACACCGACGCAGTCCAGGCGGTGGGCAACGTACCCATTAACGTGCGAGAGATGAACATCGATATGCTCTCGCTCTCGGCGCATAAGTTCCACGGGCCGAAAGGGGTCGGGGCGCTCTACATCAGGAAGGGCGTCCGCCCCGCGAACCTCATAGACGGCGGGGCGCAGGAGAGGGGCCGCAGGGCCGGGACGGAGAACACCGCCGGGATCGTGGGGCTCGGCGCCGCCATTGAGATAGCCTGCCGGGACATAGAGGGCCGCTCCGCCAAAATCCGGGCCATACGCGACAGGGTGATTGAGGGCGCGCTGAAAATCCCGCGCTCGCGGGTCAACGGGGATATGGAGCACCGCCTCGCGGGGAACGCCAGCCTTTGCTTCGAGGGGATCGAGGGCGAGTCGCTGCTGCTGATGCTGGATCTGAAGGGTGTCTGCGCCTCGAGCGGGTCGGCGTGCACCTCCGGCTCGCTTGATCCCAGCCACGTGCTGCTCGCTATAGGTCTCCCGCACGAGATAGCGCACGGGTCGCTGCGGCTCTCCTTCTCGGACGGCAACACTTTGGAGGACGCGGACTACATCTTGGAGGTGCTCCCGGGCATCGTGGAGCGGCTCCGCGAGATGTCCCCGCTGTGGGACAGGATTATTGAGCGTGAAAAAGAGGAGGCTAAGTAGACTATGTACACCGAACAGGTAATGGAGCATTTCGAGCACCCGCGCAATATGGGCGAGATCCCGGACGCGGACGCGGTGGGCGAGGTAGGCAACGCGAAGTGCGGCGACATAATGAGGATGTACCTCAAAATCGAGAACGACACCATCGTCGACGTGAAGTTCAAGACTTACGGCTGCGCCTCCGCCATAGCGACAAGCTCAATCGCCACGGAAATGGTGAAGGGGCATAAGATCAGCGAGGCTATACAGCTTTCCAATAAGGCGGTTGTGGAGGCCTTGGGCGGGCTCCCGGCGCACAAAATCCACTGTTCAGTCTTGGCGGAACAGGCTATGAAGGCCGCCATAGCGGACTACTACCGCCGGCAGGGAGTGGACCCCGAGCCGATAGTCGGCAAGCTCTCCGAACAGTGCGAGTCCTGCGAAATGGGGGAATAAGCCGCGTTTGCCCGATAGTGCAAATGCGGAGAAAGTGAATATATGGATCGGGAGGACTCGCATTTTGAATGGGACGAGGAAAAAGATAAGGCAAACAAAATAAAGCACGGGGTTTCCTTTGAAATGGCGGCCCTCGTCTTTAACGATCCCAATCGAGTTGTCTTCTATGATGCCATACACAGCATCGATGAGGAGCGATATGTCACCATAGGTCGAGTTAACCAGATACTCTTTGTCGTATTTACGGAACGGCACGAAAAAATTCGACTGATATCCGCGCGTCTCGCGAATAAAAGAGAAAGGAAGTTTTATTGTGACGGTTTACTATGATCTAAAGCCCGGGGCGACACTTACCGAGGAGCAGATCCGCGAGCTTGACGAGGCGGCAAAGCGCCCGATCGTCTACGACGAAGACGCGCCGGAACTTACCCCGGATATGATGCGGGCGGCACACTGCGCCGTCCTTCAGCGGAACCACCTGCTCAAGTACGCGGGGCTTCCCCTCCCCGTCGACCCCGAGGCGGAATCCGGGGACGACGACCCCTCGTAGCGCCCGCCCCGGTCCGCTCCCGGAGTCACTCCCGGAGCACGCGGCCGCGGGTCTCGCTCCCGGCCCCCGGCGGATGCAAAAAGCCCTCCCCGCTTTTGGGGAGGGCTTGGTTTTTAGCTCACGGGACGCATGTGAGGAGATGCTCCGTCCAACGGTTCAAACCTCAAGTGCCGCTTGGAGATCTTCCATATTGCGGTAGCCTACCGCGTTAGGGTCGCGCGCCAAAAGCCGCCCCTCCTCGATGGCGTCGGCGGTTTCCCGGTTGGGTACATCGAGCGTCACCGCGAAGGGGATCCCGCCGACACGGATAACCTGCCGGAGAAAAAGGTTCACCGCGGTAGTCGCGGTAAGTCCCAGTTCCTCGAAAATCTCCTCGGCTTCCCGCTTTACTTCCGAATTTACGCGAACATTGAGGATTGAGTTAGCCATATGCACACCTCGCTCTAACCCTTGCTCCCGGGCGAACAGCGCCTCAGCTCTTCGCCTCGAAGTCCTTGATGAAGTCGATCAGCGCGTCGACGCCCTCCTCCGGCATAGCGTTGTAGATGGACGCCCTCATTCCGCCGACCGAGCGATGCCCTTTGAGGTTGACGAACCCGGCGGCGGCGCTCTCCTTGACAAACCGCGCGTTGACATCCTCGTCCTCGGCGCGGAAGGTCACGTTCATCATCGAGCGGCACTCCTTCTTCACGGGGTTGGAGAAGAGGGCGCTCTCGTCAAGAGCGGCGTAGAGCTTGGCGGCTTTGCGGGCGTTGCGCTCCCTCATCGCGGGCAGCCCCCCGAGGGACTTGATGTACTCCAGCACCAGTTTGCAAATGTAAATCGGCCAGCAGGGCGGGGTGTTGTACATCGAGCCGTTCTTGGCCATAACCGCGTAGCTGCAAACCGACGGCACGTACGCCGGAATATCCTCGCGGATGAGGTCCTCGCGGACGATCACGATGGTGAGCCCGGCGGGGGCGACGTTCTTCTGCGCGCCGGCGTAGATGAGTCCGAACCGAGACACATCCACCGGCTCCGACAAAATGCAGGAGCTCATATCCGCCGCAATGGGCGCGTCGGTCGCCGGAATATAGTGCCACTTAGTCCCGTAAATGGTGTTGTTGAAGCAAATGTGCAGGTAGTCCGCGCCGGGGGTGAGGTCAAGCTCGCCCTGCTCCGGTATGCGGGTGAAGTTCTCCGGCTTAGTGGAGGCGGCGAGGTGAATTTTATCACTGTACTTCTGCGCCTCGGCGTAGGCCTTATTGGAGAACTGCCCGGTGACCACGTAGTCCGCGACGCCGGTCCGAAGCAGGTTCATAGGCACCGCGGCGAACTGCAGCGACGCGCCGCCCTGGAGGAAGAGCACCTTGTAATTATCCGGGACACCCAGCACCTCGCGCATTAAAGCTTCCGCGTCCTCGATTATCCCCTCGAACGCCTTGGAGCGGTGGCTCATCTCCATCACGCTGGTGCCGCTCCCGCCGTAGTTTAACAGCTCGTCCCGTGCCTTCTCGAGCACGGGAACAGGGAGCATTGACGGCCCGGCGGAAAAGTTATATACCCTGTCGTACATATAAAATCCTCCTATAATGATTTGCTGATTAGAGATACGCCCGTCATCTCGGGCGGCTGGGGAAGCCCCAAAATCTGGAGCATAGTGGGGGAAATGTCGCACAGCCTGCCGCCCTCGCGAAGCTCGCAGGGGTAGCCCGCCACGCAGAATGGGACCGGGTTCGTCGTGTGCGCGGTGAAGGGAGTGCCGTCACTGTCAACCATTTTGTCGGCGTTGCCGTGGTCGGCGGTGATGAGGGCCGCTCCGCCCATTTTCGCGACCGACGCGACTACCCTCCCGACGCAGGTATCGACCGTCTCGACGGCCTTGACCGCCGCGTCGAACACCCCGGTATGCCCCACCATATCGCAGTTGGCGAAGTTGAGGATAACGGCGTCGTACTTCCCGGATTCTATGGCCTCGCACACCGCCTTGCAGACGGGGTAGGCGCTCATCTCGGGCTGGAGATCGAAGGTGGCCACGTCCGGCGTGGGGACAAGGATCCTGTCCTCGCCGGGGAACTTGACCTCTTCCCCGCCGTTGAAGAAGAAGGTCACATGGGCGTACTTGGTAGTCTCCGCAATGCGCAACTGGGTGAGCCCCGCCTTGGAGAGCGTCTCGCCCATCGTCATAGTGAGCGCCTCGGGCCCGAACGCCACTGAAACATTGGGCATAGTCGCGTCGTACTCCGTCATACAAACGTAAGAGATCTCGCGTCTGCCGCCCTTTCGGGTAAAGCCGCTAAAATCGGGGTCGCAGAGGGCGCGGGTGATTTCCCTCGCGCGGTCGGGGCGGAAGTTGAAGAACACGAAACCGTCCCCGTCGCGCAAGCCTTCGTAGCCCTCCCGCACGGTAGGAACGACAAACTCGTCGGTGAGGTACTTCCCGTCGGCGTCAAGCGTATCATAGGATTTACGCACGGCGGCGGCGGGGTCGGTGAAGGGTTCCCCCTCGCCGAGTACTATGGCGTTATAAGCCTTCTCGACGCGCGACCACTGGGTGTCGCGGTCCATCCCGTAGTAGCGGCCGGCTACCGTGGCTATCTCCCCCGCCCCGACGCGGGCGCACTCGGCTTCAAGCTCCTCTATGTAGCGCTCTCCGGACGTGGGGGGGACGTCTCTCCCGTCAAGCAGGGCGTGGACGTAAACCCGCTCCACTCCGCGCTCCTTAGCCATTTTTAACAGAGCATATAAGTGGCGGTTGTGACTGTGGACCCCGCCGTCGGAAACGAGCCCCGCCAGGTGGAGCGAGGTCCCGCGCTTTCTGCAGCCGTCCATAACGTCGCATAACGCCTGGTTGCGGAAGAAATCCCCGTCCTCGACGGCCTTGGTGATGCGGGTCAGCTCCTGGTACACCACGCGCCCCGCGCCTATGTTGGTGTGCCCCACCTCGCTGTTGCCCATCTGCCCGTCTGGAAGCCCCACGTCCATCCCGGACGCGCCAATACGCGTGGTCGGATTCTCGGCGAACAGCTTATCAAGGTGGGGAGTGTTGGCGGCGGCGATGGCGTTGCCCTCCCTCTCGGGGTTAATGCCGAAGCCGTCCATAATTATTAGGACAAGGGGCCGTTTTGCGCTCGCCATACTACTTACCCGCCGCCGCGACTATCGCCGCGAAGTCCGCCGCTTTAAGAGACGCGCCGCCAATCAGCCCGCCGTCCACATCGGGCTGGGCTAACAGTTCCGCCGCGTTGCCCGCGTTCATGGAGCCTCCGTAAAGAACGGAAGCCCTCTCCCCCTCGCCGGGGTAAAGCTCCTCAACGGTCTCCCTGATCCGGCGACAAACCTCCTCCGCCTGGGCCGCGGTGGCGGTCTTGCCCGTGCCTATGGCCCAAACCGGCTCGTAGGCTATCACCACGTCGCGGATGCTCTCCGCCGGGACGCCGCCGAGAGCGATCTTGGTCTGCATACCGACTAACTCACGCGTGACGCCCTGCTCACGCTGACGAAACACCTCGCCGACACAGAGTATCGGGGAAAGCCCGGAGGAGAGCGCCGCCAGAAGCCGCGCGTTCACCGTCTCGTCGGTCTCGCCGAAGTAAGCCCGCCGCTCGGAATGCCCGATTATGACGTACTTAACGCCGATTTCCTTTAGCATAGGGGCGGAAATCTCCCCGGTGTAAGCGCCGCTTTCCTTAAAATGGCAGTTCTGAGCGCCCACGGCGATGTCGGTCCCGCGCGTCAGCTCGACCGCCACGGCTAAGTCGGTAAACGGGACGCACACCGCGACGCGGCAACCCGCGCCAGCCACTAAGGGCTTCACTTCCTCAATGAGGGAGCGCGCCTCGGCGGGAGTCTTGTTCATCTTCCAGTTGCCCGCAATCACGGCGGGGCGAAGAGATTTATTCATAGCCCGTTACCTGTCGTTCAGCGCGGCGATGCCGGGCAGCACCTTGCCCTCCAAAAACTCGAGGGACGCGCCGCCGCCCGTGGAGATGTGGGTCATCTTATCCGCGAAACCGAGGCTGTTGACCGCCGCCGCCGAGTCCCCGCCGCCTATGACGGTCACCGCGTCGGTCGCGGCGAGGCTCTCCGCCACCGCGTAGGTGCCCTTGGCGAGAGACGGGTTCTCGAACACGCCCATCGGGCCGTTCCAAACCACGGTTTTGGCGGATTTCACCTCGTCGGCGAACAGCTTGGCTGTATCGGGGCCGATGTCGAGGCCCATTTTGTCCGCCGGGATGCCGCTCGCGGGGACAACTTCGGTCCGGATATCCGCGTCGATCGGGTCGGGGAAGGCGGAAGCCACCGTACAGTCAACGGGCAGGAGGATTTTCACGCCCTTCTCCTCGGCCTTGCGCAGCATTTCGGCGCAGTAATCGATCTTCTCGGAGTCCAGCAGGCTCCCGCCCACGCTGTAGCCCTTTGCCGCGAGGAAGGTGTACGCCATCCCGCCGCCTATGATCAGCGTGTCGGCCTTATTAAGCAGGTTCTCTATGACGGGGAGCTTGTCCGCGACCTTGGCGCCGCCCAAAATGGTGACGAACGGGCGGGCGGGGTCGTCCACCGCGTTGCCCAAATACTTAAGCTCCTTCTCGATTAGGTAGCCGGACACCGCGACGGGCAGGAACTCCGTCACCCCCACGGTGGAGCAGTGGGCGCGGTGCGCGGAGCCGAACGCGTCGTCCACGTAAATATCCGCGAGAGAGGCGAGCTCCTTGGAGAAAGCCTCGCCGTTCTTGGTCTCCTCGGGGCGGAAACGGGTGTTCTCAAGCAGCACCACATCACCGTCCTTCATAGCGGTGACGGCGGCGTGGGCGTTATCTCCCACCACGCGGTCGTCCGCGGCGAACACCACCGGAACGCCCAACTTCTCGGACAGCCTCTTCGCGACGGGCGCCAGCGACAGCTCCGGCTTCACCTCACCCTTGGGCTTGCCGAGGTGCGAGCAAAGGATCACCCTCGCCCCGCCGGAAATCAGCTTGCGAATGGTCGGCAGCGCCGCAGTAATGCGGTTCTCGTCGGTGATAACGCCGCCCTTCATAGGGACGTTGAAGTCGCACCGCACCAACACGCGCTTGCCCTTTACCTCGATATCGTCCACAGTCTTCTTGTTGTAACCCGCCATAAATCCCCTCTCCTTTCAAGCTTTCGGAAACTATATTATAGCACTCTCTACACGTGATTTCAAGAGCGAGTTGGGGAAAAGTCTCCCGGGGGCCTTAAAGCCGAACCTTTGACGGCGCCCGATACACCGGCTTTTGAACGCGGAGCAAACTGCCGGCGGCACCCGATAAACCCCCGCTCCCGGCGCGGGCCAACCTTCAGGCGCTCTGTGCGCGCCGGCACTCGGCGCGGACCGACCCTCCGGCACCCGATACGCCGGCTAATAAGCGAGAAAAAAGCCTGCCGCTACGACCCGGCGTGGTCCCCCATACAAAGCGCCATAACCGCCTTTTGAGCGTGGAGACGGTTCTCCGCCTCGTCGAATATCTCCCCCGCGTGCGCCTCGAACACCTCGGCGGTTATCTCCTCCCCGCGGTGGGCGGGAAGGCAGTGCATCACCATCGCGCCGGGGGCGGCGGAGCGCATAACCTCGCCGTCTACGCGGTACCCGGCGAACGCCCCCCGCCGGACTTCCGCCTCGGACTCCTCGCCCATGGACGCCCAAACATCGGTGTAGACCACATCCGCGTCCCTCGCGGCGGCGAGCACATCTTCGGTGCAGAGAAAATCCCCGTTCTCCGCCGCCCAGGAGAGCAGTTTCGCGTCCGGGAGGTACCCGGCGGGACAGGCGACGGAGACGGACATACCCGTCTTGATCCCGCCCACTATGAGGGAGTTCGCCATATTGTTGCCGTCGCCTATAAAGCAAAGCTTCTTGCCCTTAACCGTGCCCAAATGCTCGCGCACCGTCATCAGGTCCGCCAGTACCTGGCAGGGGTGGCAGTAATCCGTCAGCCCGTTTATCACCGGGATGCTCCCCAGCCGCGCCATAGCCTCGACCTCGTCCTGGCTGTAGGTGCGGATCATTATCCCGTCGAGGTAGCGAGAGAGCACGCGGACGGTGTCCTCCACGGGCTCTCCGCGCCCGATCTGCAGGTCCCGGGAGCTTAAAAACAGCGCCGAGCCGCCGAGGTCGTACATTCCCACCTCGAAGGACACCCGCGTCCTGGTGGAGGCCTTCTGGAAAATCATCCCGAGCGTCTTGCCCTCCAACAGGTGGTGGCGGATGCCGTGCTTTTTCTCGTATTTCAGCTGATCCGCGAGGTTGAGGATCTCTATAATCTCCTTTTCGGAGAGGTCCATAAGCTTCAGCAAATGCTTCATTTTAAGGTACACTCCTTTAATATCGAGACGCCGCGCTCCAAAAGCTCGCCCGGAATATTGAGCGGCGGCAGCAGCCGGACGCTGTCCCCGGCTTTCAGCACCAACAACCCCCGGCGCAGGCACTCGTTAATCACGGCGTCGGCGCTCCGGCGCGTGGAAACGCCCAACATAAGCCCCTCCCCGCGCACTTCCGTGACCCCGGGCGAGGAGGCCAGCTCCCTTTTTATATAGGCTGATTTTTCCTCCACCTCGGCGAAAAGTTTCTCATCCAGCCGCTGTACAATGTTATAAGCCCCCGCGCAGGCGACGGGGTTGCCACCGAACGTGGAGCCGTGGCTCCCGGGGGTGAAGAGCCCCTCCGTCCGCCCCCAGAAAAGGGTGGCTCCGATGGGCAGCCCTCCGCCCAGCCCCTTAGCCGTGGTGACTATATCCGGCTCCAAGCCGCGCTTCTGGTAACTGTAGAGAGCCCCCGTGCGCCCGTTGCCGGTCTGCACCTCGTCGATAATGAGCAGCATATCCCGCTCCCGGCAAAGCTCGGCGGCGGCGGATAGGAACTCGGGATCAAGCGGGAGGACTCCCCCCTCGCCCCTGACGGTCTCCAGCATCAGCGCGACGGGATCCTCCTTGAGGACGGCGGCGCGAAGAGCATCTATATCGTTCGCCGCGACGGTAACAAACCCGTCCGGCAGGGGGTTAAAGTGCCGGTGGAACCGCTCCTGGCCCGTGGCGGCGAGGGTCGCGAGAGTTCTTCCGTGAAAGCTCCACTCGAGGGTTAAAATCCTGTACCGCCCGGTGGCCTCGCCGTAGAGCCGCGCCGCCTTAATCGCGCACTCGTTCGCCTCCGCCCCGGAGTTGGAAAAGAACACCTTCCCCGCCCCGGTGCGCCGACAGAGCTCCTCCGCCAGGCGGATCGCCGGCTCGGTGTAGTAAAGGTTGGATGTGTGCTGAAATTTGCCCAGCTGCTCCGTCACGGCGGCAAGCCAAGCGGGATCGCGCGTGCCGAAGATGTTTACCCCTATCCCGGCGGTGAAATCGATGTACTCCCCGCCGTCCGCGCCGTAGAGCAGCGAGCCCTCCCCCCCGGTAATCTCGAGCGGGTAGCGGGCGTAGGTCCCGGCGATGTGAGCGGCGTCTCTCTCGAACAGCGTCATATTCTCTTCCCCGATACAAACATAGTGCCTATCCCCTCGTCCGTCAGTATTTCGATGAGTATTGCGTGGGGGATACGCCCGTCAATGATGAACACGCGGTTGACCCCGCGCCGGATCGCCTCAATGCAGCACTCCACCTTGGGGATCATCCCGCCGGAAATCACGCCCTCGCGCATCAACTGAGGGGCGTCGCTCACGTAAATCTTGCTGATTAGCGAGCCGGGATCGTCCTTGTCGCGGAGGATCCCGCCTATATCCGTCATCGAGATGAGGCTCTCCGCGCCGAGCGCCCCGGCTATCTTGGCGGCGGCGGTGTCGGCGTTGATGTTGTAGACGTTCCCCTCGTCGTCGCACCCCACGGTGGATACAACGGGGATATAGCCCTTCTCCAACAGATCGGTGACGGGCCTCACGTCCACGCCGGTGATCTCCCCCACCCAGCCCAGAGCGGGGTCTTTGGTCGTAGCGCGGAGCATATGCCCGTCGAGTCCGCAAAGACCTATGGACCGCCCCCCCTTGCACTGAAGCAGGTTCACCAAATCCTTGTTAATCTTGCCCGCCAGCACCATTTGAGCTATATCCATAGTCTCGCGGTCGGTGACTCGCAGCCCCCCGACAAACTCGCTCTTCTTGCCCACTTTGCGGAGCATCTCGGTGATCTCGGGGCCTCCGCCGTGGACCAGCACGACGCGGATCCCTATAAGAGAGAGCAGCACGATGTCCCCCATCACGGACTCTTTCAGCTCGGGGCGGATCATAGCGTTGCCGCCGTACTTGACCACGATTATCTTGTTGTAATACCTCTGGATATTGGGCAGCGCCTGCATTATGACTTCGGCGCGCTGGGCGTTGGTAAGCTCCATTTCCTCTCCCTCTCAAGCCTTCAGGTACGGTAATCTCCGTTGATTTTTACGTAATCGTATGTAAGATCGCAGCCCCAGGCGGTGGAGGACCCGTCGCCTAAATGCAGTTCCACTAAAATATCGACCTCGTCCTCGGAAAGGACGGATTTCGCCCGCTCCTCGGAAAACTCTATGCCCGCGCCGCCCGCGCAGACGTCCACCCTCCCCGCCTTGGAGGAGAAGGAGACGTCAATCCGCCCGACATCGACGTTCTCGCCGCTGTAGCCTATCGCGCAAAGGACCCTCCCCCAGTTGGCGTCCGCGCCGAACATAGCCGCCTTCACGAGCGAGGAGCATATCACGGATTTCGCGACGGCGCGCGCCTGGGGCAGGTCCGCCGCCCCCGTAACGCGGCACTCAAGCAGCTTTGTGGCCCCCTCGCCGTCCCCGGCTATCATACGGCAGAGGGCTACGGTGACGGTGTTGAGCGCCTTCATAAACGCGGCAAAATCCTCGCCGGGCCGGTCGATCACGGGGTTGCCGGCCTCGCCGTTCGCGAGCAGGGCCACCATATCGTTGGTGGAGGTGTCCCCGTCGATGCTGACCATATTAAACGTCACCGCGGCGTCGACGGTGAGAGCCCTGCGCAGCATCTCGGGAGTAACGGCGGCGTCAGTCGTGAGGAAAACCAGCATCGTGGCGAGGTCCGGGTGGATCATCCCCGAGCCCTTGGCTATCCCACCCAACACACAGCGCTTCCCCCCGGCGGTGAACTCCACCGCGCACTCCTTGCGGCGGGTGTCGGTGGTGAGGATCCCCTCCGCCGCGAGGTCGCTCCTGCGGCCCAGCCCCGCGACAAGCTCCGGCACTCCCGCCTTTATGGGGGAAATATCCAGCGGCTGGCCTATCACTCCGGTGGAGGCGACAATCACGTCCTCGGGGGAAATGGCAAGCTGTTCCGCGACAAGGCGGCACATCTCCTCCGCAACCTCCTCGCCCCCGGCGTTGCAGGTGTTGGCGTTCCCGCTGTTGCAGATTATAGCGCGGGCGACCCCGTTCTCAATATGCCGGCGGGTGACCGTGAGGGGAGCGCCCTTCACCAAATTGGTGGTGTAAACCGCCGCCGCCGCCGCCGGGACCTCGCTCACAATCAGAGAGAGGTCGCGCTTATCCCTGTTCTTGCGTATGCCGCAATGCACCCCGTTCGCGGTAAAACCCTTCGCCGCGCACACTCCGCCCTCTGTGAACTTAATATCAGCCACGTTTTTATCCTTACCTTTCCTCCAGGGGCAAAACCAGCCCGCTCGTCTCCGGGAACCCGAGAGCGAGATTCATACACTGCACCGCCGCGCCGGACGCCCCCTTGCCGAGGTTGTCGAACCTCGCGGCGAGGAGCATTCTGCTCTCGTTCCCGAACACGGATATTTCCATCGCGTCGCTGCCCGCCAGCGCTCCCGCCGAGAGAAACCCGCCTTCGTCCGCGCCCCCGCGGTAGCGTACCGCCCCGCGCTTATAGTAATCGCGATAAACCGCCTCTATGTCCGCCCTTGTGCCCCCGCACTGCCCCGCGAAGAGCGGCACGGTGACCAACATCCCGCTGTAGAAATCCCCCACCACGGGGCAAAAGGCGGGCTCGCCCGTAAGACCCGTGACCGTCTTCATCTCGCGCAGGTGCTTGTGCTCCTGCCCCAGCGCGTACATACGCGGGGAGGAGAGCTCGGGAGCACGGTCGGGGGCCTCGTACTCCGCTATCATCTTCTTACCGCCCCCGCTGTACCCGGTGAGCGAGAAACAGCAGAGCCGCGCGTCGGGAGGCAGTATTCCGCTCTCCACAAGAGGGTAAATAAGAGCGACAAAGCCGCTCGCGTGGCAGCCGGGGACGGCAATGCGCCGGCTCCCCGCTACCGCCTCCCGCCGCAGGGACGAGAGCTCGGGGAACCCGTACACCCACCCCGGCGCGGTACGGTGGGCGGTGGAGGTATCAAGCAGCACCGTGTCGGGGTTCTCGACAAAATCCACCGCTAAAAGCGCCTCGGAGTCCGGCAGACAGAGGAACACGGCGTCGCTCTCGTTGTAGAGCCTGCGGCGCGCCCCGGGGTCCTTTCTCCGCTCGCCCTCCAGCACGGCGACGGATAGATCCTCGCGCCGGGAGAGCCGGTCGACGATCCTGAGCCCCGTCGTCCCCGCGCCGCCGTCGACAAATACGCGCTTCTTCACGCCTGCCGCTCTCCGCGCTTTTGCCGCAGCGTCGCGCCGACCTTTATCGGCAGCCCGTAAAGGTTGATGAACCCCGCCGAATCCGCCTGATTGTAGACCTCGTCCTCGTCGAAGGTGGCGATTTCCGGGTCGTAAAGCGAGTAGGGGGAAGTCACACCCGCGTTGATGATGTTGCCCTTGTAAAGCTTCAGCCGCACCTCGCCAGTGACGTTCCTCTGCGTGGAGTCCACAAACGCGCATATCGCCTCCCTCAGCGGGGTGAACCACTGCCCGTTGTAGACGAGCTCGGCGAACTTCTTCGCCACTAACTCCTTGTAATGCGCTGTCTCGCGGTCGAGGGTGACGGTCTCAAGCGTCCCGTGCGCGTGGTAGAGAATGGCGCCGCCGGGGGTCTCGTACACCCCGCGCGACTTCATCCCCACAAGGCGGTTTTCAACGATGTCGAGTAAGCCTATGCCGTTCTCTCCGCCAACCCGGTTGAGCCTCTCCATCAGCTCCACGGCTCCCGGGGCCTCGCCGTCCAGCGAGACGGGGACACCCTTCTCAAAGCCCAAGGTGATGTAAATCGGGCGGTCGGGCGCGTCCTCCGGGGAAACGCCCATCTCGAGGAATCCGGGCTTGCGGTACCGAGGCTCGTTCGCGGGGTTCTCGAGATCCAGACCCTCGTGGCTCAAGTGCCAGATGTTCTTATCCTTGGAGTAGTTGGTCTCGCGGCTGATGCGCAGCGGGACGCCGTGCGCCTCGGCATAGTCGATTTCCTCGTCGCGGGACTTAATGCTCCACTCCCTCCACGGCGCGATTATCGGCATATCAGGGGCGAAAGCCTTAACCGCCAGCTCGAAGCGCACCTGGTCGTTGCCCTTCCCGGTGCAGCCGTGGCAGACCGCGTCCGCGTGCTCCGCGAGAGCAATCTCCGCCACACGCTTGGCGATAGGCGGGCGGGCGAGGGCGGTCCCAAGAAGGTAATCCTCGTACTTCGCCCCGGCCTTCACCGCCTCGAACGCGTACTCGGTGAGAAACTCCTCGGTGAGGTCCTCTATGTAGAGCTTTGAAGCCCCGGTCTTGAGGGCCTTTTCCTCTAAGCCGTCTAACTCGCCGCCCTGGCCGACGTTCCCCGACACCGCGATGACCTCGCAGCCGTTGTAGTTCTCCTTAAGCCAGGGGATGATGACCGACGTGTCCAGCCCGCCCGAATACGCCAAAACTACCTTTTTGATCTTGGATTTATCCATATGCAGCGCCTCCAGCTAAAATATACGGTTATTGTAGCATATCCCGCATAAATATGCAAGCGGAATTTTGCCGCCCCGCGCGGTTTCGTAGCAACGCACAGATAATTGTCCCCGCTGTGTTCTTCGCTCGTGGAACACGCGCCCTTTATGCGGGATATCTCGTATAAATATGCGGTTATACAGGAATATATTCACCTATTGAGAGCGCGTACAGTCCCTTCTCGGTGACAGGCAGGGAGAATATCCGCGAGACCGCGTCGGCGTAGAACTCCAGCTGGGCGCGGTAGCGCTCCGCTATTTCCCCCGCCGGCGCGCGGTCGGTCTTGTAGTCTAAGAGGAATATCCCGTCGCCGCTCACCGCCACGACGTCCGCCACGCCCTGAACCACGGAGTCAGCTCCGGCCCCCTCCACGCGGTAGGGGACCACAAACGGGTACTCCCGGTACAGGCGGCGCGCGGAGATCAGCCTTTCGCACTGCGGGGACAGGAGGAAGCGGGTCAGGGCGTCGCGGTCGAGGGAGGCCGCCTCAGCCTCGCTTAAGAACTCGTACTCGGCAAGGCGCTCTATCTCCCCCGCGATGTCGCGCCGCGCCTCGGTAAGCCGGCAGTACCGCAGGAATTTGTGAGCCGCCGTGCCCCTCTCGGCGGGGGTGAGCCCTCCCGCGCTGACAAAGGCGGGTCTCGCGGTAAAGGATAAGTCCTCCCGCACCCCGCGCTCGGTGATTTCCGTCACGGAAAGCTTGGACGGAGCGGCTACCTCCGCCGCGTAGGGGTAACGAAATGCGAAATTCTCCCTCATCCGCCCTATCAGCTCCCGGTCGGGGGCGGCGTCCCGCTCCGCGGCGGACGGGGCGTCGTCAAGGGGCTTATACACCGCGAACCGCGCCCGGGGGCTGATTGCGGTGTTTGGCGCGGGCGGCTCTCCCCCGCCCCGCGCGGGCCCGTACTCGCTCGGGGCTATACCCTCGTCTGCAAGCCCGACGGTATTTGCGGAGACGGTACTTTCATCCCTCGCAGGCTCGCTCGCGACTGCGACGATATTCCCGCCCCCGATTTTCTCACTTGTGGAAGCGGTGTTCCCGGCCCCGGCAACCTCGCTCGGGGCGGTATTCACGCTTCCGACAGACTCGCCCGAAGCTGTGTCCTCGCCGACAGGCCCGGCGGTATTCGTGACGATGTTCCCGGCCCCGGCGGGCTCACTCGGGGCGGCGTCTCCCCCGCCCTCCGCGCCCTCGCCGCCGTACCGCGCGGCGAAAAGGGGCTTCAGTCCCTCGTCAAGGAGCGCCACGGGCCAGAGCCAGTCCGCGAACGAGTTCCCCGCCAAGACGCGCTCCGGGGTGAAATTGGCGGCGTGGCGCAGCGATTCCCGGTACCTCTCGCGAGGCTTCTTGTCTGTGAGAATTATATCTAACTTGTACTCGGCCCGGGTCATAGCGACGTAGAGCAGGCGGATCTTCTCGGCGGTGTCCTTCTCCGCTACGGCGTCCAAAATAGCCCGGTGCGAAATAGTGTCGCTCACCACGCGGGTCTCGGGGTCGACGTACCTCGCCCCCACGCCCAGATCCTCGTCCTCCGCTATGAGACTGCGCTTCTCCGCGCGGTTAAATTCGACATAGCACCCCGCCACTATGCAAAACGGGAACTGCAGCCCCTTAGCCGAGTGAACGCTCATTATTCGCACCGCGTCACCCCCGGCGGAGCCCGTGGCGGAGATTTTCCCGGCGGCCTCCGCCCGGCTCACTTCCCTTAAAAACAGCGTCAGCGACCCCGCCCGCCCCCGCGCGGAGAACGCGTCGGCCATATTTATAAGCCGGAACAGGTTCTCCCGGCGCCTCTCGCCGTTCTCCCAGGTGCCGACTAACACGGGCAGCCCGGTCTCGTCGAATATCCGGGTAATGAGCTCGGCGGGGCGCTCGGTGACGGCGGCTCTCCTCCACTCGGAAAGCCGGGCGAACACCTCCGCGCAGTCCGGCTCGCCCGACGCGGCGGCGAGGGTCCCGGTGAGCGATTTGGCGCGGTATTTGGCGCGTAACTCCGCCAGCCTGTCGTCGGAGAACCCGAACAGCGGGGAGCGCAGCGCCGCCAAGAGCGAAACCCCGTCCTCGGGGTCATCCACCGCGCGCAACAGGGACAGCGCCAGGGAAACTTCCTCGCAGCCGAAATAATCCTTGCTGTCCGCCGCCACGGGAACGCCAACCTTTCGCAGCGCCTCGGCGTAATCCTTAACCCTCCCCGCGAGAGACTGCATCAGCACCGCGAAATCCCCGTAGCGGGCGCGCCTGGTCCCCCCGGGGAGAGCCACCGTCGCGCCGCCCTCCACCGTGTCGCGGATGTAGCGGGCTATGTACCCCGCCTCCGTCACGGAAAGCTCGTCGGGCCCGGAGCCGCCGTCCAATACGTGGAACTCCACTCCCCCGCCCGCTCTGTCCTCAGGGAAAGACGCGGACGCGCGCAGCTCCTCCCCCTCGCCGTAATCCACCCCGGCGGTGGAGCGGTACATCAGCCGCGAAAAGGTGAAATTCACGAAATCGCATATCTCGGGGCTACTCCTGAAGTTGCCGTGCAGCAGGACATACCCGCCGCCCTCGCCCCGGCACTCCTGCATATTCTCCCGGCGGCGTATGAAGTTGCGCGGCGTGGTGTGCCGGAAACGGTATATGCTTTGCTTGACGTCCCCCACGGTGAAGAAGTTCCCCGAGGAGGAGGCGAGCATCCTGAAGAGCGCGTCCTGCAGGGCATTGGTATCCTGGTACTCGTCCACCAAGACCTCGTCAAACTCGTCGTACAGCCTGTCCGCGGAGGCGAGGCGCACCGGCTCGCCGTCCTCCCCCTCCTCGCAGAGAAGGTTCAGCGCCATACGCTCCACCATATCGAAGGTCGCCGCGCCGGAGCGCCTCAGGTTCTCCTCGAACGCCGCGTTAAAGCGTACGGTAAACTCCGCCAAAGCCTCCACAGCCTCGCCCGTCGCGGCGGTCATAGCCCGCGCCTCGTCGAGAGAGCGGTTAAATACGTTTTTCTTAAGAGAGTCGACCGTTTTTTTGAAGCCCTCCTTCGAGCCGGTCGCCGCGTCCCGCAGCTTCGGGCTAAGCGTTTTCTTATTCGGAAGAGAGCCCGCCTTGTACTCCGCCAGCCCCGCGCGAACGGCGTCCCAGTCGCGCGCCCCGGCGGCGGAAATCAGCTCCTCCGCCCGGCGCAGGACGCTTCTCAATACATCGGCGCACCTCGCCGAATTTTGCTCCTCGGCGAGCCGGAGGGCGTACTCCACCTCCCCCGCCGCGAGCCGCAGTTTGCGCTCGACTCCCCGGTAAAATCCCCCGTAATAGCCGCTCCCGCCGTCGCGGTACCGTTCACCGAGCCGCCGCAGCCAGGTTTCCGGGAAGGGCAGGCAGCGGGTGTAATCCCACACCTCGGAGACGCAGTCCCGCAGCGAGGTCGTCTCGCCCCGCGCGATATGGTTCATCATAGCGTCGAAGCCCGGGCCGCCCGCGGCGTAACATTCCGAAAATACCGACTTAAACGCCCTGTTCTTGGCGTCTTCTATTTCGCCCTCGTCCGCAATACGGAAATTGGGGTCCACCGCCACCCTCGGGTTCGCGAAGTTCCGGCGGACAAAATCGATGCAAAAGGAGTCTATGGTACAGATTTTCGCGCCGGGAATCAGCAGCTTCTGCCGCTCCAAACGGCGACTGCCGGTGCGCCTCGCCTCCTCGGCGACGCGCTTGGATATACGGGCGCGAAGCTCGCTCGCGGCGGCATTGGTGAAGGTGACTATCAGCAGGCGGTTGGCGTCTACGGGGTGCTCCTCGTCCGCCAATTCCCGCGTCACACGCTCGGTCAGCACGGCGGTCTTGCCGGAGCCCGCCGCCGCCGACACCAAAATATCCCCCCGCGCCGCTATGGCCGCGCTCTGTTCGGGAGTAGGGTTAAACACCGCTAATCACCCTCCTTCAGGAGTATCGCCGCGACGGTCCCGTCGACACCGCTCCCGTTTTCGAGGCGCTCTCCCTCCCGCTCGGACAGGCAGACCCGCTTATAGTCGCAATACCGACAGGGGGATTTGTCCTTTTCGCCCCGCCAAACGGGGCGCTGGCGAATATCCCCGCCGTGGAGCCGCTCGCCCATCTCCCGCAGTTCCCTCTCGACGCCCCTGAATATCACGTCGAAATCCTCCGCGCGGGCGGTCTTTTCCCCGTTTCTCCCGGGGTTTACGAACCTCCCGGAACGGTCCAGAGCCGCCAAAACGCCGTCTTCTCGCGACAGCAGTCCGTCGCTGCAAAGGCGGTCGCGCCCGGCGGGAAGCTTATCCTCCCCCACGGCGGATAAGGTCACCGGCTTGTAAAGCACCGCTCCCGGCGAGACGGGGTAGGCCTTGCGCAGCGCGGCGAGGTACAGCAGCATCTGCATATTAAGCCCCGAGAGCACGTCCGAAACGCTGAAGCTCTTCCCCCCGGTTTTGTAGTCCACCACGCGGATGTACTCCCTGCCGCCCAGCGTGGCCGTGTCGACCCTGTCCGCGACGCCCCCCGAGGTGATAACCCCTCCCGCGAAGGGGACTGTCAACGGCTCGGCGCCTCCCTTGCCTATCCTTAACTCGCAGGCCGCGGGAATAAAGTCGCTCTGGCGGAACTCCTCCGATATGTCCCGCAGGGTAAACACGGCCTGACGCTTCAGCTCCCGGAAACGGTAGGAAAGCTCGGGGGGCAGGGTCTCCTCCGCGAGGCCGATTTCGCCGAGATACACCCCGCCTATCGCCTCGACCTCGCGCTCTATGTCGTGGGGGGCGACGGAGGCTATATCCGCCATATGAGCGGACACGAACTTCTCCAAAAAGAAGTGTATGGCGGTGCCGGAGCGGAGCGCGTCGAACTCCCCCGACGCCGGCGCGGACACCCCCAGACCGTACTTGCAAAAGTAGCGGAACGGACAGGTGAAGAACGTCTCGGTGCCGCTGGCGGACACGTAAAACTCGCTCCCGTACAGGCGTTTCGCGACGGGGGGCGTCAACGAGGGGAGCTCGTCGTCCGCTAAAAGGCGGCGCAGCTTCCCGGAAAACTCCGGGTCGTCCTTAAAATACGAGAGCGCTCTCGCGGCGCGAGAGTCTCCCGTGGCGGAGCCCAGCAGTGCCTTCTCGAAAGCCGGGGTCTTAGCGTAAACGCGGGAGAAATCCGCGCCCCGAGCGCTGTGGTAAACCTCGCGGCAGGCCGGGAACGCCGCGCGTATCTCGTCTAAGACGGCGGACGGCTCCGCCCCGCGCAGGGAAAAATCGGTGGCGGAGTAGAGGAAATACACCCTCTCGCCGGCGGCGCACGCCGAAGCGTAAAACTTGAATTTGCCGTCCAGAGCGGCGCTCAGCAGGTCGTCCCGGATGTTAAGGCCCGCCTTTATAAGCTCCTCCCTCTCGGAGCCGGTGAACAGCCCGCTCTTGGCGGCCACGTACGGCTGCTCGCCCTCGTTCACCCCGGCCAAGAACACCGCCTTGGCGTCGGTGACGCGCGCCATCTCGGAGGAGCAGAACATAACGCTGTCCAGCCGGCGCGGAACCTCCCCCACCGGCTCCGCCGCCGTGCAAAGGGAAAACAGCTCCGCGAACATCTCCCGCGAGACCTCGTCCCCGCCGGAGCAGTCGGCAAGCTTATCGAACACGGCTATCAGCCTGTCGTACGCGGTTGAGAGCACCCCCGCGCCCTCCAAATCCCCGGCGGCGGTGAGGGCGCCGCTCATTCGACGAAGCGCGTCGGGGACCCCGTTTGCCTCAATAAAGCGGTAAAGCGCGAGGCTGATGTCGCGGAGCGTCCCCGGGGCGGCGGATTTGAGCGGCGAGAGGCAGTCCAATACCCGCCGGCGCAGCTCGTTAAGGCTGTCAAGCGCCGCGCGGTCGAAACCCGGCTCCAGCCCCCCGGGGTTGCCCGTCCAGACCCGCCGCCAACCGGCGCGGTCTATATCCCAGACCCGGCAGTAGCTCTCCAACGCGGATATCTCGCTCTCGCTGAAAGGGAGCAGCCCCGTCCGCAGCATATTGAATATCTTCTCGCTGTCGCAGCTCCCCGATGCTAAGAGCGCCTCGTACAGCAGCTTGAACACCGGGGTATCGGCGAGAGCGCGGCTTTTGTCGAACCGCACCGGGACGCCGTACTTTTTGGCGAGGCCCGACAGAGCGCCGTAATACGCGTCCGGGTCGCGGACGACTACGGCTATATCGCGGTAGCGGTAGCCCTCCTCCGCCACAAGGCGGGTCGTCTCGCAGAGGATATAGTCCAACTCGTCGTACACGTTCGCCGCGCCCACCACGGTAATTCGCCCGGCGTCGCCCGGGAACGCGCCGGACTCCCGCTCGGAGAGCACCCGTTCCAAGTACCGCAGCTCGGGGTAGGCGTAATCCGTACCGTCCAGCACGACGGGCTCCTCGGCGGCGACTTCGGCGGCGCGCGCGGCGTCAAGCAGGCGGCGGGCCTCTTTGCGCACCGTGGAAAAAGTGGAGATATCGTCCGGCACGTAAATATTCCCGTCGCAGGGCAGGGCGACAAACACCTCCGCCGCGAGGGGCAGAACGGCGGAGAGCATAGCGTACTCGCTCTCGGTGAAACTGTTGAACGCGTCGAAGAAGAACTCAGCCCCCCGGAACGCCCCGCTGTCCCCCGCTTTCCCGGCGGCTCGGAAGACGCGGTCGTTCGCGTCGACAAATTTAGCACCCAACACCGCGCGGTAGGCCCCGTATATAAGCCCGATGTCGCGCAGCTTGTCCGCCAGCGCGGGGCGGGAACTCACCTTGTCGCTCGCCGCCGCCGCTTCCAGATCCTCCGGGGCGACGCCGTATTGGGAAAGCTCGTCCATCACGGAAAGCATAGCCTCGGCGAACGCGGGGGACTTGCGGCTGCGCCCGTAGTAGAGCAGCTCGCCGCGGACGCTCTCCAGCGCGCTCATCATACAGACGGTCTTTACCCCGTCGTCCGCGACGGGCTCCAAGCCCCCGCCCGCCGCGTCCTGAACATCCCCGCAAAGCCTGGTAAAGGTGCGTACTCTGACCCTGTTCGCCCCGGCGACGCCGAATTCCCGCAGAAGGTCGCGCTCAGTCTCGTAGGAAAACTGTTCCGGCACCACATAGTAGATTTCACTTTCGCCTTGCAAGGATTCCTCTAACCGTCCGCGCAGGTACCGGCTCTTCCCGCTGTGCACGGGGCCCAAACACAGGTGTAACGTCGCCCGCCGCCTCCTCCCGATAATAACAGCATAAACCGAATGACAGTTCCCGGCGCCGCCGCGCGGTGTTGCCGAAGGCAGCACCTCCGGGTGACCCCTTGTGACTCCAAACGTCGCTGCGTGATAACGCAGGTAGCGCCGGCGGATAACCCCCTGCCGCTGCCGGCGTAGTTGCTCGGTATCGCCAAAGACAGCGCCGCCGGGTGACCGCCCGCTACTCCCCCGGCGCCACCGCGCTGTTTTGTCGAAGATGGCACCTCCGAGTAATCCCTTCCGTGGTCCCCGGCGCCGGCGCGCGGTACCGCCTAAAACCACCAAAACCGGCGTAGCGCGGCGCCGGTCTGGTAATATAATAGTCTCCTTATTACTTATGAAGCGCGATCGCGGCCGCCACGACCGCTAAGACCAAGAACGCTATGGCGATGAACTTAGTCCACCTCGCCAGAAACGCGTCGAACGTGCGCGCCTTGTGCTTGGACAAAAACGTGTCCGCGCCGCCGGATATCGCGCCGTTGACCCCCGAGCGGTGACCCTCCTGCAGCAGGACAACCGCTATGATGATCACCGACACGATTATCATCAGTATGCCGATAATGATTTCCCATACACTCATTTGCTGTTCCTCCAAACTCCCGCGTTGCCGGCGCCCGTTACACCGGGTGAACCCCGGCCGCCCTGTCCGCGTGGGGGGCGTCCACCCCGTACTTGCGGTTGGCCCGCTTCTCGAAAAACTTCACCGCGACGTTGCCGAACTGGGCGTAGGAGAGCACGTCCTCCTCCTGCTCCGTCCAGCGGGCGCACTCGGCGCGCAGCGTCTCAAGCTCCGGCTTCAGCAGGTCCGCCGGGCGGCACTCCACCGGCTCCTCGTCGCCTATAATGCTGCGCCTGAAGTCGGGGTCTATCGGGACGGGGGTCTTGCCGTACTCCCCGCGGACCAGACCCTTGAACTCCTTGGTAACCGTCTTATAGCGCTCCCCCGCGATGATGTTGAACACCGCCTGCGTCCCCACTATCTGCGACGACGGGGTGACAAGCGGCGGGTAGCCGCAGTCCGCGCGGACCCTCGGGACCTCCGCCAGCACGTCTGGGAGCTTATCCTCCTTGCCCGCCTGCTTTAACTGGGAGAGCAGGTTGGAGAGCATCCCGCCCGGCACCTGGTATATGAGCGCCTTGGCGTCGCTTTTGAGCATTTTGGGGGAGAGCTGACCGCTCTTCAGGTACTTTTCGCGCAGGGTGTCCACGTACTTGGCGATAGAATCCAGCGCCTCCAGATCCAGCCCCGTGTCGTAAGGGGTGCCCTGAAGGGCCGCCACCATAGACTCCGTGGCGGGGTGGGAAGTGCCCATAGCGAGGGGGGACATAGCGGTATCGATCAGGTCCGCGCCCGCCTCTATCGCCTTGAGAAGCACCATCGAGCCAAGCCCCGAAGTGTAGTGGCTGTGCACCTGCACGGGGATCTTAACGGTCTCCTTGAGGGCCTTCACAAGGTCGTAGGTGGCGTAGGGGGTGAGCAGCCCCGCCATATCCTTTATGCAGATGGAATCGGCGCCGTTGTCCTCGAGGCGCTTGGCGTAATCCGTGAAGTACTCCGTGGTGAAAACGGGGCCCGTAGTGTAGGAAATGGCAGCCTGGAGGTGGGCGTTCTCCCTCTTCGCGGCCTTCATCGCGGTGTCGAGGTTGCGGATGTCGTTCAGCGCGTCGAACACCCTCAGTATGTCGATCCCGTTCGCCACCGACTTTTGTACGAAATAAGCGACAACATCGTCAGCGTAATGCCGGTAGCCCAACATATTTTGCCCGCGGAAGAGCATTTGCAGCTTCGTGTTGGGGCAATTCTTGCGAATGACGCGCAGCCTCTCCCACGGGTCCTCGTCGAGGAAGCGGAGGCAGGAGTCGAACGTCGCCCCGCCCCAGCACTCTAACGAGTAGAAGCCTATCTTGTCCAGCGCCGGGAGCATCGGGAGCATTTCCTCCGTCGTCATCCTGGTCGCTATGAGAGACTGGTGCGCGTCGCGCAGGACCGTCTCCGTAATCCCGATTTTCGCCATAATCCGCCTTCCTTACCGCAGCGTGAGAAGCGTCTTGCCGGAGTCCACCGTCTCGCCGGGGGCGACAAGCACGGAGGTCACAGTCCCGTCGCGGGGAGCGCAGATCTCGTTCTCCATCTTCATAGCCTCAAGGACTACGAGCACGTCTCCCCGCTTGACCGCGGCTCCCGCCGTCACGGGGACTTTGAGGATATTCCCCGGCATAGGCGCGGTAACGGGCTCGCCCTCCCCCGCTACCGGCGCGGCCGCGGGCGCGGGAGCGGACGAGACGGGCGCCGGGGGCGCGCTCCCCGTCGCGTCGGCGGATACTTCCTCCACGCCCACGTCGTATGTCTTCCCGTTGACGGTTACTCTGAGCTTTTTCATAGTATATCGTTCCTCCAAAATATATCGAGTGGGGACCTTAAAACGGCAGATTGGCGTGCTTCTTGCCGAGCGTGGAGACCCTCTTGGACTCCAACATCTCCAGAGCGGCGAGCACCCGCGCGGGCATCTCCCCCGGGGTGATAATGTCGCTCACAAGGCCCTTCCCGGCGGCGAGCGCGGGGCTGGCGGAGACGGCTTTGTACTCGCTCTCCAAGGCGGCGCGGTTGGCGCCGTCAAGCCTATCCGCCATTAGGAACTGCACCGCGGTATCGGGCCGCAGCGCGGCGATGGAACTTCCCTCCAGCGCGAACACCGCGTCGCACCCGGCGGCCTCCCCCGCGAAGCAGGTGTACACGGCGCCGTACGCCGCGCCCGTGATGACGGTTATCTTCGCGGTGGTAGCCTCGGCGTAGCTGCCCGCCAGTACCGCGAAATCGCGGACCCCGCCGGCGCTCTCCTCGCTCTTATCGACCAAGAAGCGGTCGCAGTCGAGAAGGGTCACCACCGGCAAAGAAAAAGCGTCGCAGAGCCGCACGAACCGGGAAATCTTCCTCGCCCCGTTTCGGCAGAGAGCGCCCCCCTTGGCCTCACGGTCGGTCAGCACCACTCCCACGGGGCGCCCCCCCACCCGTGCGAAACCCGTCACCGCGCACTTGGCGTACTCCGGGGAAAACTCCGTGAACGAGCCAGCGTCGGCAAGCGCCGCCACGCCCTCTCCGCCCTCGGCGGGGGTGTAATCGGAAATGCCGGGCAGGTCGAGGTTGTTCTCGGGGAGATATGAGAGCAGACGCGCCGCGGTCCCTATCGCCTCGCTCCCGTCCTCCGCCACGAGGGCCACGGCGCCGCTCTTTGCCGCGCGCTCCGCGCTCTCCCCCTCCGCGCCGGTTAAATACGCGGACGAGAGGCAAAGCTCCGCGCCCTTTACAGCTATCACAATGTCGGCGAGCTCCGCCAAAATCGCGCCGGAGCCCACGCAGTCGCCCAACACGACGGCTATCTGCGGCACAACTCCCGACACCGCAGCCGACGCGCGTATCACCTCGCCGTACGCGTTCAGCGCGTCGAGCCCCTCGCCCACGTTCGCGCCGGAAGAGCGCAACATCGCGACGACGGGGCAGCCGGTCTTCGCCGCGAGCGAGTAAAGCTTCGTCACCTTGCGCCCGAGGCCCGCTCCCATCGCGCCGCCCTCGCCCTCGCACTGCGAGTAGGCGTAGACGGGAGAGCCTCCGCACAGCCCGTAGCCGCACACAGCCGCGCTCTCGGCCCCAAAAGCGAGCCTATCTATCTCGGTAAACTCCCCGCCGTCGTAGAGAGCCGCGAGACACTCCCTCGCGCTCCGCCGCGACTCCTCGCGGGTCAACACTGTATCCGCCATATAACAGCCTCCGATAGCCCTATCTTTCTACTCTATATTATAACGCGTTTCTTCCCGGTTTTCAAGCCCCAATCGCGTTATTTTGCGCCGCACCCGCCGAAGAGCAAATGCGTGGCGAGCCGGCGCTCCTTCTTGTCCAGCACGAAGCCGAGCTTTAAGAGCAGCTCCTCCGGGGCGCGCTCGCCGTAATACACCGAAAAGCACCCGTGGGAGAGCGCGGTGTTGAGCGCCGCCCGGAGCACCCCGTCCGCGAGCGCGGGGTTATCGCCCGGCTTCAGCGTGTAAACCACGGCGTACCCGTCGTACAGCCCGCAGAGCGCCGAGCCGCGAACCTCTCCCTCCTCACGCAGCACCGAGAGCCGCATCCGGGGGGAATACTCCACCCCCGCCTCCCCGCACTCCGCGCGAAGAGTGACCGGGTCCGTCTCCGTCTTTACCGTGAACAAGCTTTCATCGCCGCCTTCGGGCAACGCCGCCGGGTAACTCCGCGTTAATAACGCCGTCGCCTTATAATTTAGTAAGAGACCGCACCTCTTTATCCGTGAGGTAGCGCCATTTGCCGGGGGGCAGGCTCCCGAGGGTAAGCGGGCCCACCGCGACACGCTGCAGCCTCGCCACCTCAAGACCCGAGGCGGCGCAAATCACACGGATTTCCCGCTTCAGCCCCTCGGTCAGCGTGAACTTTAGCACCGCTCGCCCGGCGTCCCGTTCCAACAGCGCGACCTCCCTCGGGCGGACGGGCTTGCCCTCCACCACCGCGCCTCGCCGCAGCGCGGGAAGGGTCCCGTCCGTCACCTCGCCGCGAACCGTGACCCTGTAAACCTTCGCGACGCCTCCCGACGGGTGCGCGAGTTTGTTCGCGAACTCGCCGTCGTTAGTCATTATAAGCAACCCCTCGGAGTCGCGGTCGAGCCGTCCCACCGGGAACAGCCGTGTCCCCGCGCCCGCCACCAGGTCCGCGACACACCGCCGCCCGCGCTCATCGTTCAGCGTGGTGACGTACCCGCGCGGCTTATTCAGCATTACATACTTATGCTCCTCCGCCGCGACGGGGACTCCGTCCAACGTGACGCGGTCTCGCTCCGGGTCGGCGCCGTCCCCCAAGGAAGCGGGTCTCCCGTTTACCCGCACGCGGCCCGCCGCTATAAGGACCTCGGCGGCTCGTCGCGAGCACACTCCGCCCTCCGACAGTATCTTCTGCAGGCGGATTTTCCCTGCCATCGCGCGGCTACCGGCCCTGCTCGTTTTTCTTCTTGCCGAAGAGCCCCGACACCTTATCCACGATTTCCGGGACGAGATCTATAATTTTCTCCGCGTTGCTGACCTCGCTCGTGACGGGGAGCAGCCGCACGCTCTCGCCGCTGATCACGAGGAAAGTCACCGGGGTGACGCTCACCCCCGCGCCGCCGCCGCCGCCGAACACCGTCTTCCCGGTAGACTTGGCGGGGAAGTCCGACCCCCCGCTGATGACGCCGAGGGACAGCTTGGATATCGGGACTACCGTCACGCCGCCCGCCTCGATGGGCTTGCCGGTGATGAGGTCCGCGTCCACCGCCGCCTTGATTTTCTCCAGAGTGACGTCTATAATTCCCTGAATATTCTCGCTCATCGCCTGTTACCTCCTAATGGCTCACGATTTGTCATTTTTAGCGGGACCTCCCCGCGCGGGTCCCTCCGCCCGGCGGGGGACGCCGTTGCCCAATATTCCCGCCAACTCTCCTATAAGTCCCGGCAGCTGCCCCAATACGAACAGCGGACGCACGCTCCAGCGTAAATCCAGAGTACCGGTGGTTTTCCCTGCGTCGTAATCCGCGTCTATGCCGACCTCGCACCGGGAAAACTTCATCGCGGAGTGAAGCAGCCCCAGCGCCGGGTAAAGAGCGGCGCACACTCCGCCGTATATGAGGGCGACAGACGCGGCGTCCTTCCCTCCGATACGCAGCTTCAACGAGAACCGGCGCATCACTGAGCGGCGCATCACCCGCCCGAAACGCTTCACGAGCGAGGAGATTACGGCGCAAAGTTCCGACACCGCGTCGGGGAAGGAGTTTTCCCGGAACAGCCGCGCGATAAAGTTCGGCTTTCGCTCGGCGGGGGGCTTCTCCCCCGGCGAGGGGGGCGCGGCGGGCTTGCGGCGGGGCGGCTTCCCCTTTCGCGGCAAAATCTTAAAAAACAGGTAGCGGACGCCCCAGCAAAGCCCGCCGTCATAGCGGACGGAAAGCGTCACCGGGGTGAGCAGCAGGGCGAGCGCCAACAGCGCGACACCCGCAGCTATAAGGAGCGCCATTCTCATTCCCCGCCGCCCTCGGTCACGGTAAAGCCGGGATCAGTCGAGCCGGAGTCGGGCGCGGGAACCGGTCCGCCCGGATCGGCGCCCGGTACCGAAGAAGAGCCGCCCGTATTGGCGCCCGACGCGGGATCAGCCCCGTCCGCGTCGGCAATCGGTGTGGGGACAGGCGCGCCCGTGCTGCCCGCAAGCTTGGGACCCCCGCCATCCGAGGGCTTGAGACTGCCGTCGCCCGAAGGCTCGGGAGCGCCCCCCGCGTTGTCCGCAGGCTTTTGATCGGGCTCGCCGCCCGTGGGCTCGCCCGTCTCGGGCAGGGGTGGGAGATCCTCCAGCTCCCCGCCGCCCTCGGTCACGGTAAAGCCGGGAACAGTCGAGCCGGAATCGGGCGCGGGATCAGCCCCGTCCGCGTCGGCAATCGGTGGGGGGGCAGGCGCGCCCCCCGTGGGCTCGCCCGTCTCGGGCAGGGGCGGGAGATCCTCCAAACTCTCCAGCATAAAGCACCGCAAGAACCGCTCGGTGGTCCCGTAAAGCAAGGGGCGACCGGGAAGCTCCAGCCTCCCGCGCTCCTCGATTAAACCTTTCTCGACAAGCGACGCCAACACCCCGGAGCAGTCCACCCCGCGCACCTGCTCCACAAAAGCCCGCGTCACAGGCTGGTTGTAGGCTATTACCGCCAAAACCTCGAACCCCGCCTGGGAGAGCGGCTGCCTGCGCTTTTGGTCGAACGCCGCCGCTACGTACGCCGCGTACTCTTTGCGGGAGACGAGCCCGTAACTCTCGCCCGTGCGCACCAGGCGCACCCCGGTGCCCTCCAGGCGCCGTCCCAGCCGCTCCAGCGCTTCAAGAATTTCCTCCCGTCCCCGGGAGAACACCCCGCAAAGCCGCGCCAAATCCACCGGATCGCCCCCGGCGAAAAGCACCGCTCCCAGCGCCGGGACAAGCTCGGAGTCGGCCGTTTTGGCGGGCGGGGACGCGGCAAGCTGATTATCGCTCATACAGCCGCCTCCCGCAAAGCTACCTCCGCGCCGTCCCCGTCGCCGGTGACCGTCACCCGGCTGTCCTTGCAGAGCTCCAACACCGCTAAAAATATCGCGACTAAGTCGGATCTGCTCTCAGCCGAGCGGTAAAGAGCCGAGATACGCTCCCTGCCCCGTTCGCGCAGCCTTCTCAGCACAAACACAATCTTGGTTGACACCGCCACAATCTTCCGCGCCACAATGCGGGAGAACACAGCCGTTTTGGGCGGGAGTTTGCGCATCCCCCGCCCTACCGCCGCGAGATACGCCGAGAGCAGCCGCGACGCGTCGTGCGTCAACACATAGTCCCGCGGGAAATCGTTCTCCTCCGGGGGCCGGACGTACTGTAAGAAGCCGTCGTCGCGCTCGCGCAGCATCTCCGCCGCCTCCCTCGCCGCCGCGTACTCGGTAAGCTCGCCAGTAAGCTCCTCCTTGAGCGCCTTTGCCTCCTCGGGGCGGGGCAGCAGGCTCACGGTTTTTAGGTATATAAGCCGCGCCGCCATCTCCAGAAACTCGCTCGCAACCTCCATATCGCTCTCACGCGCGGCGGAGATTTGCTCCAAATACTGGTCCACAAGCTCAATCAGCGGGACATCCAAGATATTCATCTTATTCTTGGAAATAAGCGCCAGCAGCAGGTCGAGCGGACCCTCGAAATCGTTCAGCCGGTAGGTTACCTCCATTTTTAGCTAACCCCGAATACCCTGAACGGCAGCCCGGTGACAAAGTCAAACGCGTTGTAAATCTTATTTGAGAGGTAGCCCAGCGGGGTGCCCAAAATCCCGGTGTAGCAGAGCAGCAGGACGACTAACATCAAGATGCGCTCATAACGCATAATCTTATAGTAGACGCTGTCGGGCAGAAAAGCGCTCAGCAGCCGCGAGCCATCCAGCGGGGGGATGGGTATCAGGTTGAACACCGCGAGCGAGATGTTTATACTCGCCACGTAGCTGAAGAAGACGGCGACGTAGTATACGAAGCCCGCCGCTATAAACCGCGTGAGAAAGACACCCAGATTGCAGAGCAGCAGCGACGCGAACGCCACGACGAGGTTCGCGACAGGCCCCGCGAGGGCGGTTATCGCCATATCGCGCTTGGGGTTGTCGAAGTTGCGGGGGTTCACCTGGACGGGCTTCGCCCAGCCGAACCCGAAGAGTATTATCGAGAGCGCGCCGAGCCAGTCGATATGCGCGAAGGGGTTCAGCGTGTAGCGCCCCTGGTACCTCGGGGTCGGGTCGCCCAACTTATCGGCGGCAAGGGCGTGCGCCGCCTCGTGCACCGGCATTGTAAGGAAAATCACCGCGAGGGCCGAGAGTATGTAGATCACGACGTCCCACACGCCCATATTCCCGGATAGAAGCTGCCTTAGCACGCGCTCAACTCGCTTTCTTGACTTATAATATGTAGCCGGCACCGGCGGGGGTCGCTCCGGGGAACGGACGGGGTCTCGTCGGGGAACCGAACAGGACCGTGCCGAGTGCCCGAGCGGGATCGCGCGCGGAAATCCGACGGAGACGCGCCGAATGACCGAACGGGGCGTGCCGACCGGACGAAGTTTCACCGAGAGACCGGACGGGGCGGCACACAAGTCAAACTCCGCCCCCTAAAGACCCCACAGTATTATAGCAGATTTCCCGCGCGGGCGCAACTGGAAATTTGGGGCCGGCTCGCACCCCCCGGCGCGGGGGTGAGAACAAGGTCAGGGGGGGATATATCAGGCTGCTCATCAAGAAGGAAAGCAGTCCCTTTAATTATGCTGAATAAGTGTCCGAAGTAGTGTCCCGAAATGTCCCGAAAATCGGGTTTCCCGGACGGTTCGGACGGTTCGGGACGGATAGATTTTTCAAGCGTCCGCGCGCGAAGCCGCATAAATACTGGCTTTGCGGGCATTCGGGAACACTTGTACGCTAAAATCCGCAAAAACCAAAACTATATAAAACGTGCATTTTTGCAGCCTAAATCAAGCCAACCTATGGGCTAAACGGCTATATTTATTTTACTTTTAGAAATCG
>CAYOSS010000013.1:0-29525 GCA_964406705.1 uncultured Eubacteriales bacterium
TAGCTTACATTTTCCCCGGCTAGGCTGGGGGAACGGTGTCCGCTTTTCTTCTCTGTGCCGGAACGGTCCGGCATCGTCGTCGCAAGTTCCATATCGCTCGTTTCCACGCTAAAGCGTGAAAAGCTCGCTCATTCCACTGCTCCTCCTCTCCCCACGACGCCTTACGGCGCCGCGGGGGCCCTTTATGAAAAGCGGACAGAAAAGAAGTTCAGGCGGACCGGCTTACTCGAACGCCATTCACTGAGTGGTTATGGGGTAGCCGCCACCTGTACGGCAGCTCTTGCGGTCGCTGACGCGGGGAAAGCCCGGAGATCCCGCCGGCGCCGGCTCCGGGATCCCGCCGTATTCATTCAGGGTTTACCGAGCCCGGTACAAAAGTCTTGCCGGTTCGGGGGCGGCTCGCCGCTATCGTTCGGGGCCCGGCGCTGCCGGGTAGCTTTTGCCTGCCGGTTCGGACAGGCTCGCAGATGTGCAGCGGGCCCCTGCCGGGGGAGCCCAGAAGCTTGCCTGCGCGAGGGGTAGCCCGGAGGTACTGGCAACCCCCGCCCCGGAAATGCGCTGATTTATAGGATAGCCCGGTGGTGGCGGGGTTCCGGCTCCGCCCTGCCCGCCGAGAGCACAGTGGCTTGCCCTATACGGGGGAAGGTTTCCTGCATATCTGCGAGTTACCCCCGACCGGCAAGCAAAAAGCTGCCCCACAAGAACCGAGCTTTAATCGATAGCGGCGAGCTTGCCCCAACCTGCGAGCCTTTTGCATCCGACTCTGCGAGGCGGGAATGAACACGGCGGGGTCCCGGAGCCGGCGTTGGCGGGACCTCCGGGCTACCCTCGCAGGCACAAGACCTACCGTTTAGGTGGCGGCTGCCCCCAAACCTCTCGGCGTTCGGCGTAGGAGCAAGCCGGTCCGCCTGAACTTCTTTTCTGTCCGCTTTTCTTCTTTCTGCCGGACCGTTCCGGCACAGAGAAGAAAAGCGGACATCGTTCCCAGCATAGCTGGGGGAATAAATAAGCCATCCTCGCGCAGCGAGAAGAAATCTGCCATAACGTGCGGAGCAGGGACGGCGGGGACAGCCGCGCCCGCCGTTGCAGAGAAGAAAAGCGGACAACGTTCCCCAGCATAGCTGGGGAAAAAGCAAGCTACCCTCGCGCAGCGAGAAACGGCACCCCCGGACCCGGGCTAAGCCGAGTAAGTCCCCGGTTCCGCAAAGCCTCCTCGCGCAAGCGAATATCTCAGCCCCCGGGCGCGGGGCTAACATTTCCAAACTCCCGGCAAAAAAGGCGGTGTTCAGTTGCCGAATAAGATAAAGGTCCTTGCGGTGGTGGGGCCCACGGCGTCGGGCAAGAGCGCGCTGGCGGTCCGGCTCGCGGGGGAGTACGGCGGGGAGGTGGTCTCCGCCGACTCGATGCAGATCTACAAGGGTATGCCCCTCGCCGCGGCGGTCCCGACCCCCGGGGAGCGCGGGGGAGTGCCTCACCACCTGTTGGAGGTGTTGGAGCCGACCCGCCGGTGCAGCGTGGCGCTGTACTGCTCGCTGGCGGACGAGGTTATAGGGAAAATAGCGGCGCGCGGGAGCCTGCCCGTCCTCTGCGGGGGGACGGGGCTGTATATCGACAGTCTGCTGCGCGGGACGGTCTTTTTTGACGAGGGGGACCTCTCCGCGAAGGAGAATTTCGCCGGAAACGAGGGTCCCGCCGGATGGGAAGGTTCTGCCGGAAATGAGACCCCCGCCGCGAGGGGGGGACTCGTCGGGAACGAGGATCTTTCCGGCGAGGAAGACCCCGCCGCGAGGGATGATCCCGCCGGAAACGAGGACCCCGCCGCGAGGGGGGAACTCGTCGGGAACGAGGACCTCTCCGGCGAGGAAGACCCCGCCGCGAGGGAGCAGCTGCTCTCCGAAGCCGAAACCCTATCCGACGGGGAGCTGTACCGGCGGCTCCGGGACGTCGACCCCGTCGGCGCGGGCGCCGTTCACCCGAGGGACCGCAAGCGGGTGCTGCGCTCCCTGCTGTCGTATTACGCCACGGGTATGCGGAAGCCCGAGCGCGACGCCCTCTCCCGGGGCGAGCCGCCCTACGAAGCGTGCTGCATAGGCCTTTACTTCCCCGAGCGGGAGGAGCTTTACCGGAGGATTAACGCCCGCGCGGACGGGATGTTAGAACGCGGACTGCTGCGCGAGGCGGAGCACTTCTACCGCCGGCGCTCCGAGTGCCCCACGGCGGGCGCGGCGATAGGGCACAAGGAGTTTTACCCGTATTTTGAAGGGGCGGTCCCGCTTTCCGCCGCCGTGGAGGACTTTAAGCGGGCGACCAGGCGCTACGCCAAACGCCAGCTCACCTGGTTCAGGGCTAACCCCGGCATTCACTGGGTGAGGGCCGACGGCCCCGACGGGGGTTGGTCCGAGGCGAGAGCGATAGCGGACAAATTCTTAAGCGAAGGGGGCGGCGTATGAACAAGACCGGCTTCAAAGTGCTGCGGGTGTTCTTGATAGTGTTCCTTTTGGTGTACGTCGCGCGGCAGTTCTACGTCGCGGTGTACAACCCGTTCAGGACGGATATGGTGACGCACGACTCCTCGTTCGAGGGACTGGAGCTTGACACCTATTTTGTAAGGGACGAGATCCTGGTCCCGGGCGGGGGAGAGGGCTACCTCGGCTACGCCGTGGAGGACGGCGGCAGGGTCGCGAACGGCGGGGTGATAGCGGCGGTTTACTCCTCCCCCGGGCAGGTGACCCTCAGCCGCGAGTTGGAGGACACCGAGCGCCGCATCCAGACGCTTCGCGAGACGGAGAACTACACTGAGTACAACTCCGCCGACCTCGAGGGGGTCAACAAGAGGATAGCCGAGTCCCTGCGGGTGCTGCTCCGGAGCGCGGGGGACGGCGTGCTGACGGACTCCCCCGACGCCGCGGAGGGGCTGGAACGGGCGCTCAACCGCAAGAACATCATCACGGGCGAGGAAACGGACTTCTCCGCGCTGATAGAGAGCCTTGAGCGCCGGGCGGCGGAGCTGCGGGCCGCGTCATCCGAGGAGCCGGGGTACCTGCGGGCGGAAAGCTCCGGGTACTTTATGAAAGAGGCGGACGGCTTCGAGTCCGTCTTCCCCGCCGACGACCTCGCCTCGGTGGACGTGGCCGCGTTCGACGCCGCCGCCCCCGCCGAGGTACCCGAGGGCACCGTTGGCAAGATTGTGTCCGATTATGAATGGCATATTTTAGCAAAAATCGGGCTGGAGGATTCCTTCGAGCTCGCGGCGGGCGAGGAGGTCACCTTCAAGACGGGGCTGCCCACGGCGGGGGACATCACCGCCACGGTGGAGAACATCAACCGCGAGGGGAACTCGGAGTACGCCGTCGCCCTCTTCTCCTGCTCCGTTATGAACAGGGAGTTGGCGCTTTCCCGCCGGCAGAGGCTGACTTTGGTCACCGCGAGCTACGACGGGCTGCGGGTGCCGAAATCCGCCGTGCGCGTAGTGGACGGGACGCGCGGGGTCTACACCTATTCGGGCAGTCAGGTGCGGTTCGTCCCCATCACGGTGCTCTACACCGGGGACACCTTCGTGATATGCGACGCGGACGCCGGCGGGGACGGCTCCGGACGGCTGCGGCTTTACGACGAGATTATAGTGAAGGGCAAGGGGCTGTACGATGGAAAAATTGTCGATTAGCGAGCGCGAAGTGCGGTTCGACGAGAACTACGCGAGGGTCCGGGCCGAGCTTGGCGCCGCGGCGGAGAGGTCCGGGAGGAGCGCGGAGGAGGTCACCCTCGTGGCCGCGACCAAGACCGTCCCGGCGGAGCTTATAAACCGCGCGATCGCCGCCGGAGTTACGGATATTGGCGAGAACCGGGCGCAGGAGTATCTCTCCAAAATCGGGGAACTGCTCCCCTGCCGGCGGCACTTTATAGGGCATTTGCAGACCAACAAGGTGCGCGACATCGCGGATAAGGTGGATATGATCCAGTCGGTGGACAGCGTGAAGCTCGCCGGGGAAATCTCCCGCGTGTGCGGCAGGATCGGGCGGGAGATGGACATCCTCTTGGAGGTCAACATCGGCCGCGAGGAGAGCAAGAGCGGCTTTTCGCCTGAGGAGCTGCCCGCGGCGTTCGGGGACATAGCGAGCTTGGAGCATATCCGCGTGCGCGGGCTTATGGCGATACCCCCCGTGTGCGGGGACCCGGCCGAGGCGAAGAAATATTTTTCGCAAATGAATAAATTGTTTGTTGAAATTAAGAGCGTTTGCGGGTATAATAGTGGTGTGGATTATCTTTCTATGGGGATGTCGTCCGATTACGCGGCGGCGGTGGAGTGCGGCGCCAATATGGTGAGAGTGGGCACCGCCCTGTTCGGCGCGAGGTCGTAAGCCGCCCCGTCCGCTCCGGGCGGCAAAGCCGTGGGACAGTGATACCAATAATTTGCAGATAAAGAGGAAGGGTGCGTAAAATGGGGTTTTTCGATAAGATTCGCGGTTGGGTGAGCGTTCCCGACGACGACGACGGGGAGAACATCTCCTCCCGCTCGTCGGATTACGAGGGGGAGGAGCAGGGCGTACAGCCCGTCCGCGAGGAGAAGCAGGACAGGCAGGCGGACCGCCAGGAGCGGCAGGATAAGTCCCGCAGGGCTCCCGCCCGTCCCGAGAACCCCGGCAGGGAGCCGGCTCAGATGCAGGTTGTGCTCGTGAAGCCGGAGAGGTTCGAGGAGGCGCCCGGGATCGCGGATCACCTGAACTTCCGGCGCACGGTGGTGCTCAACCTCGAGACCGCGAGCAAGGAGACCAGCCGCCGGCTGATAGATTTCCTCAGCGGCGCGGCCTACATCAAGAACGGCGCCATCAAGAAGGTCGCCACCAACACGTTTATCATCACCCCCTGCAACGTGGACGTCACGGGCGAGCTGTCCGACGACACCGACACGGCGGGCGGGATTTACTTCTAAGGCGGCGGGCGCCGTAAAAGGAGGGCATTATGCGTTCGGCTAAAGACATCGAGAATATAGAGTTCCAGAAGGCGTCCCACGGGTACAAGCCGTACGACGTCAAGAGCTATTTGGCGGAGGTCGCGGAGGATTACGGGGCGCTGGAGCGCGAGGTCGCGGAGCTGCGGGACGAGAACGAGTCCCAGAAGAAGGAGATCAGCGCGCTCAGAGAGGACCAGTTCAGCGTCCACAATATGCTGATGAAGGCGCAGAAGGTGGCGGACGAGACGATAGCCGAGGCCAAGGCCAACGCCGCGGCCATCACTGCCGAGGCGAACGCGACCGCCACCCGCATTGTGGAGGAGGCCCAGGCCAAAGTGGAGGCGGCCCGCCGCGAGGCGGAGGAAGCCCGCAAGTCCGCCGAGGAGGAGACCAAGAACACCCTCGCGGGGACAATGCTAAAGTCCGAGAATATGTTAGCCGCGGCGGGGGACAGCGTGGCGAGGCAGCAAATGGCGTTCGACAAGCTCAAGGTCGAGTCTGCGAAGTTCAAGAGGGACCTGCAGAGGATCTGCCGGGAGCAGCTTGAGTCGCTCGACAAGATCCCGGACGAGGTTCCCTTCGACGCGGAGCACGCCGCCCGTGTGATGGATTTTGACCCCGCTTCCCCCCCGGATTTCTCCGCCCTGGCCGCTTCCGGCAGGGAGTAGGGCGGACAGCCCGGCGGTTCCCGGCGGCGGGGAGTAAGGCGGACAGCGCCCCGGCTCCCCTCGGCGAGGCGGAAAGGCGGGTTTCCCGGCGGGGCAGCTCTCGGCGAGGAGCAAAGCGGGTCCGCCCTGCAAGACTTTCCCCCGGCGGGGAACAAGGCGGGCGTCCACCGTTTGATTGCTTCCCGCGGGGAACAAGGCTGGGCTTTTCCGGCGGATTGCTCCCGGTTTGGCTGTCCGGCAAGGCCTAATGCCCCGGCGGGTTTGTCGGGCGGGTCCGCCCGGAAAGACTTAATGCCCCGGCGAAGAACAAGGCTGGGTTTTTCCGGCGGGGCAGCTCTCGGTAAGGAGCAAGACGGGGTTGCACGGCAAGGCTTTCCCCGGCGGGGAACAAAGCGGGCGTCCACCGCTTGATTGCTTCCCGCGAGGAACAAGGCTGGGCTTTCCCGGCGGGCTACTCCCGGCGCGACCGGGGCGGCGGGGTTCTTTGCCCCGGCGGATTGCTCCCGGTTTGGCTGTCCGGCAAGGTTTAATGCCCCGGCGGGTCTGTCGGGCGGGGCTGGCCTGCGGGCTTTATGCCCCGGCGGGGTTACCCGGCGGCGAGGGTTGCTCCGTCTGAGCCGGCTTGTCCCGGTTTACGGGGGCGCGGCGGTCCGCCGTTGAACCGCGCTTGCCCCCGTGTGCCGGCGGCTCGCCCTTGGTCCGCGCTTGTCCCTCCGTGCGGCGCCGGCCCCACCTCCGAGTCCCCCCGTGCCGGGAGCTTTGCCGGGATACGGCATTCCGGGAGGGGACTGACCCCCGGTACTCGGCGGGGCGGCGAGACCCCCGGCGAACGGGTGAACGGCACGCGACGGGGCTACCGTGACCCCCGGCGAACGGGTGAACGACACGCGACGGCATATCGACGATATATTTCATATGGAGTCTTGAGAACAATGGATTACAACAGCACACTCAATCTGCCCGACACCGCGTTCCCGATGCGGGCGGGGCTGCCGACGCGCGAGCCGGAGACCCTTCGCCGCTGGCGGGAGAGCGGTGTTTATAACGCCCTTATGCGCAAAAACGAGGGCAAGCCGCTCTACATCCTCCACGACGGCCCACCCTATGCCAACGGGATAATTCACCTCGGTACCGCGCTCAACAAGACCCTCAAGGACTTTGTGGTCAAGTACAAGAATATGACCGGCTACAAGGCGCCCTATGTCCCCGGGTACGATACGCACGGGCTGCCCACCGAGCTCAAGGCCCGCAAGGCGGCGGGAATGAAGTCGGACACAGCCGTTTCCGCCGTGGAGCTTCGCCGGATCTGCCGGGACTTCGCGCTCGGCTTCTGCGAGGATCAGCGCCGGCAGTTTGAGCGGTTGGGCGTCTGGGGGGACTGGGATCACCCCTACAAGACGCTGGAGAACGATTATGTCGCCCGGCAGGTGGAAGTTTTCGGCGAGATGGCCGAGAAGGGGTACATCTACAAGGGGTTAAAGCCTGTTTACTGGTGCCCGGAGTGCCGCACCGCCCTCGCGGAGGCGGAGATTGAGTACGCGGACGACCGCTGCCACTCCATTTACGTGAAGTTCGGGGTCGCGGACGACAAGGGCAAGTTCACCGCGTTAGGGGCGGATCCGTCGCGGACCTACTTTGTCATCTGGACGACCACCACCTGGACTTTGCCGGCGAATCTCGCCATTTGTCTCGGGCCCGATTACGATTACGGGCTGTACAAAGCGGGCGGGGAGTGGTATGTCGTCGCGACGGCGCTGGCGGAGAGGACCTTCGCCGCGGCCAAGATCACCGACTACACCCTGCTCGGCAGTTTCAAGGGCAGGGACCTCGAGTACCTCGAGGCGCGCCACCCGTTTTTGGACAGGAAATCCCTCATAATAGTGGGCGACCACGTGACGCTCGAGAGCGGGACCGGCTGCGTTCACACCGCCCCCGGGCACGGCGTGGACGACTTCGAGGTTTGCCGCCGGTACGAGGGGCTGGGGCTCACCTGCCCCGTCGACGAGCGGGGGGTGCTCACGGAGGAGGCGGGTCCGTTCGCGGGGCTGTCCACCGACGAGGCGAACAAGGCCATAGCCGAGGCTTTGGAGAAGAGCGGACACCTGTTCGCCCTCGAGATTATCCGCCACCAGTACCCGCACTGCTGGAGGTGCAAATCGCAGATCCTCTTCAGGGCGACCAAGCAGTGGTTCTGCTCCGTTAAAGCGTTCGCCGACAAGGCCGTGGAGCAGGTCCGTTCCGTAAAATGGGTGCCGGAGTGGGGAGAGAACCGCATCGCGGGGATGGTGCTCGACCGCAGCGACTGGTGCATATCCCGGCAGCGGGCGTGGGGGGTGCCCATTCCGATATTCTACTGCGAAGCCTGCGGGGGCGAGATAATCACCCGGGAGACCATTTCCCGCGTGGCGGAGCTGTTCAGGGCCCACGGCGAGGACATCTGGTACGGGAAACCCGCCTCCGAGCTGCTCCCCGAGGGCTTTACCTGCCCCCGCTGCGGAGGGAAGACTTTCACCAAAGAGAGCGACATAATGGACGTCTGGTTCGACTCCGGGGTCTCTCACACCGCGGTGCTTGACGCCAGACCCGAGCTCCGTTCCCCGGCGGACCTCTACCTCGAGGGCGCGGACCAGTACCGGGGGTGGTTCCAGTCCTCGCTGCTGACCTCCGTCGCGGTGAAGGGCGTCTCCCCCTACAAGACCGTCGTCACCCACGGCTGGGTGGTGGACGGCGAGGGGCGGAAGATGTCCAAGTCCCTTGGCAACACCATCATCCCCGACGACATCGTGAACAGGTACGGCGCGGACATTCTGCGGCTGTGGGTGGCGTCCTCCGACTACCACGCGGATATACGCGTCTCTCACGACATACTGAAACAGCTTTCCGAGGCCTACCGCAAGATCCGCAACACGGCCCGTTTCATTTTGGGCAACCTTTACGACTTCGACCCGGAGCGAAACAGCGTGGGCGAGGGGGACTACGAGGAGATAGACCGCTTCGCGCTGGCGCGGCTGGACAGCGTCATAGCGGAATGCCGGCGGGCGTACGAGAACTTCGAGTACCACATAGTCTACCACAGCGTTTACAATTTCTGCGTGGTGGACCTGTCAAACTTCTACCTTGACGCGCTGAAGGACCGCCTTTACGTGGAGCCGGCGGACAGTCGCACCCGCCGCGCCGCCCAGACCGCCATTTACAAGATCCTCCACGCGCTGACGTTGCTAATCGCGCCCATTCTGGCGTACACCGCCGACGAGATATGGGGCTACATCCCCCACACCGCCGGGGACGACCCCCGCAGCGCGGTGCTCAACGATATGCCTCTCCCGTCGGGCGGGGCGGACCCGGCTTTCTTGGAGCGCTGGGACCGCATCCACGCCGTGCGCAACGAGGCCCAGAAGGCGCTTGAGCAGGCGAGGGCGGAGAAGCTCATCGGCTCCGGGCTGGAGGCCAAAGTGACCCTTCACGCGGCGGGCGGGACGGCGGACTTCTTAAAATCCGTTGAAAGCCTGCTGCCGGGGGCCCTGATAGTCTCCGAGGTCGCCCTGACCGGCGACGGCGCCCCGGAGGAGGGTTTTACCGTCACGGTGGAGCGGGCGGCGGGCTGCAAATGCTCCCGCTGCTGGAACTACTCGACGACTGTGGGCGAGGATTCCGAGTTCGCCGACCTCTGCCGGCGCTGCGCCGCCATAATGAGAGGATGAAGCGCTCCTTCAAGGTGGCGGCGCCCCTCGTCGCGGCGGCTGTGATCGGGGTGGACAGGCTCACAAAGTACTTGGTCAGCTCGAATATGGAGCTTTACGAGTCCTTTCCGCTGATCCCCCGCGTGCTTAACATCACCTACATCGAGAACAGGGGCGCGGCGTTCGGGATGTTCCAGAACGGAACGCTCCTTTTCACTATTTTGACGGTGATCGCGGTGGTGGGCTGCGCCCTGCTGATAGCCTTTAACGTGACCAAGTCTCAGCTTGCGAACTGGGCGCTGGTGCTGTTCGGGGCTGGGGGCGTCGGCAACCTTATCGACAGGGTGTTCCGCCGCTCGGTGGTGGATTTTATCGAGACCGCGTTTGTCGAGTTCCCCGTGTTCAACATAGCGGACTGCTCGGTGACGGTGGGGGCGGCGCTGTTGGTCGTCTACCTTGTGCGTGGAGCGGTCCGGCCCAGGCGTAAGGCGGAGAGCGGCTGATGCCCCCCCGCGAGGTGACCGTCCCCGAGGGGGCGGGCGGCAGGGCGGATACGGGTCTCGCGGCGCTCACGGGCGTTTCCCGCACGGCGGCGGCGAGGATAATCGCCGGGGGCGGGGCCCTGAGACGCGGCGTTCCGCTAAAGAAGAGCGATACCCTCCTCCCCGGCGACGTCGTCACGGTGACCCTCCCCGACCCGGAGCCGGCCGGGGCGCTCCCGCAGGACATTCCGCTTGACATATTGTACGAAGACGACGTCCTTCTTGTGGTGAATAAGCCCAAAGGGATGGTGGTCCACCCCGCGCCGGGTAACCGCGACGGTACTCTGGTCAACGCGCTGCTCTACCACTGCGGGGACAGCCTTTCCGGGATAGGCGGCGTCGCCCGCCCGGGGATCCTGCACAGGATAGATAAGGATACCAGCGGGCTGCTCTTAGTCGCCAAGACCGACGAGGCGCACCGCTTTTTGGCGGCCAGGATTAAGGCGCACTCCTTCACCCGGGTGTACGACGCGGTGGTAACCGGGCGGGTGAGGGACGAGCGCGGCACCGTGGACGCCCCCATCGGGCGCGACCCCGTCCACCGCAAGAAAATGGCGGTCACCGAGAGAAACTCCAAGCCCGCCCTGACGCGCTACGAGGTCGTGGCGAGGTACCGGGGGTACACGCGCCTGCGGGTCCGGCTCGAGACGGGGAGGACCCACCAGATCCGGGTGCATATGGCGTATATCGGCCACCCCGTGGCGGGCGACGCGGTCTACGGTAAGCGCGAGCCGACGCTCTCCGGGCAGTGCCTTCACGCGGGGACGCTGGGTTTCGTTCACCCCGTGACGGGGGAGTATATGGAGTTTAACGCCCCTCCGCCGCCCTACTTCACCGATTTTCTGAGGACTTTGGGCGGGCCGGACGGAGTTTAACTCGCCCCCGGCGCCCAATTTCACCGACTTTCTGCGGGGCTTGGGCGAGCCGGTGGATATGGAGTTTAACGCCCCTCCGCCGCCCTACTTCACCGATTTTCTGCGGACTTTGGGCGGGCCGGAGGGTACGGAATAACTTAACACGTCTCCGCCGCCCTACTTCACCGATTTTCTGCGGGCCTTGGGCCGGTTGGAGGGTATGGAGTTTAACGCGCCCCCGGCGCTCTGCTTCCCGATTTTCGAGGAACTTTGGGCGAGCCGGACGGAGTTTAACTTGCCCCCGGCGCCCTATTTCACCGATTTTCTGAGGGGCTTGGGCGGGCCGGGGAATATGGAGGGCGGCGATGGGAAAGTTTGACGGGTGCCTGTTGTGCTCCGACATCGACGGCACGCTGGTGCGCGGAGGGGACCCCGTCCCCCGGCGCAACCGCGAGGCGGTGGAGAGGTTCAAGAGTGGGGGCGGGCACTTCGCCATAGCGACGGGGAGATCCGCCCGTAACGCGGAGCGGATCTGGCGGCAGTCCGGCTCCGATACCCGCGTCATATGCGGCAACGGCTCGGCGCTCTACGATTACGGCAGCGGCGAGTACGCCTACCGGCTGACTTTGGCGGAAAACCTCAAGCCCCCCGTCCCGGAGCTTGCTCTGCGGTACGGCACCGGGGTGATAGTGGACTGCGACGGCACCGACTCCTTTGTGCTGCGGTACTCCCCCGAGGTGGAGGAGCACAACCTGAGGGTCGGGGCCGCCTACCCCGTGGTGACATACGGGGAGCTGGCGGGCCGTTCGTGGGACAAGGTTCTCTTCTTAACGAAAAGCCCCCGCGCGGCGGAGGAGATGTTCGCCCGCTTACGGGCGATGAGACTGCCCGGCGCGGCAATAGCCCGCACCGAGGCCACTTATGTGGAGATCCAGCCGGCCGGGACGGACAAGGCCGTGGGGGCGACGCGGCTGCGCGAGATGCTCGGCGCGTCAAGGCTGTTCGCCATAGGAGACTACGACAACGACCTCAATATGCTGCGCGCCGCCGACATCTCCGCCACGGTGGAGGGCGCCCCCGACTACATCAAGAGCGAGGTCGGCTTCGTCTGCGGGAGCGCGGAAAGCGGCGCCGTAGCGGACTTTATAGAATATCTGGGCAGTACCGTCCGGAGCCGTTAGGCGGTCGGCGGTGTTACCTATGGAAGGTGTGGTAGAGTAAATGGATAAGGAAAAACTGTCTCAGCTCGAAAAAACGGCGTGCAGGATCCGTATGGACATAATCGAGAGCACCCACGCGGCAAATTCCGGGCACCCGGGCGGCTCCCTCTCGTGCGTGGAGATACTGACCTATCTCTACTTCGGGGGGATGCGCATAGACCCCTCCCGCCCCAAGGACCCCTCTCGCGACCGGCTGGTGCTCTCCAAGGGGCACGCCGCGCCGACTCTCTACGCCGCCCTCGCGGAGCGGGGGTATTTCCCCCGGGAACAGCTGATGCTGCTCCGCCACACCGGGGAGATGCTGCAGGGTCACCCCGACTCCAAGCACACCCCGGGGGTGGACGTGTCGTCCGGCTCGTTGGGGCAGGGGTTCTCGGCGGCGGCGGGCATAGCGCTGTCGGGCAAGCATTACGGAGAGGATTACCGCGTGTACGTGGTGCTCGGCGACGGGGAATGCGAGGAAGGGCAGGTCTGGGAGGCGGCTATGTTCGCCTCGGCGAAGCAGTTGGATAACATCACTGCGTTCGTGGACCTCAATCGCCTGCAGATAGACGGCACTTTGGACGAGGTGAACTCCCCCCTGCCGCTCGACAGCAAGTTCGCGGCGTTCGGCTGGAACGTGCTCACCATAGACGGGCACGACTTCTCCGCCATTGAGGACGCCGCTCTCGCCGCCGCCGCCCACAAGGGTTCTCCCACCGTCATAATAGCTGAGACGGTCAAGGGCAAGGGCGTATCCTTTATGGAGAACGCGGTGGAGTGGCACGGCAACCCTCCCGACGACGAGGAGTACGCCCTCGCGATGCGGGAGCTCGAGGCGCGGATGGCGTCGCTTTAAGGAAGGGGAGCGGAGAATATGGCAGACGTTAAAAAGGAAGCCACCAGAGCGGCATACGGCAAAGCTTTGGTCGAGTTGGCCGAAAGCAGGGACGACTTCGTAGTGCTCGACGCGGACCTCGCCACGGCGACCAAGACCGGGATGATCAAGAAATCGCACCCCGGGATGTTCTACGACTGCGGCATAGCGGAGCAGAATATGATGAGCGTGGCGGCGGGGTTCGCCTCCACCGGGAAAATGGTGTTCGCGAGCTCCTTCGCGATGTTCGCGGCGGGGCGGGCGTACGAGCAAATCCGCAATTCGATAGCCTACCCCCGGCTTAACGTGAAAATCGGGGCGACCCACGCCGGAATATCCGTGGGCGAGGACGGCGCGACGCACCAGTGCATTGAGGACATAGCCCTTATGCGGGCGATACCCGGTATGACGGTGCTGAGCCCCGCCGACGCGGTCGAGTCGAGGGCCGCGGTGTTCTTGGCGGCGGAGATAGAGGGTCCGGTGTACCTGCGGTTCGGTAGGCTCCCCGTCCCCGCGATATATGAAGAGCCGTTTAAGTTGGAGCTCGGCAGGGGCAAGATCCTCCGCGATGGGGGAGACGTCACCATAATAGCGACGGGGCTTATGGTACACGAGGCGCTTGCCGCTTACGATACGCTGAAAGCGGAGGGTGTCGCGGCGCGGGTCGTCGATATGGCGTCGATAAAGCCCATTGACCGCGAGCTGATTGTGGAGTCCGCCCGGCTGACGGGGGCGCTCGTCACCGCCGAGGAGCACACCGTGATTGGGGGGCTCGGCAGCGCGGTGTGCGACGTCGTTTCGGAGGAGTGCCCCGTCCCGGTGAAGAGGGTGGGCGTCCGGGACGCTTTCGGGACGTCGGGCCCCGCCGCCGAGGTGCTGGATCTGTACGGGCTTCGCGCCGCGAACATCGCCGCCGCCGCGAGGGAGGTCATCTCCCGGAAGAGGGGGTAGGCCGGGTCCCGGCGGGTCTCTTGGCGCGGCAATCCCGCCCGGCACGGCGGTTCGCCGGCGGTAGGCTGCCCTTTTTAGGATCGGGGGTACCCCGGGGGGGGGTGCAATCCCGGAATGGCGTCCTTACGGCGCGGGGGGGGCGCGATCCCCGCCGGTGCGCTGATCCCCCGGTGCGAGATAACTCGCCGCTCGGCAACCTCTCCGGCGCGAGTGGGCGCGATCCGCTGAAATAACAAGCGCGACCCCCGGCGCGGCGGTTTGCCGGTATGTGGGTGTTTCATTTCCTGAACAGGGTTCCCGTGCTGCGCGAGGGCGACCCGCTTCCCCGCCGTGCCCTCGGTGCGTGGTGCACTGCCGCTCGCCGGCGGCTACCGGCGCGTCGAGAGCGACCTCCGGCGCGGCAGGCGTGACCTCTGAATGGCGTCCTTACGGCGTGGAGGGCGCAATCCCGCCGGTGCGGAGAGTGCAACCTCGATTGCGCGGCTTTCCCCGGTACGATGGACGCCGCCACGGCGCGGTGAGGGAGACCCCCCGGCGCGGCTGCAACCCTGCCGATGCGGGGGTTCCCGGGAGCCACGGGGCTCGCGGGGAAATTCACCCGGTGCTCGTGGGCAGCCGGTGGCTGTCCTTCGGCAGGGTGTGTTCTAACGCGGGGGCGCGATCCCCGCCGGTGCGGCGGTTTGCCGGTGTGTGGGCGTTTCATTTCCTGAACAGGGTTCCCCCGTGCTGCGTGAGGGCGACCCGCTCCCCCGGGGTGACCCGGTGCGGCAGTTTGCCGGCGCGGGACGCGATCCCCCGGCGCGGGGCTGCCCCGTCTTTTCAGACGCAATCCCGGCGGGGGGCGTCTCTGCCGCTCGCCGGCGGCTACCGGCGCGGCGGGCGTGACAGCAGAATGGCAACCCTACGGCACGGAGGGGGGCAATCTCCCCGGCGCGGCGTCCAACCCTCGCCGGAGCAGCGAGGATGACCCCCGGCGCGGCGGTTCGTCGGCGCGGCGATCCCTCCTGGTGTGGGGACGCAACCTCCCAGCGTGCAGGGTGCGATCCCGGAATGGCAACCCTCGGTGCGGCGAGGGAGACCCCCGGCGCTGGTGCAACCCTACTGGTGCGGTGATCCCCCTCTGCATGGACCCGCCCCACCTTTCCGGGCGTGACCACAGCGCGGGACCTCACCTATATAAGGAGTGCGAGTGATGAGGATATACAATTTAGGCTCTCTGAACATTGACTACGTCTACGGCGTGGAGCATTTTGTCCGTCCGGGCGAGACGCTCACGGCGGGGCGCAGGGAGACTTTCCCCGGCGGGAAGGGGCTAAATCAGTCGGTCGCGCTGGCGAGGGCCGGAGCCGAGGTCCTTCACGGCGGAATGGTGGGCGGAGAGGGGAATTTCCTTCTTATGACGCTGCGCGGAGCGGGGGCCGACGTCTCCCGCGTGAAGCGGGTCCCCTGCGCCACCGGGCACGCCGTGATCGAGGTTGACCCGTCCGGGCAGAACCGCATTTTGCTCTACCCCGGCGCCAACCGCGCCATAACGGGGGAGTATGTGGAGGAGTTTCTGCGCGACGCCCGCCCCGGGGACTTTCTTCTAATCCAAAACGAGACCAGCGCCACCGCCGAGGCCATAGAGACGGCCCGCGTTAAGGGAATGAGCGTGGCGCTCAACCCCTCGCCGTTCGACGGGAGCGTAAAGCTCCTGCCGCTGCGGGAGGTGGACTGGTGGTTCTGCAACGAGATTGAGGGCGCGGCGCTGTTCGGCGGGAGCGTGGACGAGATCCCGGATAATTTCCTGCGGGCCTACCCCGGCAGCCGCCTTGTGCTGACCCTCGGCGAGCGGGGGAGCGTCTACCGGGACGCCGATACCTCGCTCACTCAGCTCGCTTACCCCGCCAAGGCGGTCGATACGACGGCCGCCGGAGATACCTATACCGGGTATTTTATCGCGGCTATAGCGGCGGGTAAACCCGTGGAGACGGCGATGGAGCTTGCGACCAAAGCCGCCGCGATTTCCGTCTCGCGCGAGGGGGCGTCGGTCTCCATTCCGACGCTCGCCGAGGTCGAAGCCCTATGAAGAGTATGATTTCCCCCACGATGCTCTGCGCCGACCCGATGCGCCTGCCTGAGACGCTGAGGGCGTTCGAGCGCGGGGGCGTCGAGTACCTGCATATCGACGTGATGGATGGGGTGTTCGTGCCCAATTACGCGCTGGGGACGGCGTTTTGCGACTCTCTTCGCCGAGAGACGGCGATACCTCTCGACATTCACTTGATGGTGGACGATGTTGACGGCAAAGTTTCCCGTTTCGCGGTGAAGCCGGGGGACATAGTGACCGTTCACGCCGAGGCGTCCCGGCACTTGAGGAGGACTCTTCTCGAAATAAAAGAGCGGGGGGCGCTCGCCTTCGCCGCGCTGAACCCCGCCACGCCGCCGGAGACGCTTCGGTACGTTCTCCCCGACCTTGACGGGGTGCTGGTGATGACGGTCGAGCCGGGTTACTCCGGGCAGCGGTTTATCCCCCAGATGACGGGCAAGGTGCGCGACGTGAGGGCGCTGCTTGACGGCTCCGGGCGGACGGACGCGCGGCTGGAGGTTGACGGCAACGTGAGCTTCGCCAACGCCCCGCTCTTGCGCGCCGCCGGAGCGGATATATTCGTGGGCGGCTCGGCGTCCGCGTTCGCCCCCGGCTGCGCGCCGGAGGAAGCCGTCGCGAGGCTCCGCGCCGCGGTAGAGTAGGCCGGCGGGACGGGCGGCGCTCCGCCCGGCGCCGAAACCCGGCGAGCGGAGACGGCGGTCTGCCGTTTGTCGCGCCGTTTTTTCGCGCGGGTCAGCCCCGCCGTATGACCCGGCTGTCTCGTCGCTCCCCGCTCTCGTGGCGGTAAACGGTACCCGCCGCCCCGGGCGGGATGCCGCTCGTCTTTCGCCGCTTTATCGGGGAAGATTGGCCCGTCCTCGCCCCCGGTGTGCTGTCGCCCTTCTTTCGCCGCTTTATCGGGGAAGATAGTTCGCTCCTCCCCGGCAGGATGGCGCTTCATAAAGAACCGGCCCCCCGGAAACGGCGGGCCGGCTTTCCTATGGGGGGTTCGCCGCGTGTGGGCGGGAGAAGCCCGGCACGGAGATGGAGGGTAACCCGCCGCGCGGGAACACGGAGTAATCTCGCCGCGAGGAGCCTGGAAAACCCTGGCATTTGGGCGGAGGGGGTGACGCTCGCCGCACGAGGGGGGAGGGGGAGCAGCCCCCGGCGAGCGGAAACAGGAGGGCACCCCGGTGCGGGAAACAGGGGGTAATCTCGCCGCGAGGAGCCTGGAAAAGCCCGGCACGGGGGCTGAGGTTGACCCTCGCCGCACGCGGGGGAGGGTAGCAACTTGCCGCACGCGGGGGGGAGGGGCGCAGCCCCGGCGAGCGGTGCCACCGGGCAGCAATACTATCGGGCAGCCATTTTGCCGCCCAGCCGCTCTGTCGGGCAGCCCCGCCGCGCGCCGGCAGTCGTGCCGGCACGCCGTTGCTCCCGGCGAGTTGCCACCCGTAAAGAACCGGCCCTCCGAAACGGTGGGTCGATCTTGTTATGGGGGGGTTTGCCACACGGGGAACGGGAAAAGCCCGGCACGGAGATGGAGGGTAACCCGCCGCGTGGGAACACGGAGTAACCTCGCCGCGAGGAGCCTGGAAAACCCTGGCATTTGGGCGGAAGGGGTGACGCTCGCCGTGCTGGGGAGGGTATCAATCTACCCGCGTAGGGACGGGGAGTAGCCCCGGCGAGCGGTGCTGCCGGGCAGTTATATTGCGGGACCAGCCCCGCCGCCGGGCAGCCTTGCAGTCGCCCCGGCAGTCGTGCCGTCACGCCGTCGTATCGCGGACCAGCCTTGTCACTGTTCCGCCGCCCATCCGTGCCGCCGACCAGTAATACTATCGGGCAGCCATTCTGCCGCCCGTCCGCTCCGCCGGTTATCCGCTCTGTCGGGCAGCCTTGCCGTCACACCGCCGCCGACCGGCCCCGCCGCGCCCGACCGGCCTTGTCGCCACGCCGCCGTACCGCCGGCCAGCCGAGCAGCCTTGCCGTGTCCCGCCGCCCGTCGTCCCCCGGCTCCCGCCTACTTCCCCGGCTCGAAGGCGGCCCGGAACGCCGCCAACTTGCCTTCCGCCTCGCCCGGAGAGCCGGCCTTCACGCAGTAGTAGAATTTGCACTTGGGCTCAGTCCCGCTGGGGCGGACGGTGACCCAGCTGTCGTCAGAGAAGTGGAACTTCAGCACGTTGGAGCGCGGGAACCCCTCCGCCGCCGTCTCGTCCGAGAGAAAGTCCTCCACGCGGGTGAGCGAGACCCCGCCCGCCGCCGTCGGGGGATTTTCCCGCAGGCCCTCCATCAGCCGGGACATCTCCGCCGCGCCGTCCGCGCCCCGGAACATCACGTTGGTGAGCGCGTCCCTGTAGTAGCCGAACTCCGCGTAAATCTCCCGTAAGACGTCGTACAGCGTCTTCCCCCGCGCCTTGTAGTAGGCGGCGGCCTCGCAGAGCATCAGGGAGGACTGCACCGCGTCCTTGTCCCGCGCGAGGTCGGATATCAAGTAGCCGTAGCTCTCCTCGTAGCCGAAGAGGAAGTCCCTGTCGCCCGCCAACTCGTGCCGGTGTATCCTTTCCCCGATGAACTTGAAGCCGGTGAGGGTCTTTTCCACCGCGACGCCGTACTTTTCGCAGATCCTGTCCCCGAGGTCGGAGGTCACCACCGTGTCAATCACGACGGGGCGGGGGGGCATAGTCCCGCTCTCGAGCCGTCGGGTGATGATGTATTGCAACAGCACCGCGCCGGACTGGTTGCCCGTCATCAGGATGTACTCGTCCCCCTGCCGGACGGCTGCCCCGAGCCGGTCGCAGTCGGGGTCTGTCGCGATGGCGAGGTCCGCGCCAACCCTCCTCGCGTCACGAAGCGCCAACTCGTAGGCCTCGGGCGTCTCGGGGTTGGGGTTTTTGGTGTGAGAGAACATCGGGTCGGGCTCGCACTGCTCCTCCACCGGGACGACGTCGTACCCCGCGCGTTTTAGCACCGTCCGCACGGGAACGTTTCCCGTGCCGTGCTGGGGGGAGTAGACCACCCTCAGAGCGCCCGGGTCCACGCCGCCCAGCGAGATTTTCGCCACGGCGGAGTAGTACTCTTCGTCCAAATCGGACGGCACCTCGCGTATCAGCCCGGCGGACTCCTCCACGCTCAGCGAGGGGATTGTAAGCTCGTCCCCCGCGGCGCGGATAAGCGCTATCAGCCGCTCGCAGGGCTCCACCGTAAGCTGGCAGCCGGTCTCGTCATAGACCTTGTAGCCGTTGTATTCCGGGGGGTTGTGCGACGCGGTGATCATTATCCCGCCCGCCGCGCCGAGGGTCCTCACCGCGTAGGAAAGCTCCGGCGTGGGCCGCAGGCTCCCCCAGAGGTAGGAGGGTATGCCGTTCGCCGCCAAGACCCCCGCCGCGCGAAGTGCGAACTCGTCGCTGTGCAGCCGGTTGTCGTGCGCTATGACCACGCCCCTCGCCGCGAACTCTTCCCCGCGCTCTTTAATATACCGGGCGAAACCCGCCGTGGCCTTGCCGACGGTGTAGCAGTTCATCCTGTTGGTCCCCGCCCCTATGAGCCCGCGCAGCCCGCCCGTGCCGAACGAGAGCGAGGTGTAGAAGCGGTCGTATATCTCGCCGTCGGGCAGCCCCTCCAACTCCCGGCGGGTGTCGGGGTCGGCCGAAGAGAGCCAGTAGCCGTATGTTTGCCTGTAATCCATTTGCGGTTGATCCTTTCGTCGGGGGGTTCCCGCCAATATGGCGGAGATGGTCCCGTATGTGAGGGCATTTAGCCCGGTTGGTCAGGGCAATTCACCCTGTTTGCGGAGTATATAGCCCGGGTTGCCGGCGTATTTAGCCCGGTTCGTCAGCGTCTCGCCTTGTTTGCGGAGTATATAGCCCGGGTTGCCGGCGTATTTAGGCTCTTAACCGGCGGGATTAGCCCCGCATATCTGCGTAATGCTCTGTTTGACAGCGCGTTTAGCCCGTTTTGCCGGGGTAATTCGCCCCGTCTGTCAGCGTATCTCGCCGAGGTAGCGTATAAGCCGCACCAGCGAGCGGTCGCGGGCGGCGGAAAGCTCCCCGCCGGATAGGGTTCGTCCCATAAGCTGTATTTCCCGCTTGTAGAGTTCCACCCTCGCGGCCACAAGCTCGCCCGCCGCGCCGGCGGAGCGGGAGTACTCCTCGCGCAGGGCGTCCGCCTGCCGAACGAGCAGCGCCTCCTCGGCGGAGGGGACCTCTTCGCCGGGGATTATCTCGCCGAGGGCTATTGCGCCCGGGGTCCTCTCGCTGTAGGGGGTTGCCGCGCCGCCCGAAGTTACCTTGCTGTCGGGGTCGATCTCACTGTGTGGGGTTACCCTGCCGGGAGTTACACCTCCCTGAGTCACCCAGCCGGGGGGTACGCTGCCGGTAGCCGCCGCGTCACCCGGAGCCGCGCCACTGTAGGGGGTTGCCGCGCCGGAGGTCTCATCGTGTGGGGCCGCCCTGACGCTTCTCCCGGCGGGAGCGGGTTCGCCGCTCTTTACGGAGAGGGTTGCTTCAGCGCTTTCCCCGGCGGGAGCCGCCCCTTCACCTTTCCCGGTGAGGGCCGCTCCGCCGCCTTTCCCCGCGGGCGGGGACTTGCCCGGCTTTTTCCCCGCGCCGGCGGAGGGTTTGGGCTTCCTTTGCGCGGCCGGCTTCTCACTCGGGGGAACCGCCTCCCCGCGAGTGGCGGGGGACCGGCCCGGGGTATTCTTTGACCCGGCGGGGAGCCCGGCGCCGCCCGTCGCCGCTACATCGGGATCGGTCGGACCGGCGACTTCGCCCGGGAGGTTGTCCGGGGGCGTCGCCAAACCGCCGGTCGCCGCGCCGATCGCGTCGCCCTTGCCCGCCGAGCCGCCGGGGTATGCCGAGCTGCCTGCGCCGGCGGAGGGGTCGCCGGCCGCGCCGCCGGCGTTATCTCCCGGAGCAAAAGCCGGAGCATCCGCCGAGCCGCCGGTCTCACCGCTTGCCGCCGCGCCGCCCGCGATAACAGCCTGCTCACCCGCCGCTGAGCCGGTTGCCGTATCGCCGGGAGCAAGGGCTTGCTCAGCCGCCGCGCCGCCGCCGGGAGCGGTCCTCAGCGCGTCAAGCTCCCGCCGGAGCTCCCGGTTCTGCTCGGCGGCCTCCCGCTCCCGCGACTCCGCCTCGTCCAGCCGCGCCTGGAGCGCGCCGCACTGGGCGAGCAGGGCCTCTATCTCGTTCCTCATATCCGATTTCACCGCGAAACCTCCTCGTTAGCGCGTTGCCCCTCCCAGGACCCGACGCGCCTCTTCATCCCGTCTATGTCCAGCACCCCGTAGGCGAAGCCCTTGCGCACCAGCTCCTCCGGGACAAACTCGTCGTACTTCTCGAACAGCGGCACCTCGCCGGGGTAAACCAGGTCCATCGGGCTAAAATCCCGCGCCGCCTCTTCCCGCGCGACGGCGAAGAACTCCTCCTCGCCCGCCGCCATCCTGAACTGCATAAAATACGGTCGCGAGACGTCCAGGCCCCGCAGCTTGAGGCGTTTGGCGCATTTTATCTTAAGCAGCCTCTCCAGCGCCAGAAAAGCGTAGGTCCCGAGCCACGGAAAAAGGCACCACATATCCCCTCCGAGCGGCAGCAGCACCCGGCTCCTCACCCCGGAGAGCGCGGCGGTCCGTCTCGCCTGAGCCAGCCTCGCGGCGGCGTTCGGCATCAGATACGGGTAAGACATGTCCTCGGCTAAGACGCGGCGCATCCTCTCCAAAACGCGGGTATTTATGTCGCCGGGGCACTCCCCGAAGTAGGCGGGGACCTTCCCCTTGACCTTTGCGCAGTAGACCAAGTGGCGCTTCCTGTCAACCTCCTCCACCACCCAGACGTGTCCCGCTATGGCGATCTTCTCGCCCGGGGGAGGGGGGTAGACTATCGTGCCTATCTCCTGCGACTCGTCGCGCACGGTGAACTCCTCGTTCTCCTGAAACACCGCGAGAAAGCGGTAGGAGTTGATCTGCCGCTCCCCGGCGAGGCCCACTATCAGCCCGCCCTCGGGTGTGCGCTGGATCTGGTCCGTCTCTATTAGGTGAAGCAGCAGCGTTCGGAAGTCGTCCCGGCTTATCCGCGAAAAGCAGGTAAGGGTCAGCACCCTCGACGCGAGCTCGGCGGGGGTCATCTCCCCCCCGGAGGCCAGGGTGCATAGCGTCTGGTGGTAGAGCAGGCTATAGGGCAGCCTGGAGAGCCGGGGCGGCTCCACCCAGCGTTCCTCCCTGTAAAGCTCTATCAGGGCTATCGCCTGAAGCAGCTTCCAGGGGACCGTCGAGGGGAACATTGCGCGCGGCTCGGGCGGGTCCTCGCGGACCACGAAGCGCATCTCGCGGGGCCTCCCGCGCCTGCCGGTGCGACCCATTCGCTGCAGGAACGCCGACACGGTGAAGGGCGCGTCAAGCTGGAAAGCCCTCTCCAGCCGCCCGATGTCGATGCCGAGCTCCAGTGTCGCCGTGGTGACGGTGGTGAGTGAGCGGGAATCGTCCTTCATAAGGTCCTCCGCGCTCTCGCGGTAGGAGGCGGAGAGGTTGCCGTGGTGGATCAGGAACCTGTCACCCTCGCCCTTGGCCTCGCAGTACTGCCGCAGCGAGGTGGTGACCGCCTCGCACTCTTCGCGCGAGTTGGTGAAGACCAGGCACTTCCTCCCCCTCGTGTGGGAGAAGATGTACCCGTAGCCCGGGTCCGCGCCGGGGGGAGGGGTGTCGCTCGCCGGCTCGGCGAGTACGGTCGCGGGCGAGGGGCTGCCGGCGCCTGGCTCGCCCCAACTTGCCGTGCTCGCTTGGTGGTAGCCGCTTGGGTCACCCCCGCCGTGTGCGCTTGCCCATCCGTTGTAGCCCGGGTTGCCACGGTTTGCCGCGCCCACTTGCCGATAGCCGTTTGGATCGCCCTCGCCGGACGCGGGCGAGGGGCTGCCGGCGGGCGGGTTGCCCCAGCCGGTCGCGGGCGAGGAGGTATCGCTGCCCGGATCGGCCCAGTTTGCCGCGCCCGCTGGGTCACCCCCGCCGGGGGCGCTTGTCCACCCGTTGTAGCCCGGGTTGCCCCGGCTCGCGGGGTTCGCAGACCCGTTGGTTCCCGGATCGCCCCAGCTCGCGGGGTTCGCAGACCAGTCGGCTCGCGGGTTGCCCCCGCTTGCCGCGCCCGATTGCCCGCTGTAGACCGGGTTGCCCCGGCTGGTTGAGGGAGAGGGGTTGCCGGCGCCCGGGTTACCCCCGGCGTCCGCGCCCGCTTGCCCGCTGCAGCCCGGATTGCCCCAGTTTGCCGCGCCTGCCTGGTTGCACCAGTTGTCCGTGCCTGTCCACCCGTTGCCGGGCAGATTTCCCCGGTAGTCCGCGCTCGCGGGGTCTGTTGGCTCGGCGGTGCTTGGGTTGCCCCAGCTCGTGGTGCCTGCTTGGTGGTAGCTGTTTGGATCGTCCCCGCCGGTCGCGCTCACGGGGTCAAAGTCGCCCGGATTGCCCCAGTTTGCCGCGCTCGCTGGGTTACCCTCGCCGTGTGCGCTTGCCCATCCGTTGTAGCCCGGATTGCCCCAGTTTGCCGCACCTACTTGCCGATAGCCGTTTGGATCGCCCCCGCCGGACGCGGTTGAGGGGTTGCCGGCTTCCGGGTTGCTCCAGCCGGTCGCGCTCACGGGGTCAAAGTCGCCCGAATTGCTCCAGTTTGACACGTTCGCCGGATCGCCGGCGCCCGGCTTGCCCGAACCCGCCGTGCCCGCTTGGCGGTAGCCGTTTGGGTTACCCCTGCCGGGAGCGGTTGCCCACCCGTTGTAGACCGGGTTGCCCTCGTTATCTATGCTCGCCGGCTCTCCGGCTATCCGATTGCCTTGTCCGTTCGCCCCCGGCTGCGCCCCGACCGCGAGGGTACCCGCCGGGTCGCCCGCAGCCTGGGGACCGTTTATGTAGAAATGCTCCACCGTGAGCACGGGCGGGATCTCGTCCTCCCTAATATCGGGGATGAGGGTGGGCCGGCCCGTCCCGCGCCCCAGGAACTCCCCCGTGGCCTCCGGGTCGCCGATGGTCGCGGAAAGCCCTATCCGCCGGGGGTTGCATTCGGCGGCGCGGCAGAGCCTCTCCATCAGGCAGAGCGTCTGCCCGCCCCTGTCCCCCCGCAGCAGGGAATGCACCTCGTCTATCACTATGAAGCGCAGGTCGCCGAACAGCCCGGGAATAGCCGCGTGCTTGTGCAGCAGCAGCGACTCCAGCGATTCCGGGGTGATCTGGAGGATCCCGGAGGGGTGCTTCAGCAGCTTCGCCTTGTGGGACGCCGACACGTCCCCGTGCCAGTGCCAGACGGGTATCCCGCCGCGCTCGCACAAGGGGTAGAGCCGCCGGAACTGGTCGTTGATAAGGGCCTTCAGCGGGCCGATGTACACCGCCCCCACCGAGCGGGGAGGGTCCTCGTCGAAGAGGGTGAGGATGGGGAAGAACGCCGCCTCCGTCTTGCCCGAAGCGGTGGACGCGGTGAGCAGGACGTTGGCGTCGGAGTTGAATATGGCGTCCCCCGCCGCCACCTGGACGCCCCTCAGCGTTTGCCAGCCGTTTTCGTAGATGAAATCCTGGACGAAGGGGGAGTATCTCTCGAAAATGCCCATAGCGGTTAAAGCGTGAACCCGGAAAAGTCGTCCGGGAGGGGCTTATCCTCCAGAGCCGGCTTGGCGTAGCCGAAATCACCCGAGCGAAGGAGGGTCTCCATATCCGCCGACGGGTCCCTGGCGAGGATGTTCAGCAGCTCTATGAAGTCGCGTATCACCTCGCGCGGGGTGATGTGGGTGTCCGCCCCCACGCGGGAGTACTCTATCGAAATGAACTTCCCGAGATCCGTCTCCGTGAGGGTCGGCTTGTAGTCGTACAGCCCCGCGTGGATGTCCCGCAGCTTCTCGGTGAGCACCAACATCTCCTCCGGGGTGAGGGGGGAGAGGCGTATCACGGGGGACATCAGGTCCCGCCCACCGGCGGAGAACCGCCCCCCCGCGAGCCGGGAGCGCAGCGCCTCGTAGCTGAAAACCCCGCGCCGGGTGTCGTCCATACACTCGGGCGTCCCGCACATAATAAAGCCCACGTAGCGCGCCCTGCCCTGCATAGTGTCGTTGTACAGTGCGAGGATTTTCTCATAATTATACTGCCGGGTAATCGCGTTCGGGATCTTGTAAATATTCACAAGCTCGTCGAGCAGCACCAACATACCCTTGTAACCCGCGGTCTTAAGGAAGAGCGCGAAGAGCTTGATGTACTCGTACCAGTCGTCGTCAGTGATAATTATATTGACACCCAAATCGGCCTTCGCTTCGCTCTTCGCGGTGTACTCGCCCCTGAACCAGCGGGCGACTCTGGCCCGTTTCCCGTCGTCCCCGTCGCGGGAGGCGGCGTAGTACATAGTGAGCAGGCGCGCGAAATCGAACCCGTGCACCATCTCGCCGAGGGAGTCGACGGCGGAGTAGATTTTCGCCTCCACGGCCCTCTCGAAGCCGGGGTCGTCGGGCGAGAGCCCCCCCGCCGCGGTCTCGCTCTTTACTCCGCTTATCCAGCGGTCGAGAATGAGGGTGAGCGCCCCTCCCTCCGGGCGGGTTTTGGTGGAGAGGTTGCGCACGAGCTCCCGGTAGGTGGCGAGCCCCTGCCCCTTGGTGCCCTGGAGACGGCGCTCGGGGGAGAGGTCCGCGTCCGCCACGACAAAGCCGCGCTCCAAGGCGTTGTTGCGTATCGCCTGCAGCAGGAAAGTCTTTCCGCTGCCGTATCTGCCCACGATAAAGCGGAAGGACGCCCCGCCGTCGGCCACCACCTCCAGATCGTGGAGGAGAGCGTCAATCTCCGGGCCCCTCCCCACGGTTATGTAGGGCAGCCCGACGCGCGGGACCACCCCGCCGCCCAGCGCGCCTATTATCACCGACGCGACGCGTTTTGGCACTGTCACCGTTCCACCGCACCTTTCACCAGCGCTATGTAATCCTCGACTATGACCGGCTCCTCGCCCTCGAACCCGACGGCCGTGTCGCCCAAGACGCCGTAAAACGCCTCGTTCGCCCTGTCCGCCGCGATGTCCGGCGTCACCCCCCGCGAGAGCAGGTAGCGTTTGTAGTCCCCGCCGCTAAGCAGCAGCCCGAGGAACTCCCTCGTCGTCTCGTCGAGGGCGGGGGAGGAGGCGTCTCCGGGCGAGGGACCTATGGGGGAGGGAGCGGGGCCGCCCGGGGTTGCCTGTCCGCTCGAGCTTGTCGCCCTGCTCGGGTTGGCTTGCCCGCCCGCTGCGGCGTAGTCGCCCCGCCGACCCGCCGGGTCGCCCGGGGTTGCCGCCTCGTCCGTGGTCTTGCCGGGGGACGGAGCCGCGCCGTCTTCTATTTTTCCGGGAGTCGGAGCCCCACCGGGCGCTGTTCCGGGATATGCCGCGCCAGAGCCGGGGGTGCTCCCCGCCGCCCCCCGCGCGGTGCCGCCGCAGTGGTGACCCCCCGGGTCGCCCTGGTTGGCTTGCTTTCCTGAAGCGGGGAGTTGTCCGCTAAAGCCTGCCGGCCCGCTTGCTGTGGCGTAGTCGCCTCGCCGGTCCGCCGGGTTGCCCGGGTTGGTCGGCTCACCTGAAGCGGGGGGTTGCCCGCCCGCCGCGATGTAATCGCCCCACTGACTCACCGGGTCGCCCGGCGCGGTATAACCGCCCCGCTGATCCGCCGGGTTGCCCGGGTTGGTCGGCTCGCCTGAAGCGGGGGCTTGCTCGCCCGGCGCGGGGGGTTGCCCGCCGAAACTCGCCGGCTCGAACGGCACGGTGTAACCGTCCCGCCGACCCGCCGGCTCGCCTCCTCTTCCGTTGGGGGGCGGAGCCGTGCCGTTCGGGGTTGCCGCCTCGTCCGTGGTCTTGCCGGGGGACGGAGCCGCGCCGTCTTCTATTTTTCCGGGAGTCGGAGCCCCACCGGGCGCTGTTCCGGGATATGCCGCGCCAGAGCCGGGGGTGCTCCCCGCCGCCCCCCGCGCGGTGCCGCCGTAGTGGTGACCCCTCGGGTCGCCCGTGTTGGTCGGCTCGCCTGAAGCGGGGGCTATCTCGCCTGAAGCGGGGAGTTGTCCGCTAAAGCCTGCCGGGTTGCCCGGCACGGGGGCTTGCCAGCCGAAGCCCGCCGGCTCGCTCACCGTGGCGTAGTCGCCCCACTGACTCACCGGCTCGCCCGGCGCGGTCCCTTCTGTCTGCCGGGCGGCGGGGTCGGCGGGGGGCGGGTCCGTCTCCTCGTCGGTCAGCAGGCGGTCCCGCGTAACGTCGGCGGCGGCCCTGATCTCGCCCAGCCGGGATAAATCCAGCTCCACCCTCGGCGCGGCGGCGGCCCGTTCCGCTTCCCTCCACTCCCCGGCTACTAACGCGACTTCCTTCTCGATGATTTCCCGGAGGTACTTGGGCAGCGCCTCGCCGCCCTTTGTCGTCGCCTTGAAGCCGGTGGCGGCCCGCAGTCCCTGATCGATGGCGCGGAGCATCTCGCCGACGGTCTGGTTCTTCTTAGCGCCTATATAGTACTTCTCGCAGGTCCACACCCCCTGCCGGCAGGAGTACCGCTTGACGTCGCTCACCGTGTAATCGCAGGGGGGGTGGTCCCCGTCCGCGTAGAAAATCGCCCCGGAGAACATATCGTAATACGAGCGGGCGCGGTAGCCGAAAAGCTGCTCGAAGAAGGAGCGCTTGCGGCGTTTGGCGAAGTAATCCGCGACCGCGCGCCAGACCCTCGGCACCGCCCGCCGCACAAGCTCGGGCCGCGCCTTGTAAAAGGCGGAGTTTTCCGGGTTGTAGGAGGAGAAGCGGCATATCGCGGAGTAAAGCTCCCCGTCGGGGACGCTCCCGTAGCGCAGCAGCGCGCCCAGTGCGTCGTCCCGCTCCCTGCCGAATATCTCGGGGGGGACGCTGCCCGGCGGGATACCGTAGAACACCGCGTAATCCTCCGCCCAGCGGGTGAGCCGTTTCCCGATTTGCGGGCTTTTATCCCCGTAGCGCCGCCAGAGGCCGCAAAGCGCCGAGAAACCTTCCTTAGCCGTGCCCGCTCCCACGCGGTTTATCAGCTCGTAGGCGCGGATGATGATGAAGGAGCCCGGCGCGTCGGGGTACTCGCCCGCCCGGACCCTGCCGCGCCAGGTGAAGTACCCGCGCAGCTTCTCCACGCCGAGGCTCTGGTAAGTGGGGTAGACGAAGTCGTCGTCGCCCTCGTAGGGGAAACTGTCGGTGTAGTCCTCCATAAACTTAGCCTGGCGGTAGAAGAGCCGGCTGTCGTTGCAGTAGTAGGACTCCCCGCCGAGCGCCAGCGCGTACATCTGCCGGACGCGCGCCGGAACCGCCACTGGCCTTGTCCGGTCGCGCGGGGGGATACTCTCCTCGCGGTAGACGGGGGAGGCGGTTTCCCGCTGCCCTAGGCTTCTGATGTTCCTCTTGATTTGCTCTATCAGCTGCTCGCTGTTCACCGCGAACTCCCCTCTAACGGAGGCCGCCCTCCGCGCCGCGGGATTTACCCACCGCTGTGCCCGGCTCCGCCGCCCGCGAGGTGTCCGCGGTAACGCCGGGCCGCCCCTCAAAGCCGGGTGACCCGGTTCCGGCGTTACCGGTCTTGTCTCCGGAATAGGGTGACCCGTCCCCCGCGTTACGGAGCCCGCCGTCAGCGGCACTCCGCTCCGCCGCCGCCCGCGATGTTTCCTCCGTTATCTCTCTCAGCGCCGGAATAAGCCTCCTCGCGACCTCCTTATGCCCCTCGCGCGTGGGGTGGACCGGCTCGGGCGGGATCCACCCGGAGGAGTCTATAAACGCGACCCCCCGCCCCGTCTCGCGGTTATAATCGCCCACCAGACGCCGCAGCTCTTCGCGGAACGCCCCGCAGAAGGGAGGGAGCACTATCACCCGGGAGAGGGGGGAGTCCTCCGCGATAAGGCGGAGCAGCTCGCGGTAGCGGGAGACAAAGACATCCGCCGGGCCCACGCGGTCGTTCGTCCCGTGGTTTATAAGGATAAAATCCGGGTTGGAGTAGCGCTTCCTCACCCCGTCGAACGCGTATGGGTACCCCTCGGCGCACCTCGGTACTCCCCCGCACCCGCCCTTGGTGACCCCCACGGCCCCGTACGCCGTAAAGAGCGGCTCCAGCCCCAAGGCTTCGGCGGCGAGATACGCGTATGTCGCGGTGACGTCGTCCTGATAGGGGCGCTGCTTTTGGTCCCAGTCGAGGTTCTCCCGCTCGTTGACGGTGGCGGTGTCAATCAGCACCCCCTCGGTGATGGAGTCCCCCACGAACTCGATTGTCTTCTTATTGGAAACGGGCGACGCGGCTAACCCGTCCGCGTACACCCCCCGGAAGGTGACCTTGCCCACCAAAAGGCTGTACCAGCGCGACTGCTGCTCCATCGCGGACTTGTAGACCGCCTCCACGAGGTGGGGCCCCTCGCCCGGGGCCGATACCCGGAGAAAATCGCAGAGTGCCGCCTCCACCCTCGCGCCGCCGTCCACCCGGAGCCATATGTGCGGGTAGGGAGGGGCGTTGAACGCCGTGTCGAACCGCAGGACCGCCTGCTCCCCGGTGTAGCGGAACTCGATCTTGCCGCCGCACGCCGTGCAGGTAAGCGCGTCCCCGTCCGCGCCCCAGCGGCCGTATGTCTTGATGCGGTTGTCCTCCGCCGCGTAGAACATCGCGTGTTCCTCCTCCTGCCGTAAAAGTCCTTCATATTATTATACCCCGGCGGGAAGGGTTTGTAAAGGGGAAATTGAAGGCTGCTGCGGGGCCGGGGGCTCCTCTGGTTCCGCCTTGCTCGGGGGGGGGGGGG
>CAYOSS010000013.1:29535-30333 GCA_964406705.1 uncultured Eubacteriales bacterium
CCCGCCCCCCCCCCCAACTGGGTCTCGCTGCGCGGGGGTGGCTCGGTGACGCCGGTAGATTTGCTTCGCCCGTTTAGGGTGAGCTTGTCCTGCTTCGCACGAGGGGCTTCGCGGGGGAGGGGGATGGCTTTGCCCGGCACCGGGGGCTTCTTCTCGCTAACGCGAAGTTAGCTTTCTAATTTTTTCCAGCTTTGCTGGGGAACGTGTCCGCTTTTCTTCTCTGCGCCGACGGGCGCGGCTGAAAGAAGAAAAGCGGACAGAAAAGAAGTTCAGCGCGCCGGCCTACTTCAACGCCGGACACAGGGAGGTTATGGGGCAGCCGCCACCTTGACCGCAGCTCTTGTGCTTCGCTTCGCGAGGAAGACCCGGAGATCCCGCCGGCGCCGGCTCCGGGACCTTGCCGTATTCATTCGAGGTCCGCCGAGCCCGGTACAAAAGGCTCGCAGGTTCGGGAAAGCTCGCCGCTATCGTTCGGGGCCCGGTGCTTGTGGGGCAGCTTTTTGCCCGGTGGTTGGGGGTAGCTCGCGGGTGTGCGGGGGGGCCCTGCCGGGGGAGCCCGTGGGTTCGCTATCGCGGGGGGAGCCCGGTGGAAATCGGCAGTCCCCCCCCCGGAAGCACAGCGATTTATGGGATAGTCCGCCGGTACCGGGGGTTCCGGCTCCGCCCTGCCCGCCGAGAGCTTGGTGGCTGCCCCCTACGGGCGAAAAGGCTTGCCCTGTACCCGTGAGCTACCCCTCGACCACCAAGCAAAAAGCTACCCCCGAAGCGCTGAGCCCCAATCGCCAGCGGCGAGCTTCC
>CAYOSS010000014.1:0-29455 GCA_964406705.1 uncultured Eubacteriales bacterium
CGAGCTGGGTTCAGAACGTCGTGAGACAGTTCGGTCCCTATCTGTCGTGGGCGTTGGATATTTGAGAGGGGCTGTCCCTAGTACGAGAGGACCGGGATGGACGCACCTCTGGTGCATCGGTTGTTCCGCCAGGAGCATAGCCGAGCAGCTATGTGCGGTTTGGATAAACGCTGAAAGCATCTAAGCGTGAAGCCAACCTCAAGATTAGATATCCCACAGCTTTAAGCTGGTAAGGTCCCCGGTAGACTACCGGGTTGATAGGCTGCGTGTGTAAGTGCCGCGAGGCACTCAGCTTGGCAGTACTAATAGACCGAGGGCTTCCTTTTCTTCCCTTTAAGTTTTCGGCTTCCTTTGTTCGGTTTTCAGGGGATACGGGAAAATCCGCTCGCAATGGGCGGATTTTGTCTTATTATAGTGCTTTTCACGCGGTGTGTTATGATTTGTGCCACTCACATATTTGCGGTAACCCGCCCGATCCGCGTCCGCGTAACCGTCAGACTCGCGTCCGAGCAACCGGGTACGAGCCGTGTCACATGTCCAACTCAGCTAAAAACCCGTTAAATTCAGTCAAAAGACGCTCCGCCTCACCCGGGGCGTCTTCCTTATACAGGATGTTCCTTACTTTGCCGGCTGTCCCCCATTTTTCCAGATTATGCCAGATGTAGTGGAACTTGTGACTGCAGACGGAGAACATATTCACCCCGGTCGGCGCGACGACGTCTAAAATGCCGCTCCTCAGCGAGACTATCAGCGGGATTTTCCCCGCGATGCGGTACAGGTCCTCCACGCCGCAGCGCAGCTCCCGGCTCCCCGGCACCGTCCTTTGGCCGCCCACGACGTTTGTGTAGACGAGGTAGCCCTTTTCACCGAGGATTTTAGCGCATTCGGCGAAGAATTTGTTCCCCTCATGCCCCGCGTCCTCGGACTTGGAGTAGGGGTTCAGCACGACCGCGCGCGAGTGGCACTCTTCGAAATCAGGAATACAGACAGTTGATGGGGGGGGGGTTGGATGCTATAGTTAGGTAGTTAATCGGAGTATTCTCCTCTAAATGGAAGAATTTTCTAATGCCAGCGAGAAAATCCGTGCCGGTCCGCGCGTAATCGGGCGACGCGGACATAATCCCGAACGGGATGTTGATGATCCTGTCGCGCAGCCACGCGGCGGGGTTGCCGATGTTAGCCGCTATGCTCTTGACGACGAACATAGCCCGCCCCTTGCCCGGCGTGTAGTAGACGGTCACGTAACGTTCCGGGTGGAAGGTTTCAACTATGCTTTTATACTTATTATAGGTGACGAATATGAAGCGTTTTTCGGGGTATTTGCGGGCTATGGCCTCCAAATACGCTAAGGAGTAGAGTGTATCGCCGAGGGCGAAAGGGTAGACTATCACGAGGTCATTTTCGCCGGTTTCGCGGGCGACGCGCCGCCTCGCGTACCTTTGCGCGGCGGGGATCAGCAGCTTTGTCGCTGCCGCTCTGCCCTTATCGTAGAGAAATTTCCTGAGCCTCGGGAACAAACGCAATCACCCCGAATATGGTAATTATAGCAGAAGCGTATCTTGCCAATGCTCCTTTATTTTACCGTGGCGGGGCGGTTATGTCAAGGCTAATTTATATGCGGGGTTTCCCCGCTCTCTGACGCTATGGCGGACCTGTTCCGCTTTGCGGGCGGTTTTCTTACTGTTTCCAGCCGCGCCGGAAAATGCAAATAAGTTATCCAGGAAGCAAGATAAATTACCCCTAACAGGCGGAACCGGAGCCCCCCGTCAACGCGAAGCTACCCCCGCAGTGAGAGGCACCCCCCCATGCACGCGTCAATCATCTGCCGCCTACCGGTTATCTGCCGCAAGAAGAAGAGCCTTATCTCGGATTATCCCCGAAATTATCATTTACCCTTGACCTGCCGCGCCGGGCGTGGTAAAATAAAACCGTGGTGGCACGCATTTTGCTCGGTGGAGGTGAGCCGCGATGTTCCGCTCCGAAGAGGAGACACTCGAGTTTATAAAGGAAAACGATATTCAGTTTCTAAGGCTCGCGTTTTGCGACGCCTACGGCACTCAGAAGAACATCTCTGTCCAGCCGCCGGAGCTGCCCAGAGCGTTCAGTTCCGGGGTGCTGATAGACGCGGACGCGTTTGGCGACGCGGGGAAGTTAGCCGCGTCGGATCTCTTTTTGGTCCCCGACTACAGGACGCTCACTGTGCTGCCCTGGCGCCCCGCGCAGGGGGGAGTGGCGCGGTTCTTCTGCCATATTAAACGCCCCGACGGCACCCCTTACCCGCTTGACGGGCGGGAGATACTGCGCCGCGCGGAGGAAAAGCTCAGAGAAAGACACGTCAACTGCATATTCGGCACGGAGTGCGAGTTCTACCTTTTTAAGAACGACGAACGCGGCGCCCCCACCGAGGAGCCGCTCGACGGCGGCGGGTATATGGACATCGCCCCGCTCGACAAGGGGGAGAACATCCGCCGGGAGATTTGCCTCGCTCTTGAGGAGATGGGCATAGCCCCCCAGACCTCGCGCCACGAGCGGGGTCCCGGGCAAAACGAGATCACCTTCAAGTGCGCCGCTCCCCTCCACGCGGCGGACGATGTTACTACTTATAAATCGGTTGTGGAGGCGCTCTCTGCCATAAGTGGGCTTACCGCGCGGTTTGACCCGCTGCCCCTGCCCGATCGCCCGGGGAACGGGCTCCACATCAACATTCGCGTGGAGGGCGAGGACGGGCGGGACGACACCCTGCGCGCGTCGTTTTTGGCGGGAATATTGGCGCGCATACGCGAGATTACGGTCTTCCTCAATCCCACACCCCGCTCTTACAGCCGGCTTGGCGCGAGGCGGGCCCCGGGTTACGTAGCCTGGTCGACCGAGAACAGCGGGAGACTTATTCACAGCCCCCTTTACGAGCAGGAGTTGGGGCTTATCAAGCTGCGCTCCCCCGATCCCAAGGCGAACCCCTATCTTGCCTTCGCGCTGTTGATATACGCCGGGCTTGACGGCGTGGAGCGCGGGCTGACGCCGCCCGCCCCCTTCAGCGAGGAGAAGCTTGCCGCCGACCCTAAGTACCTGCGCGGATTCGAGGCGCTCCCCAAAACAATGGAGGAGGCCGCCTCCCTTGCCGCCGGGAGCGAGTTTGTGCGCGGCGTGCTGCCGAGGGAAATCGTAGATATCTATACCGCGCCCGCCACAGGGCGTTAGCGGATGGACACGGCACAGAGGTTTTCCTACAGCGCCATGGTCGTTTCCCCCGGGGGAAAGAGCCGCGAGATTATAGCGGGTCAGCTTTCGGGCGCGTTCAGGCGCCCCCTCACATTCCCCGAAAGCGGAGGCGAGGCACGGCGCGCTCTTATGGAACGGGACTTCGACGCGGTTATAGTAAACTCCCCGCTGCGGGATGAGAGCGGAGTTGATTTGGCACTCCAGGCGGCGGCGGGCGGGGCGTCGGTTATGCTTTTCTGCAAGGCGGAAATTTTCGACGAGATTTGCTCCAAGACGGAGAACAGCGGTGTTTTGGTGCTCGCCAAGCCCTTTTCCGTGATACTTTTCCGCCAGGCGCAGAATATTCTCCTCGCCTCGAGGCAGCGTGTCCGCGCCGCGGAGAAGGAGTGCTCCAAGCTCCGGGCCAAGATGGACGAGATCAAGAGCGTGGACTTCGCCAAGTGCCTGCTGATAGAGTTCCGCGGGATGAGCGAGCCCGAGGCGCACCGTTACATAGAGAAGCGGGCTATGGACGACCGCGTCTCCAAAAAGGAAGTCGCCGAGACGGTTATCAAAACATACCAATGTTAGGGAGTGCAGTATGACCAAGTACATTTTCGTTACCGGGGGCGTTGTGTCGGGGCTGGGAAAGGGCATTACGGCGGCGTCGCTGGGCAGGCTCCTAAAGGCGAGGGGGCTGAAAGTCGCCGCGCAAAAGCTTGACCCGTACATCAACGTAGACCCCGGCACGATGAGCCCCTATCAGCACGGGGAGGTGTTTGTGACCGACGACGGGCTTGAGACCGACCTTGACTTGGGGCATTACGAGAGGTTCATCGACGAGGATCTCAACAAGTATTCCAACCTCACCACCGGTAAGGTTTACTGGAACGTGCTGAATAAGGAACGCAAGGGCGAGTATCTGGGCGAGACGGTGCAGGTCATCCCGCACATCACCGGCGAGATTAAGGACTTTATCTATTCCGTGGGCAACTAGGCGGGCGCGGACGTCGTCATCACGGAAATAGGCGGGACTATAGGCGATATTGAGAGCCAGCCTTTCATAGAGGCGATACGCCAGGTGGCGCACGAGGTGGGCCAGGAGAACTGCCTGTTTGTCCACGTCACGCTGGTGCCATACATCAAAAGCTCGGGCGAGCATAAGTCGAAGCCCACTCAGCATTCGGTGAAGCAGCTGCAGTCGTTCGGGATTTTCCCGGATATCATAGTGCTGCGCAGCGACGAGCCGGTGGACGAGAACATCGTCAGCAAGATTTCCCTTTTCTGCAACGTCAAGCCCGACTGCGTCATTCAAAACGTCACTATCCCGGTGCTGTACGAAGTGCCTCTTATGCTGGAGAAAAGCCGCTTCTCCGATATAGTTTGCCGGGAGTTGGGGCTCACTACCCCCGAGCCGGATCTCACCGAGTGGAAGGCGATGTTGGAGCAGATAGCGAACAGGTCCCGCTCGGTGACTATCGCTCTTGTGGGGAAATACGTGAAGCTTCACGACGCCTACCTTTCGGTCGCGGAGGCGCTCAACCACGCCGGGTTTGTGTACGGCGCTGACGTGGAGATTAAGTGGGTCGATTCCGAGTGTATCACCGACGAGAACGTAGCCGAGGTGCTCTCCGGCTGCGGCGGGATCCTCATTCCGGGAGGGTTCGGCAACCGGGGGATAGAGGGCAAAATCGCCGCCGCCAAGTACGCGAGGGAGAACAACGTGCCCTATCTCGGCATTTGTCTCGGTATGCAAATCGCGGTGATCGAGTTTGCGAGGAACGTCTGCGGGCTTTCCGATGCCAATTCGGGCGAGTTCAGCGATACGACCCGCCACCCCGTGATCGCGTTTATGCCGGATCAGTACAGCGGCATACAGAAGGGCGGGACGATGCGCCTCGGCAGCTATCCCTGCCAGATCCGCTTCGGCACCGTGATGCACAGGTGCTACGGAGCCGCCCGGGTGAACGAGCGCCACCGTCACCGCTACGAGTTTAACAACGAATACCGCGAGCTGTTGGAGAACGCGGGCCTTCGCGTGAGCGGCACCTCCCCCGACGGGACTATCGTCGAGACCGTGGAGATCCCGGAAAACGATTTCTTCGTGGGAGTGCAGTTCCACCCGGAATTTAAGAGCCGCCCCAACCGCGCCCACCCGCTTTTCAAGGGGCTTGTGGAGGCCGCGCTGCGTAAAACAGAGCGGCGCGAGGAGCCGTAGGGGTCGGGGATATGACGAGCAAGCGCAAATACCGGGTCGGCAGGATTATAAGCCTTGTTGCGGCTGCCGCGGTATTGTTAGCCGGCACGGCTGTGGGAGCGAGGTTCTTAATAAAGCGGGGCAGGGGAGACGCGTCGCCCTCCTCTGCGCCGGCGTCCTCCGAGGTTAAACTGCCCGACCCGGTAACGGTGACCCTCGGGTGCACGGGCGACCTGCTGATACACGACCCCATCCTCTCCGCCTACAAGCCCTCCGGTTACGATTTTACCGATATGTTCCGCTACGTCGCGGGGGACTTTGCCGCGTACGATTATATGGTGGCGAACCTTGAGGTTACTTTGGCGGGCCCCGAGCGCCCCTACAGCGGCTACCCGGTCTTTTCCTCGCCCGACACGTTGGTGGACGCCGCCCGCCTTTCTGGCATTGATATGCTCCTTTCCGCCAACAACCACAGCTATGACACCGGGCTTGCCGGGTTCAACCGCACAGTGGAGGTGCTGAACGCCAGCGGTCTTGACCACATAGGCACGCGAGCCGTGGGGGATAAGCCGTATTTAGTTAAGAATATCGGCGGGATAACCTTCGGTCTTGTCAATTACACCTACGAGACGGGGAGAGTCGGCGGGGCTAAGACGCTCAACGGTATTCGTCTTGCGGAGGAATCCGCGCCTCTGATAAACTCGTTCACCTACGCCGATTTGGAGAGCTTTTACGCGGAACTTTCGGGCTATGTGGAAGAAATGCGCTCTGCGGGGGCCGAGGCCGTGATCCTCTACATTCATTGGGGGGACGAGTACCGTCTCCAGCCGAATGACTGGCAAAAGAAAATGGCGCTTCGCATCGCGGACGCGGGAGTAGATGTGATAGTGGGCGGTCACCCCCACGTGGTGGAGCCCCTCGAGGTGGTGACCGGCGAGACGGGTCGGCAGGCGGTGTGTCTCTACTCCATGGGCAACGCCGTTTCCAATCAGCGCAAGGAGCGAATGGATTTTAACACCGGGCATACCGAGGACGGGGTCATATTTGAGACCAGCTTCACCAAGAACCCGGACGGCTCCGTGGTGCTGAGCGGTGTGGACATCGTGCCGACTTGGGTTTGGCTGCACACCGACACGTCGCGGCACTATCAGATTTTGCCGCTTCACCCCGGGGCGGACTGGAAGACGGAGTTCGGGCTCCCGGACGCGACTGCGGAGGCCGCCAAGGCTTCATACGAGCGCACGATGGCGCTTGTGGGCGAGGGGCTGGAGCAGGTTCGCGCAGAGTATCGACAGACGGATTTAAGAAACGGCGCGGCGGGAAGCACGTCTTCAGCCGGTTCCGCCACAACTTCAGAAAATTAAGTGTAGCGCGCTAAAAACGTAACAAATCGGTATTGACACCGTGGGAAGTTCGGTATATAATAGTGACATAACAGCAATGGCGCTGCGGGCGGGGGTTTATCTTCCATTCGCGGCGTCTTTTGCGAAGAAAGGATCTGGTGGCGGCTATGTGCAAGGTTACGGAGCTTTACGGTAGCAACGTATTCAACGACGCGACGATGAAGGAGAGGCTCCCCAAGGAGACCTACAAGGCTCTCAAGAAGACGGTCCACGACGGCAAGCCCCTCGACCTCAGCGTCGCGAACACCGTCGCTAACGCTATGAAGGACTGGGCGCTGGAGAAGGGCGCGACCCACTTCACCCACTGGTTCCAGCCTATGACGGGCGTCACCGCCGAGAAGCACGACAGCTTCATTTCCCCCACGGACGACGGGCGGGTGATTATGGAGTTTTCGGGCAAGGAGCTGATCAAGGGTGAGCCGGACGCGTCGAGCTTCCCCTCCGGGGGGCTTCGTGCCACGTTCGAGGCGAGGGGCTACACAGCCTGGGACCCGACTTCCTACGCGTTTATTAAAGACGGCACTCTTTGCATTCCCACCGCGTTTTGTTCCTACACCGGCGAGGTGCTGGACAAGAAGACCCCGCTGCTTCGCTCTATGGAGGCGATCAGCGAGCAGGGCCTGCGGATTTTGCGGCTGTTCGGCAACACCACGGCGAAGCGGATTGTCACCACCGTGGGCCCGGAGCAGGAGTACTTCCTCATCGACAAGCAGTACTACGACCGCCGCAAGGATCTGATTTACTGCGGGAGGACGCTGTTCGGCGCGCCCGCTCCCAAGGGGCAGGAGCTGGAGGACCACTATTTCGGCTCCATCAAGCCCCGGATCGTCGAGTATATGCGCGATCTCGACGAGGAGCTGTGGAAGTTGGGCATCCCGGCGAAGACCAAGCACAACGAGGTCGCCCCCGCCCAGCACGAGTTGGCTCCCATTTACGCGACGACCAACATCGCCACCGACCACAACCAGCTCACAATGGAAATGATGAAGAAGGTGGCGCAGAAGCACGGGCTTGTCTGTCTGCTACATGAGAAGCCCTTCGCCGGGATAAACGGGAGTGGCAAGCACAACAACTGGTCGATGTCCACCGACACCGGGGTGAACCTCCTCGACCCCGGCAAGACTCCCGCCGAGAACGCGCAGTTCCTGCTGTTCTTAGCGGCGGTGATCAAGGCTGTCGATGAGTATCAGGATTTGCTGCGGGTGTCCGTCGCCTCCGCCGGGAACGACCACCGCCTGGGCGCGAACGAGGCGCCGCCCGCCATTATCTCAATGTTCGTGGGCGACGAGCTGAACGCCATTTTAGAGGCCATAGTGAGCGGCGAGCATTACACCGGCGAGAAGATCCCCAAGATGGAGTTGGGTGTCGACGTGCTGCCCTCCTTCCCGAAGGACAACACCGACCGCAACCGCACTTCACCCTTCGCCTTCACCGGGAACAAGTTCGAGTTCCGCATGCCCGGCTCCACGGCGTCCGTCGCCGACCCCAACACGGTGCTGAACACCATCGTCGCGGAGGAACTGAAGCAGTTCGCGGACATCTTGGAGGGCGCGCCGGACTTCACCGAGGCTATGAACGACCTTGTGAAGCAGACAATCAAGGACCACAGGCGCATCATCTTCAACGGGAACGGGTACTCCGACGAGTGGCCGCGCGAGGCCGAGGCACGCGGGCTTCTCAACCTAAAATCCACACCCGACGCCCTCCCGGTGCTCATCTCCGAAAAGAACATCAAGCTGTTTTCGGACCACAAGGTGTACTCCAAGGCCGAGCTCGTCTCAAAATACGAGATCTCGCTGGAGAACTACTCCAAGGTGGTCAACATCGAGGCACTCACCATGCTCGATATGGCGAAGAAGGATTACCTCCCCGCCGTTTCGGGCTACGTGAAGAAGTTGGCCGATACCGTGGCGGTGAAGAAAGCTGTCTGCGCCGACGCCGACTGCGCGGCGGAAACCGAGCCCCTGAAGGAGCTGTCTGCCCTCTCCGCCAAGATCCTTGCGGCGGCGGACGAGCTGTCGGCAGTCGAGAAGAAGGCGGCGGGCGAGGGTGACGCGTACAGCCAGGCACGTCTCTACCACGACGAGGTTATCCCCGCTATGGCGGAGCTCAGAGCGGCTGTTGACGCCGCCGAGACGCTCACCGCCGAGAGCGACTGGCCCGTTCCCAGCTACGGGGACTTGATCTTCAGGGTGTAGCGAACCGAGTATTTTAGCGTTTTAGCGAACACAAAGGCGTGTTCCGTCCGGGGCTTAGCTGTCCCCGGCGGAGTGCGCCTTATAATTTTGGGGGGATATGTGTGGACACTCTAAAGGAACTGCTATCCAACATCTTCGGGGTCAAGGGCGTATGGTACTTGATGGGAGCCGCGCTGGTGTTCTTCATGCAGGCGGGGTTCGCTATGGTGGAGACCGGCTTTACCAGGGCGAAGAACTCCGGCAACATACTTATGAAGAACCTTATGGACTTCTGCATCGGCACCGTCGTGTTCGTGCTGCTGGGCGGAGGGCTCCTGCTCGGCGAGGACACCTTCTTCGGACTTATCGGCAAGCCTAACTTCCGCATTTTCACCGACTTTTCCAACTTCGATTGGTTCCAGTTTGTGTTCAACTTGGTGTTCTGCGCTACGGCGGCGACCATTGTGTCGGGCGCTATGGCGGAGAGGACGCGCTTCATCTCCTACTGCGTTTACAGCGGGGTGATCAGCGCGGTGGTTTACCCCATAGAGGCGCATTGGGTGTGGGGCGGAGGCTGGCTCACCCGGCTGGGGCAAAACCTCTTCGGCGAGGGCGCTCCCGAGTTTGTGGATTTCGCCGGTTCCTGCCTCATTCATATGGTGGGCGGCATCAGCGCTCTGATCGGCGCGATTATGCTCGGGCCCCGTATCGGGAAGTACACCAAGGACCCCAAAACCGGCAAGACCAAGGTTCACGCCATCCCCGGGCACTCGATAGCCCTCGGCGCGCTCGGAGTGTTCATCCTCTGGTTCGGCTGGTACGGGTTTAACGGCGCCGCCGCGTCGGACGGCAAGCAGTTGGCGCAAATCTTCGGGACGACCACCATTTCCGCCGGTGTCGCGACCTGCGCTACGATGATCTTCACCTGGATCAAGAACGGCAAGCCCGATGTCTCGATGACCCTCAACGGCTCTTTAGCGGGCCTGGTGGCGGTCACGGCCGGGTGTGCGAATGTGGACGCTCTCGGCGCCGCGATTATAGGGCTTGTGGCCGGGATCCTTGTCGTTCTCGTGATCGAGTTCCTTGACCTTAAGCTTCACATCGATGACCCCGTCGGCGCGATCGGAGTCCACTTCGCGAACGGCATTTGGGGGACTTTGGCGGTCGGGTTATTTGACTACAAGACCGGTCTCTTCTACACCGGGAACGGCAGGCAGCTCCTTCTCCAGGTAATCGGGCTGTTGGCGGTCGCGTCCTGGACGACGGTCACTATGATAATCACCTTTAACATCATCAAGAAGTGCTTCGGGCTCCGCGTCAGCCGCGAGGAGGAGCTCGCCGGGTTGGACGGCCCCGAGCACGGGCTGCCCAGCGCTTACGCCGGGTTCGCGTTCCTGCCGGAGTCGATCGAGGAGGACAACCCCACCGTGGTCACGGGCGACGTGCCTGTGGCGGAGGCGGTCGAGGTCAGCAGCAAGCCCACGTACGAGAAGCCCCGCCGCGACGAGAACGGGATCAAGTTCACCAAGGTGGAGATCATCTGCAAGGAGCGTATGTTGGAGCCCCTTAAGAACGCGATGATGTCCATCGGGATCACCGGGATGACGGTCACCCACGTGATGGGCTGCGGGGTGCAGAAGGGCAAGCCCGAGTTCTACCGCGGCGTCGCGATAGAGCCCAGCCTGCTGCCCAAGATCCAGGTCGAAATCGTTGTGAGCAAAGTCCCGGTGAGGGCGGTAATCGAGACCGCCAAGAAGGTCCTGTACACCGGGCATATAGGCGACGGCAAGATCTTCGTCTACGACGTGGAGAACGTGGTGAAGGTCCGCACCGGCGAGGAAGGCTACGACGCCCTGCAGGACGTGGAGTAAGCCGGATCAGAGCGGCAACTCGCGAGGCAGTCCAACTCTCAGGTAAGTATGAGCAGCGCGCCGGTCGGTGCGACAGGCTAACTGCTACGGGAAGTAATCAAATCCGCGCGGGGCGGGGTACTCAGGCGGTACTCACCTCGCGCGGATTGCTGTGTTATACGGTATTTTGAATGTTGCCGGGGCGGGGGAAACGGTTACTTTTTGCGCAGCCTGTCGAGGATATCCGCCTGGTAGCGGGCGCGCTCCGCCATAAACTTGACCCCTTGCGGGATAAACTCCGTCTCGAACCCGTCGAGGAAGTTGCCCGCCTCAAGAGTGTAGTCCCCGTCGTAGTCAATGTCCGCCAGCGCCTCTAAGATTGGGGCGTAATTGATTTTGCCGTTGCCGGGGATCGTGTGGGTGTCGTGCAAATAATCGTTGTCGTGTACGTGCAGGGCGTGGAGACGGTCGTGCCCCAGCGCCCGGATCATCGCGGCGGGGTCCTCGCCGACGAGAGCGCAGTGTCCGATGTCAAGGCACGCCACGAAGTAGGGGGAGTCAATCTCGTCTATGTAATCGCAAAATTCCTCCGGCGAGGCGCAGACATCGTGCACGATGTAGCCTCGGTTGTGATCGATTTGCCACATATTCTCCGTGGCAATTCTGACGCCGCACCGCTCGGCGTAGGGGAGGAGCCGCCGGAAGAACGTCATATTCTCCTCTTTGAGCCTTGCCTCGTTGCCCTTGTAGGTGAGGTAATGCAGCGGGTGGACGACAGTCTGCTTCACGCCCAAGATCGAGGAAATCTCTATGCACTTCACCGTTATCCCGAAGCGCTCTTCATCCTGAGGGTTTGTGGTGAAGGGGGTGTGGGACTGGTTAAACACGATCCCCAACTCGTCCGCGAGGGCGCGGATCTGTCTCGCGGCCTCGTACGGGTCGTAGGCGGGGGCGTCCGCGCCGCGCCAGGAGACGTCGTTCGCGCCGAAGGAGAAATCAACGCAGTCGAACCCGGCGCCCGCCAGGGTCCTGATTGCCTGATCGTCCGGCATGCGCGAGACTACCTTCGCCGTTTCCATGGAAATTCTTGTCGCCATATTTTTACCTCCTTATACGTTAAAGCGGAACAGCACCACGTCGCCGTCTCGCATTGCGTACTCCTTGCCCTCGCTGCGGACAAACCCCTTCTCCTTCGCCGCGGCGAGGCTGCCGCACTCCTTCAGCGTCTCGAACGGCACCACTTCCGCTCTGATGAAGCCCCGCTCGAAGTCGCTGTGGATCTTCCCGGCGGCGGCGGGGGCCTTTGTGCCGTCTTTAATAGTCCAAGCTCTGACCTCCTGCTCGCCGGCCGTCAAAAAGGAGATTAGCCCCAACAGCCGGTAGCAGGTGGGTATGAGCCGCTCCAGCCCCGAGCGGTCGAGCCCCAAGTCGTCGAGGAAGAGCCGTTTATCTTCGGGCGAGAGCCCCGCTATTTGGTCCTCCAACTCGGCGCATATGGGGAACACCTCCGCGCCTTCCTCCGTGGCCAGCTTCTCCACCCGTTTTAAGTGTTCGTTGCTCTCCAACCCGCCCAAGAAGTCGTTTTCGCCCAAGTTGCAGGCGTATATCACGGGCTTTTGGGTGAGCAGCCCCAGCGTGGAGTAAACTTCCTCCTCGTCCTCCGCCACGGCGACGGAGCGTGCTGGCTTTTCGTCGCACAGCGCGGAATACACCCTTTGCAGAAGCTCCAATTCCTTGCCCAAGGATTTATCCCCCTTGGCGGCCTTCTCGGTCTTATCGATGCGCCGCTTCAGGGTGTCCATATCCGCCAAAATCAGCTCCAAGTTGACCGTCTCTATGTCGCGGACGGGGTCTACGGAGCCCTCCACGTGGACTATGTCGCCGCTCTCGAAACAGCGCACTACGTGGACTATCGCGTCAACCTCGCGGATGTGCGAGAGGAACTTGTTGCCCAGCCCCTCGCCCTTGCTCGCGCCCTTGACAAGCCCCGCTATATCCACAAACTCGATGGTTGCGGGAGTGTATTTCGCGGGGTGATACAGCTCGGCGAGCCAATCCAGCCGAGGGTCGGGGACGTTCACCACGCCGACGTTCGGGTCTATGGTGCAAAACGGGTAATTCGCGGCTTCCGCACCCGCGTTGGTAATAGCGTTAAAAAGCGTGGACTTGCCCACGTTGGGCAGACCCACAATGCCGAGCTTCATCTGAATGTCCCCCTAATTTCCCAGTCGTGTCTTAAAATCGCGGTAGCCGAACGACGCCAGCCGCCGGAAACCCCCGCCTTCCGTCATAGCGTAAACAGCGGGCAGCGGCATACCGTTAAAGGTGTTGTTCTTGCAGACGGAGTATATCGCCATATCCCCGAAAACCACCGTGTCGCCGGGGTTTAGCGGCTCGGGGAAGGAGTAGTCTCCCATAACATCCCCCTCGAGGCAGGTCCTCCCCGCGAGGCGGTAGCGGTAGGGCGTGTCATCTGGGTCACCAGCCCCGTAGACGGGCGGGGTGTAGGGCATTTCGAGGACATCCGGCATATGGCACGCCGCGCTGATATCGAGGACGGCGGTGCGGGTAAAGCCGTTCTCCACTATATCGAGCACCCTTGAGACCGCGAACCCCGCGTCAAGCGCCCATGCCTCTCCCGGCTCCAAGTAAACCTCCGCGCCGTACCTCTCCCGCGCGCGCGTCACGCATTCTTCCAAGAGCGGGATATTATACCCCGGGCGGGTAATATGGTGCCCGCCGCCGAAGTTCAGCCACTTCATAGCCGGGGCGACGTCGCCGAACTTTTCGTCGAACGCGGCGAGAGTGGTCTCCAAGTCGTCCGCGTCCTGTTCGCAGAGGGTGTGGAAGTGAAGTCCGTCAATCAGCCGGAGCAGCGCGTCCGTCATATTCCCGTCCCACTGTTCCCGCGTGACGCCGAGTCGGCTGCCGGGGGAGCAGGGGTCGTACAGGGCGTGATCCGCGCCCATAGTGGAGCATTCCGGGTTTACGCGGAGCCCCACGCTCTTCCCGACCGCCTTCGCCGCGGGCGCGAATTTTGCCAACTGCGCGACGGAGTTAAAAACAACGCAGTCCGCGTATTTGAGCACTTCGGTGAACTCCTCGCCCGTGTACCCGGCGGAAAACACGTGCACCTCGCCCGGCATTTCCTCCCGCCCGAGGCGCGCTTCGTAGAGCCCGCTGGCCTCCGTCCCGTCAAGGTACGGCGCCAAGACGGGATACAGCCCGTAATTTGAGAACGCCTTCTGCGCCAACAGCATTTTGGCCCCGCAGTGTTTCCGCACACCCGCCATAATCTCGCCGTTGCGCCGGAGCTTCTCTTCCGATATGACGTAGCAGGGTGAGGGCAGTCCCCGGAAAAGCTCGACGGGGTCGCGCCCCGCCAATATCCCGAACGGGGGGCGTGTGTCGCGGGTCATTCCACCAACACGGGGTCGTGGCACTCACGCGTGGGAAGCCCGTACCGCGAGAGAGCGGCTAAAAAGGGGTCCGGGTCAAACTCCTCCACCGTGTGGACGCCCTTGTCCGCCCATTTCCCGGTCAGCAGCATCAGCGCGCCGCACATGGCGGGGACGCCGGTGGTGTAGCTCACCGCTTGAGAGCCGAGCTCGCGGTAGCACTCCTCGTGGTCGCAGATATTGTAGAGCGCGTAGGATTTGCGTTTGCCGTCCTTTTCCCCGGTGAACACGCAGCCGATGTTGGTCTTGCCCCGCGTCCTCGCCCCCAATGTAGCGGGGTCGGGGAGCAGAGCTTTGAGAAACTTTATCGGGATGATTTCCTTCCCCTCGAACGTGACGGGCTCGGTGGAGAGCATTCCCACGTCGCCGAGGCACCGCATATGTCGGAGGTAGTTTTCCGAGAACGTCATAAAGAAGCGGATCCGCCGTACATCGGGGATATTCCGAGCTAAGGACTCTATTTCCTCGTGGTGGAGCAGGTACATATCCCGCTCGCCCACCCCGTCAAAGTCGTAGCGCCGCTTTACACTCATCGCGGGGACTTCCACCCAGGCGCCGTTTTCCCAGTAACTGCCCGGCGCGGAGACCTCCCGAAGGTTGATTTCCGGGTTAAAATTGGTGGCGAAGGGAAGACCGTTGTCCCCGCCGTTGCAGTCCAAGATGTCTATGGTATCAATTCTGTCAAACTCGTGCCTCGCCGCCCACGCGCAGTAGCTTTGAGTGACACCCGGGTCAAAGCCGCATCCGAGCAGAGCGGTGAGCCCCGCCTCCCGGAACCGCTTCCCGTACTCCCACTGCGGCCCGTACTCGAAGTAGGAGGAAAACCCCTTCTCACGGCAGCGCTTCTCGTACTTTTCCCGCCAGACCGGCTCCGTTATATCCTCCGGCTCGTAGTTGGCGGTGTCGAGGTAGTTTACGCCGCACTGAAGGCATGCCTCCATAATGCTGAGATCCTGGTAGGGGAGGGCGATGTTCATCACGAGATCGGGCTTATATGAGGAGATCAGCGCCGCGACCTGGTGGGTGTCGTCCGCGTCAACCGAGGCCGTGGTGATTTGGGTGTCGGTGCCCGGCCGCAGCCGCTCGGCGAGCGCGTCGCACTTGCCGATATTGCGTGAGGCGATACAAAGTTCCCCGAAAACCTCGCTCGCCTCGCAGCATTTGGCCGCAGCGACGGAGCCTACACCTCCGCAACCAATCAAAAGCACTCTCGCCAAAGCGCGACCTCCCTTTTGACTATTATAGTATGCCGAGCAGCAACTCGCGCAGTATCTTGTTTGCGACCGCGGTGGAGACCCCGCTCCCGTTAAGCGTGGGGGCCAGCTCCACCAAGTCCGCGCCCACTATTTTGGCCCCGCAAGCCTCCCCGACGGCGAGCCTCAGCTGCTCGAACGTCACTCCGCCCGGCTCCGGCGTCCCCGTCCCGGGGAATACTCCGGGATCCAGCACATCGAGGTCAACAGTGAGATAGACAGGGATGCCGGCACGGCGCAGCTTTTCCACAGTGTCGTGAAGCCCCCGAAAATCGAAGCGGGTCATTGACACCGCCCCCGTTCTCGCGAAGGCGAACTCCTCCCCGTCGCCGCTCCTGACGCCGAACTGGTAAATCCGCCCGCCGCCCAGGAGATCGTAGCACCGACGCATAACCGTGGCGTGGCTGAGCTTCTCACCGAGGTAGCCTTCGCGCAGGTCCGCGTGAGCGTCGAAGTGAATAACCGCCAAGCCGGGGTACTTTTCCGCCGCCGCGCCTACCGCCGCGAGGGTCACCAAATGCTCCCCGCCTAACATTACGGGTATTTTTTCGGCGGAGAGTATCTCCCGCGATCTCTCGTATATCAGCCTCAGGGCGGGGCGCGGGTCGCCGAAGGGCAGCTCCAAATCTCCCGCATCGCAGACGCTTATCTCGCTTAAATCCCGGTCGAGGTAGGGGCTGTAGGTCTCGAGCCCGTAGCTCTCGTTTCTCATAGCGGCGGGGCCGAACCGCGAGCCGGGACGGTAGCTTGCCGTGGAGTCGAAGGGCGCGCCGAAAATGACGGCGCCGGCCTCGTCGAACGCCGCCTGGCACCCCAAGAACGGCGGGTTGCGCTTATCCGTTGTGCTCCACCTCCCGCAGCATCTCCTCCAAAAACGCGGGGAGGTAAAACGAGCCCACATGGAGATGTGTCGTGTAGTAGCGGGTCTCGAGGCGGTAGCCGAGCCAGCGTTTGGCGTCCAAATCGTCTATGGGGTGATAGCGTTTGCTCGCGAATCCGAACAGCCAGTACCCGGCGGCGTAAGTCGGGATATGCGCCTGGTACACCCGGCTGATGGGGAAGGTGTCAGCTATTCTCTTGTGGCTGCGCTTCATCGCCTCGGCGTCGTGGCTGTAGAACGGGCTTCCCTGCTGGTTGACCATTATCCCGTCCGGGCGCAGAGCGTGGTAGCAGTTCCCGTAAAATTCTTTGGTGAAAAGCCCCTCGGAGGGGCCGAACGGGTCCGTAGAGTCCACAATTATCAGGTCGTACGCGCCCTGGCAGCGGCGAATAAAGCGCAGCCCGTTTTCGTAGTGGATGTGCACCCGCTCGTCGTCAAGACGGCAGGCGTTTTCCGGGAGGTAAATCCGGCAGGCGTCGAGCACCTGAGGGTCCATTTCCACGAGGTCGATCCGCTCCACACCGTCGTATCGGGTGAGCTCCTTCACCACGCCCCCGTCCCCCGCGCCGATCACCAAAATGTCCCGCGCGTCGGGGTGAACCGCCATAGGCACGTGGGTGATCATCTCGTCGTAGATGAACTCATCCCGCTCTGTGAGCATCACGTTGCCGTCCAGCGCCAAAACTCGCCCGAATTCCGGCGTCTCGAAGATGTCGATTTGCTGGTAGTCGCTGCGCTCGGAATAGAGGTGGCGCGTCACCCGTATGGAATGCTTGACGTCCGGCGCATGAAATTCGCTGAACCACAGCTCCACTTGCGCGGCACCCCTTTCCGCCGTCAGGCGATGACGTTGATGTTGTTGATATCCGGGTCTTCGGGCCCTGTGAGCGAGCAGCCCTTCTCCTTGGCGTAGGCGATGTAGCGGAGGATTTGCCCCGTGATGCGCTCCCCCGGTGCCAACACGGGGATCCCGGGCGGGTAGCACATCACGAACTCGCTGCTGACGTACCCCTCGCTGTCCTTCAGGGGGAGGGTGCGCTTTTTGGCGTAAAACGCCTCCTGCGGGCCCGCCACGACTTCGGGGTCTATATATTCCTGCGACAAAAGCCCCGCCGGGTCCTTCTGGTACTCGCGGCGGATCTCGGCCAGCGCGCTCACGAGTCTCTCCACCTCCTGCGGGCGGTCGCCTATCGAGAGATACGCCAAAATGTTGCCTATATCGCCGAACTCTATTTGTATATCGTACTCGTCCCGGAGAATGTCGTAGACTTCTATCCCCGCGAGCCCAATATCCCGCGTGTGGACGCTGAGTTTCGTCGCATCAAAGTCGAATATGCTGTCGCCGTCGACCAACTCTCTCCCGAAGGCGTAGTACCCGCCTATCGTGTTGACTTCCTCCCTCGCGTACTCCGCGATTTCGAGAAGCCGCCGGAAGACCGTTTTACCCCTGAGCGCCAGGTTACGCCGGCTGATATCGAGGCTCGACATCAGCAGATAGCTGGCGGAGGTGGTTTGTGTGAGGTTAATTATCTGCCGCACATACCCCGCCGAGACGCCGGGCCCCGTCAGCAGGAAGCTTGACTGCGTAAGGCTCCCGCCGCTCTTGTGCATCGATACGGCGGAGAAGTCCGCGCCGGCTTCCATAGCGGAGACGGGGAGGTTTTCCCCGAAGTAGAAGTGGGTGCCGTGCGCCTCGTCCGCGAGGCAGAGCATTCCCGCGTCGTGAGCCATTTTTACTATGGCGCGAAGGTCGCTGCAGATCCCGTAGTAGGTCGGGTTGTTGACGAGCACCGCGACTGCGTCCGGGTTCTCCCTTATGGCCTTGGCGACAAGGTCCCTTTTCATCCCGAGCGAAATGCCCAGCCGGCTGTTGACGCCGGGATTGATGTAAACCGGCACCGCCCCGCAGAGCACTAAGGCGTTTATCACGCTGCGGTGGACGTTTCGCGGCAGGATTATCTTATCCCCCTGCTTGCAGACGGAGAGCACCATACTCTGCACCGCGCTGGTAGTGCCGCCCACCATCAGGAAGGCGTGCGCCGCGCCGAACGCGTCCGCCGCCAGTTCCTCCGCCTCCAAGATCACCGAAGTGGGGTGGCAGAGGTTGTCCAACGGCTTCATACTGTTCACGTCGACGCTGACGCACCGCTCGCCTAAGAACGCGGTCATCTCCGGGTTGCCCCGCCCGTGCTTATGCCCGGGGACGTCGAACGGGACTATCCTCATCCCCCTGAACTTTTCCAGCGCCTCGTAAATGGGGGCCCTCTCCTGGTCGAGTTTGCTCATCGCGCGGGGGCTACCCCAACATATTGAGAAGTACTCCCGCCGCCACCGCCGAGCCTATAACACCCGCGACGTTGGGGCCCATAGCGTGCATCAGCAGGAAGTTGCCGGGGTCCTCCTCCTGCGCCACGCGCTGGGAGACGCGCGCCGCCATAGGCACCGCCGAGACCCCCGCCGAGCCGATCAGAGGGTTGACTTTGCCGTGGGTGAGCAGGCACATAAGCTTTCCGAAGAGGACGCCCGCCGCCGTTCCCACGCAGAACGCGAGCAGACCCATAGCGATAATCTTCAGCGTGTCGACCTGTAAGAAGGTGGCGCCGTTCGTGGTAGCCCCGACCGTCAGCCCTAAGAAGATGGTGACGATGTTCATAAGTTCGTTTTGAGCCGTCTTGCAAATGCGGTCCACAACGCCGCTTTCTTTCATCAGGTTGCCGAGCATCAGCATTCCGACCAGCGGCGCGGCGGAGGGGAGCAGCAGTGAAACCAGTATGGTGACAAGGATCGGAAAGATGATCTTTTCCGTCTTGGAGACGGTGCGCAGTTGCGCCATTCTGATGCGCCGCTCCTTCTTTGTAGTGAGCAGCTTCATTATCGGCGGCTGGATCACGGGGACGAGCGCCATATAGGAGTACGCCGCGACCGCTATGGGCCCCAAGTATTCCGGCGCGAGCTTGGAGGTTACGAATATAGCCGTGGGCCCGTCCGCGCCGCCTATAATCCCGATTGACGCGGCGACCTCGGGGGACATACCGAGCAGCAACGCCCCGATAAACGCGAAGAAGATCCCCGCCTGCGCCGCCGCTCCCAGTAAGAAGCTTTTCGGGTTGCTGATCAGCGGCCCGAAGTCCGTCATAGCGCCGATCCCGAGGAATATGAGCGGCGGGTAGATCCCCAATTTTACCCCGAGGTAGAGTATATCCAACAGCCCGCCGTATTTCGCGACCTGCCCCACGAGCAAATGCCCGTCCTCCCAGAAGCGGACTCCCTCGCCGAACATAGCCGCCAAGACCTCGGGGTCGGTGTTGGGGTTAAATATCTCGCTGTGGAACATCTCCGCGCCGGGCAGGTTGGCGAGCAGCATCCCGAACGCGATGGGCAGCAGTAGCAGCGGCTCGTACTGCTTCTTGATAGCGAGGAAGAGCAGCACGCACGCCACGCCGATCATAATGAGATTTTTCCACCCGTCGCCGGTGAAGAGCTGAGCGAACCCGGACTCGCCTAATATCCCGCCGACGGTATCGACAAATTCCCGAAACATTGTTCACACTCCAATAACGCGAAGTTCTCTTAAAACGCCCTTGTATTGTCGGCTACCCCCGCCGCGCCCCAGGCCGAGCGGCCCTTTTTAGAGGGCGTGACGCTCTTAATGACGGGCTTCTTACCCGTGTCGGAGTAGGCGCACTCGACGGCGGCGGCTATGACCGCCACGATCTCGTCGCCGACCCCGTCGCTCGCCGCGGGAGCGGGCGCGGGGGCATTATACACGGCGGGAGGCGTCTCCACGGGGCGGGGAGCGGCTTTCTTTTTGCCGACGCGCCCGAACACCCCGGAGAAAATCGAGAGGATCACCACAAGCAGTATCAGCGCGAGGAACACAATCACAAGGCCGGTAAGCGTGACGTTCGCGCCAAGCTCCCACACGCTGTTATCAATCAACTTCAGCAACTCCAACGCCCCTTATAAGTCCTCCGTGACGGCGACGCCGCCCACGGGTCTGATGCTAAGCGTGTAAACCTGCCCCGCGCCGAACACGGCTTCCATTTCGCGGCGGAAGCTGCCCAGCAGGTCGCCCGGGACAAAGCTTTGAATGGTCCCCGCGAAGCCGCCTCCGTGCACCCTCGCGGCTCCCCGCTCGCCCAAAACGCTTTCGGCGAGGCACAGCGCCAGCGACAGCCCCTGCTCGCCCGGGTTCTCGGGGGAATATACGTTTTGCAGGTATTTATAAGACGACTCACCCGACTCTCTCACGAGCCGCAGGAAGTCGGCGAAGCGGCCCTCCTTCAGCGCCGTGGCCTCGTCCCCGGCGCGGACGGTTTCCCGGAAGAAGTGCAGGGCCCTCAGCACGGCCCTGTCCCCCACCGCGGCGCGAAGCTCAGAGATAGCGCGGAGAACTGTTTCTTCCGGCACGTCGTGGAGCACTTCCTTCCCGAAGAAGCGGGCCACGGAGCGGCACTCCTCGGTAATCCCGGCGTAGTCGGCGGTGAGGTCCGCGTGGTTGCCGCCGGTGTTCACTATGCAAAGCGAATACCCCGCCGCAGCTAAGTCGAAGGACACGCTGTCAATCACGGGGTTCGCGGGGTCGGCGAAATCAATCGAGGTGAACCCGCCCACCGCGCTCGCGGTCTGGTCCATAAGCCCGCAGGGCTTTCCGAAGAAGACGTTCTCCGCCCTTTGCCCCATTTTGGCTATTTCCACGGGCGAGATGCCGCCCCCGCAGAACAGCCCGCTTATGATGTTGCCGAGCAGCACCTCGAACGCCGCCGAGGACGAGAGCCCGGAGCCCTTCAGCACGTTTGAAGTGGTGTACGCGTTAAACCCGGCGACGGGGTAGCCGGCCTCCCGCGTGAGGGAGCACATTCCCCGCACTAGCGCGGCGGCCTTGCCCTCCTCGTCAGCCTTGGGCGAAAGGTCGCGCAGGGTTATTACATCCTCCGGGTAACCCTCGGATTTGACCGCGACGGTGTCCTTTCCGTTCGCCCCCGCGACCGCGATAACATCTAAATTGACGCTCCCCGCCAACACTTTGCCGTGCTGGTGGTCGGTGTGGTTGCCCCCGACCTCCGTCCTGCCCGGGGCGCTGTAAAGTGAGACATCCCCCTCGCCGTAAATCGATTTGTAGCTCTCCACCGCCGCGATATAACGCTCCCTCGCCGCGGCCGTGTCGCCGTAGAGCCTGCGGAACGCGCCGTCGTACGCGCCGGACTTTATCTTCCCGATCAGCTCGCCGGTCAGCATTATATCACTTTCCCTTCCGTGAGAGCGGCGGTGTCGCGGGCTATCACAAGCTCCTCGTCGGTGGGAATCACGAAAGCTCGCAGCCGCGAGCCGGGCGCGGAAATCTCCGCTTCCTGCCCCCTCAGCTTATTCTTCTCCGCGTCGACTGTGAGCCCCATAAACTCCAGTCTCCGGCAGACGTACTCCCGTACGCCGGGGTTGTTTTCCCCAATGCCTCCGGTGAACACAATGGCGTCCGCGCCGCCCATCACCGCGATGTACGAGCCCACCGTCTTTAGGATGCTGTACTCCTGCATCTCGAATGCCAGAGCCGCCCGCTTGTTGCCCGCTTTCGCGGCGGTCTCAACGTCCCTGCTGTCGTTGGACACCCCCGACACGCCGAGCAGCCCGGACTTTTTATTGAGGATCTCGTCCGTCTGGGCTGCGGTGAGGTTCTCCTTCTCCATTAAGTAGGTGATGGCGGAGGGGTCTACCGAGCCGCAGCGGGTGCCCATCACAAGCCCGTCGAGCGGGGTGAAGCCCATGCTGGTGTCGGCGCACTTGCCGTCCACTACCGCCGCGACGGAGCAGCCGTTGCCCAAGTGGCAGGTGATAATTCTGCTGTGCTCGGGGTTTCCCAGCAGCTCGGCGCAGCGGGAGCTTACGTATCTGTGGGAAGTCCCGTGGAAGCCGTACCGCCGGATATCGTACTTTTCCGTGTACTCGTAGGGAAGGGCGTAGGTGTACGCGATGGGCGGAATGGTCTGGTGGAACGCGGTATCGAACACCGCGACCTGCGGCACGTCGTCGCCCAGGACCGCCCTGCACGCCTTGATCCCCAACAGGTGAGCGGGGTTGTGGAGGGGAGCCAAGGCTCCCAATTCGCCGATTTTTCGCATAACGTCGTCGTCTATAAGGCAGGATTTGTGGAAAATATCTCCGCCCTGCACCACTCTGTGCCCCACGGCGGAGATTTCGCGCACCGAGTTTATAACCTTGCCCTCGCCCGTGGTGAGCGCCGCGACGCAGGCGTCAATGGCCTCCTTATGCGTCGGGAAGCTGACATCGCGCTTCAGCGACAGTCCGTTCGCCTTGTGCGTAATGACGCCGGATTCCCCGATCCTCTCGCATACGCCTTTCGCTATCACGCTCTCGTCCGACATATCTATAAGCTGATATTTCAGCGACGAGCTTCCCGCGTTGATTACCAGAACTTTCAAAACTTACCCCTCCTAAATAGCCTTTCTCCCGGTTGTTTATTTTACATCATCCGGGGGGAGTTTTCAAGCGTTTTTTACCCCGCCCCGGGGAAATTTTGCCGAGGGGGGCGCCGCCGCGAAAACGGAAAAAATAACGCTTGCATTCGCCGCGCTGTTGTGCTATACTGTGAGTTGTCCGATAGGCGACCGGGTGTAGCTCAGTTTGGTAGAGCGCTTGAATGGGGTTCAAGAGGCCGCTGGTTCGACTCCAGTCACTCGGACCACACCGCCGCCGGAAAGCCCGGAGGCGGTGCTGTTTTTTGCGCGGGCGGTACCGTGTCGGACCCCGCGCCGGACGCCGCGAGCCGTTCGGCTCTCCGCCGTGTTCCCCGCCCGGCTCCTGTCCGGTTCTTCGTCCGGCTCCCGCCCGATCCCTGTCCTGCTTCTCACCTGGCTCCTGTCCCTTATCCTGCTCTTCGCCCGGCGGTGCCGCGGTATGACTGACCCCGGCGGCAAGCTACAAGACGAGCCCCTGCGGCAAGGCATAAGACGAATCCCGGCGGGTTTGCTATAGAACGAACTCCGGCGGCAAGCTACAAGACAAATCCCGTCTGTATTGCAGTAAGACGATTATCGATGTTAAAACATAAGTCGAACCCCGGCGGCAAGCCCGCTACTGCGGCGCCCCGGGGTGTTTTGGCGAGCGATGTGCGCGTGGTACCAAGGAGGTAGCGGCGTTGAAAAGCGACATAGTAATTGTGGGAGCGGGCCCGGCGGGGATATTCACCGCCCTCGAGATGCTGCGGCGCGGCTCGCGGCGGAAGATCGCCATAATCGAGAAGGGCGCCCCCGTGGAGCAGCGGCGCTGCCCCAAGCAGAGCACCGGTCAGTGCGCCCACTGCAAGCCCTACTGCCACATCACCACCGGGTTCTCGGGAGCGGGCGCGTTCTCCGACGGCAAGCTGTCGCTCAGCCCCGAGGTGGGCGGGGATTTCCCGCAGTTGGTGGGGGAGAACACCGTCCGCGAGCTTATATCCTATGTCGACGGGATTTACCTCGAATTCGGCGCCGATACCAAGGTGGAGGGGGTAAACAACTCCGCCGAGGTTAAGGAAATCCGCAAACGGGCGATAATGGCGGGGCTAAAGCTGGTTGACTGCCCCATCCGCCATTTGGGCACGGAGAAGGCTCGGGAGATTTACGGGGCCATAGAGAATTACCTGGTCTCGCGCGGGGTGGAGCTGCTTTTCGGCACCGAGTGCACAGACCTGCTGTTAGACGGCGACGTCTGCAAGGGCGTCATAGCGCGCCGTGGCGGTACCGAGCTTATCGTGGAAGCGGATCACACCGTCATCGCGACGGGCAGGCGTGGCGCGGACTGGCTCGAGAAGCTTTGCGGAGAGCACAATATCGCCCACCAGCCGGGGACGGTGGATATCGGCGTGCGGGTTGAGGTCCGCAGCGAGGTCATGGAGACGGTCAACGAGGTGCTCTACGAGTCCAAGCTGATAGGCTACCCTCCGCCGTTCAAGAACAAGGTGCGCACCTTTTGCCAGAACCCCGGCGGCTTCGTCAGCCAGGAGAATTACGACAACGACCTCGCCGTAGTCAACGGGCATTCCTATAAGGAGACGAAATCCGAGAACACCAACGTTGCCATTCTCTGCTCCCACAACTTCAGCGTGCCGTTCAACCAGCCCATAGAGTACGCGCAGAAGGTCGGCGAGCTTACCAATATGTTGGGCGCGGGGCATATTTTAGTGCAGCGGTTCGGGGATATCCTCGACGGCAAACGCACCTGGGAGAAGGAGCTGTCTCAGTCGAATTTGCGGCCCACTCTCCCCGACGCCGTCGCGGGGGACATCACCGCCGCGATGCCCTACCGCGCTATGGTGAATATCATCAACTTTATTCAGGCGGTGGACCACGTGGTACCCGGATTCGCGTCCACCGAGACCCTGCTTTACTCGCCCGAGCTGAAGTTCTACAGCAACCGCGTCAAGATGGACGGCGCCCTTTCCACCAGCATAGCCGGGCTCCACTGTTTGGGCGACTCCAGCGGCTGGACGCGCGGGCTAATGATGGCTTCCGTTATGGGCACTATGATGGGCCGCATTTTGGCGGAGGAAGGGGAGTAGCGCCACCGCGAGCGGGGGAGCGCGCATAGACCACTCGAGGCAACACCGCACAATGATTGCACGTCATCTGCTCGCATATTTTCCGTTAACTCTCTCGAAAATGCTCGGCAATAGGGGAAGTATTCCCCGCGCTTTTCGCTTCGTCTGACGAAAAATCAGGCGCGTCTGACGCTGGGTCATTATGCGGTGTTGCCCTAACAGCTTAACGGTAAAGGGTGTCCTCCTCCGGGCGGGCGTCCCGGTTCATCAGCCGCGCGACGCAGTTTTCGAGTTTTTCCCCCTCGAACAGCACCTTGTGGCACTCCTCCAGGATCGGCATTGATACGCCCTTTTTGGCGGCGAGCACCGCGCCCGCCTCCGTCGCGAAGTACCCCTCCACCGTGCCGACAGCCGCGAGCGCCTCCTTGACCGGCGTGCCGCGTCCCACCTTTTCGCCGAAGCGGTGGTTGCGGCTGTGCACCGATGTGCAGGTCACCACGAGGTCGCCGAGACCGGCCAGCCCCATAAACGTCTCGCGCCGCCCGCCGCATGCCGCGCCAAGCCGCGCTATTTCAGCGAGCCCCCTTGTGATAAGGGCGGCTTTTGTGTTATCTCCCAGCCCCGCGCCGTCAAGGAATCCCGCCGCCACCGCTATGACGTTTTTCAGCGCGCCGCCGAGCTCCACGCCTATTATATCCGTGTTGGTGTAGATCCTGAAGTACCCGTTCGAGAGGGTACGCTGGACAAGCGCGGCGGCGCCCGGGTTGTCGCTCGCCACCGTCACCGCCGTCGGTATGCGCCTCGCGACCTCCTCCGCGTGGGAGGGTCCCGACAGCACCGCCAAATCCGCGCCCGGCAGCTCCTCGCGTATCACCTCGGATAGCCGCAGGCAGCTCCCCCGCTCCAGCCCCTTGGCGACGTTTACCGCCGCGCCGAAGCGCACGCCGCGCAATTTCGCCGCCGTCTCTCTCACCGCGAACGAGGGGACTGCAAGGACCGCAAGATCCGAGCCGTCAGCCTCGCGCAGGTCCGTGGTGACCCGTATCTCCTCCGGGATTTTCACTCCCGGCAGCAGAGATTTATGCTCGCGGTTTTCCGCGATGGTGTTCGCCTCGTCCGGGAAGGGTGTCCACACCGTGACATCGTGGGAGTTCTCCGCCGCGCAAATGGCGAGAGCCAGCCCCCAGCCCCCCGAGCCCAACACGCTTACCTTGCTCATTCCTCAAATCCTTTCGGTTGATGTCTGTCGCTGCCCCGAGCGGTCTTACTCGCTCTGCCCGCCGGTTTCCCCGCGCTCGCGGAGAACGAACCTGATCGGCGTCCCGGTAAAGTCGAATGTTTCGCGGAGAGTGTTCTCGATGTAGCGCAGGTAGGAGAAGTGGAAGAGGTCCTTCCTGTTGCAAAAGACCGTGAATGTGGGCGGGGCGACGGAGGTTTCCGTCATATAGTAAATTTTGAGCCGCCGCCCTTTGTCGGAGGGGGGCTGCTGCCGCTCGGTGGCGTCGGTCAGGCAGTCGTTGAGAAGGCCCGTGGGAATGCGCGTCCCGCGGGCGAATGACACCGCTTTGATAAGTTCCGGCAAACGCCCCACTCGTCTCCCGGTTTTGGCCGAGATAAACTCCGCCGGCGCCCAGGGGCAGAAGGACAGCCCCTCCGCGAGGCGGCTTTTGAAGCCTTTCACCGTCAGCCCCGCGCTCTCGGCCAAATCCCACTTGTTCACAGCGACGACAAGCCCCTTTCCGGCGTCCGTGGCGAGGCCGGCGATTTTCGCGTCCTGCTCCGCGAAGCCCGCCGCGCCGTCTATCACCAACACGCAGACATCCGCGCGCTCGACCGCTTCTTTTGCCCTAAGGACGCTGAAGCGCTCTATCCTCTCGGTCACTCCCGCTTGCCGGCGCAGTCCGGCCGTGTCCACAAACAAAAATTTATCCCCGTTAACGGTGACCTCGGTGTTGACCGTGTCCCGCGTAGTCCCCGGGGCGGGGGAGACTATGGCCCTGTCGCTGCCGCACAGCCGGTTTAGTAAGGACGATTTGCCCGCGTTGGGCCGCCCGATTATCGCGACTTTTATCCCCTCGCCCGTCTCGTCCGCCGGCGCGGGGGGACAAAGCTCGAATACCCTGTCGAGGAGATCCCCCGTGCCGTGCCCGTGCAGCGCGGACACCGCCACCGGGTCGCCCAGCCCCAACGAGTAGAAGGCGTATATATCCGCCGGCACCGCGCCCACTCCGTCGCACTTGTTGCAGGCTAAGACGGTGGGCTTGTGAAGCTTGCGAATGGCGGCGGCGGCGCGTTCGTCCTCCTCTGTGACCCCGCAGGAAACGTCGGTTACGAATATCACCGCGTCGGCGGACTTAGCCGCGTCAAGAGCCTGCCGCGTGACTATAGTCGGCAGCTGCCCGTCCTCGCCCGATATCCCCCCGGAATCCGACAGGGTGAATTTGATCCCGCGCCATTCCGCCTCGCCGTAGAGTATATCCCTCGTGACCCCCGGCGTATCGTCGGTTATGGCGCGCCGCCCGCCGGTTAGCTTGTTGAACAGGGCGGATTTCCCCACGTTGGGCCGCCCCACAATCACGACTGTCATTGTTTCCCTCCTTTGAGGGGTTTTCCCCTTATCGCGGCGACCAGTTCCGCCCCGTCGTCGCCCACGGGGGTGCATTTAACGCCGAGAGCGGCCTCCAACTCGCCCGGTGTGCCTCCGTCGAGAAAAAGGTCCCCCTCCCGGCGCAGGGCGCTGCGGGGGAAGAGAAGCTCGTCGCCCAAGGGTTTGTCCCGTAGTTCCCCCGCGATGTCGCTTTCGGTTAAAAGCCCCGATACGGTGATATTCCCCCCGAAAAACCTGTTGGGCACGGCGTACACGACGCACTTCAGCCCCCGGAAGACCTTCTCGCACATTCCGGCGATCTCGCGTATCAGCGGCTCCGCGGCTTCCCCCGTCGCGACGCTTACCGTTCTTCTCACGGGGAAGAGCGACCGACCGGCGCGGCGAAGCGCGTCCCTCGCCTGGGAGAGCGTCATCGCCCACATGCCCACGCCGTCCTCCAACTGCGGAAAATCCCCGTAATACGAGGCTCCCGGGATGGGTTCCCCGGCCAAAATGTAGAACTCGTCCGCGGCGTATATCACCGGCTCGCCGCGCGTGGCGACCGCTTTTCGGCGGAACTCGTCCACTACCGACAGCACCCCCGCCGCTTCCTCGCGGGAAAAACCCCTAAGCTCCCGGAGCCCCTCTCTGTGACCCGTGAGCCCCACCGGCACGGCGGCGACGCTGCCTATGCCGCGAAGCTCCAGCAGGTCGCTCAGCGTCCGGCGCAGCTCCCCGCCGTCGTTTACCCCGGGCAGGAGGACCAACTGGCAGTTGAGTTTTATCCCGCCGTCGGACAGGGTTTTTAACAGTTTCAAAGACTCCCCGGCGAAGCGGTTGCGCATCATTTTCACACGAAGCTCGGGGTTCGTGGTGTGCACCGAGACGTTAATGGGGCTGATTTTCATCGATATGATGCGCTCCACTTCCCGCTCGGAGAGGTTGGTGAGGGTGATGTAGTTGCCGAGGAGGAAGGACAGCCGCGAATCGTCATCCTTGAAGTAGAGACTTTCCCGCAGCCCCTTGGGGAGCTGGTCTATAAAGCAAAACACGCAGGAATTCCGGCAGGACCGCTGCTCGTCCATCAGAAAATCCTCGAAGCAAAGCCCCAACTTTTCGCCCGAAGTTTTAGCAACGCGGCGGGTCGTCCGCTCACCGGCCCGCTCCACGGTAACGGTCGGGTTGTCCTCCGCCTCGAGCCAGCCGTAGTCTAAGACGTCGTTTATCTCGGCGCCGTTGATGGAAATCAGCGTGTCTCCCGGCATTAAACCCGCTTTCTCCGCCGGGGACGAGGGCTCGACACCCATAATTTTAACCGGCACTTCGCCCCCGCCTCCCGCTGTCTTTCTACCCGTTTTTTACACTGCTTGCTCCCGCCGACTCGTCGGTCTTTTTTCACGCTGCTCGCTCCCGCCGATTCGCCGACCGTTTTCGCCCCGCTTGCCGCCGTTACTAAAAAACGGCAAGGTCACCCCTCGCCGCCTTTGATTCGCCGCGTCCTCGCCTACTTCGCCGCTTCCGCTTTACCGGGGAGAACTTCTTTCCCGTTGTAGTACCCGCACTCCGAACACGCCCTGTGGGGAACTTTATATTCTCCGCAGCGCGGGCATCTCACCAGCGCCGGGCCCTTCATAGTCCAAACGGCGGAGCGTCTTTTGTTCTTGCGGGCTTTCGACGACCTGCTCTTGGGGACAGCCATCCTTCGCACCTCCCATAGCCCATTCTCGTAGCTTCATTATACCAGATTGACAGAGGGATGTCAAGAGATTTTTGGAGAGTTTTGGCTGCTCCCCAAAGTATTGTATTACATTATATGAGCAGCGGCAGGGCAATCCCCCCCGCCGCTTCTAATTTGATCCTGATATTTCGCGGAGTTCATACCTCCGCGAAAGTTTGCCGGGAAGCCGGGAGGATTACAG